>CAYUYH010000151.1:0-6650 GCA_964449175.1 uncultured Planctomycetaceae bacterium
GTCCTGCACGACCCCGTGCTTGACGCCGGCCTTGCCGGCTGCGACGTGCAACTGGAGCGCCTCGGCGGCGGTGACGGCCGTGGGTTTTTCGCAGTAGATGTGCTTGCCGGCGGCGATGGCCTTGGTGACGGCCGCGGCGCGGCGCGAGGTCGTTTGCGCGTCGAAGTAGACGGTGTTGTCCGCGTCGGCCAGCGCCGAATCGAGGTTGGTGGCGACCTTGGTGATGCCGGTCTCGGCCGACAGCTTTGCCAGCTTGGCCGGGTTGCGCCCGACGAGCACGGGATCGGGCATGATCGTCTCGCCGGCGGCGGTCTTCACGCCGCCCTGGCGGATGACAGCCATGATCGAGCGCATCAGGTGCTGATTCGCGCCCATGCGCCCCGTGACGCCATTCATTATGATGCCGATTCTGTGCGTCTCGCCGGTCCCCATCACGACTCCTCGGGCGGTTCGGTGCACTGGGGCGCGGCGCCTTCGGGCAGCGGCGGGACGTCCACGCCGGCGACCGGCAGCGTGCCGTCCAGCTCCTGCCGCCAGTGGGCCACGTCGCCCGCCGGGCCGTAGCAGTAGATCATGATCAGCGGCTCGTCGCCGGCGTTCGTGAGCTGGTGGTACTCGCCGGGCGGGATGTAGACGGCCTGGCCGGCGCAAAGCGTCCGCCGCTCGCCGCCGACGCACATCTCGCCGGCGCCGGAGACGACGAAGTAGACTTCCTCCTGCTCCTGATTGTGCCACGGCACCTGCCCGCCGCGGGGGTCCAGCGTGACGTAGCCCATCGAGAAGCTCGCCGCCTGGATGGGCGACGGCCCGCCGACGAGGTTCTGCGTCCGCCTGCGCGCGGGGTACGTTCGGCCGACGATGTCGCTGAGGTCCGCGATGATCATGAGCTGCCTCTCAAGGCGGGAGATTCTAACCCGTGCCCCGGCCATGCTCAAGGTAGTCTCCGCAGCCCGCCGCTTCGCGGCAGGTTGGAGGTAGGAGGTTAGAGGTGAGGCTCCGCCTGGTCCGGTTTGCTCTAACCTCTCACCTCTGACCTCTCACCTGGTTGGTCGAGGAACTCCACCAGCGCATCCGCCCCCATCTCCTGCCGCGCCGTTCAATCGGGCCAGTCGCCGGAAAACACCTCGACGGCCGGCCCGGTGAGGTAGACGTGGTTGTCGGCCTCGCGCCACTCCAGCTCCAGGTCGCCGCCGGGCAGGCGTGCCCCGATCGCCCTGCCGGACCGCCCGGTCAGCACGCCGGCCACGCACACGGCCGACGCGCCGGTCCCGCAGGCGAGCGTGATTCCGCTGCCCCGCTCCCAGGTGCGCATGGAGACCTCGCCCGCCGACCGCACCTGGACGACATGCACGTTGACGCGCCGGGGAAAAAGCTCGTGCCCCTCGAGCCGCGGGCCGAGGCTGCCCAGCGGGACGGCGGCCACGTCGTCCACGTAAATCACCGCGTGCGGGTTGCCCATCGATACGCACGTCATCCGCAGCTCCGCCTGGCCGATGGTGATCGGCACGTCGACCGCGCGATCGCCGTCCAGCGCGACGGGGATATCTCTTGGCCGAAGGACCGGCTCGCCCATGTCCACAGTGGCGGCAGAGACCTTGCCGTCGCCGCCGATGGTCAAGTCGATCGTCTTGGTGCCGGCGGCCGTCTCGATGCGCATCGGATTCGCGGCCGTCAGCTCGTGGTCGTGCGCGAACTTGGCCACGCAGCGGATGCCGTTGCCGCACATCTCGCCCTCGCTGCCGTCGGCGTTGAACATCCGCATGCGCACGTCGGCCACGTCGGACGGCGCGATCAGGATCAGCCCGTCGGCGCCGATGCCGAAGTGACGGTCGCTGACCGCCGTGGCGACCGCGGCCGGGTCGTCAACGCGGTCGCGGAAGCAGTCCACGTAGACGTAGTCGTTACCAATGCCGTGCATTTTCGTGAATCGCATGTTTGCTCTCTCGCAAAACGACGGATTATACCCCCTACCCCGACGAAACGCACGCCCACGACAGACCTGCCCGACAGGTTAGAGCTGAGAGGTGAGAGGTGAGAGATAAGAAACAGCTCATCCGGAGCCTGGTCCCAGCATTGCCGCCGAGCACTCACACGGCTGACAGCTCTTTCTGGCGTTTCTCGAGCTGGTGCTTCAGGCGAGACAAGATGGCGGAGTGCATTTGGCTGACCCGGCTCTCCGACAGGTCGAGCGTCTGGCCGATCTCCTTCATCGTCATCTCCTCGAAGTAGTACAGCACGATGATCAGCCGCTCGGCCCGGCTGAGCCCGCGCGTCACCAGGTCCTTGAGGTCCTTCCTTTGCGCGGCGCGCACGGGGTTGTCGCTTCGCCTATCCTCCAGCACGTCGATTTCGCGGACGTCCTTGTGCGAGTCGGTCTCGAACCACTTCCGGCTAAGCGAGACGACGCCGACCGCCCTTGCGTCGCGCTGAAGCTTGCGGAACTCGCGCATCGAGATGCGCATCCGCTTGGCCAGTTCTTTCTCGTCGGGCCTCCGTCCGAGCTGGGCCTCGAGCTGGTGCGCCGCTTCGTTGAGCTTGTGCGCGCGGCTGCGGACGAGCCTCGGCACCCAGTCCATGGATCGCAATTCGTCAAGCATCGCGCCGCGCACTCGCGGGGCGCAGTAGGTCTCGAACTTCACGCCGCGCTTCTCGTCGAAGGCGGCGATGGCATCCATCAAGCCGAATATGCCCGTCGAGATCAGGTCGTCGACGTCCACCTCTTCAGGCAGCTTGGCGTACAGCCGCTCCGCCGTGTACTTCACAATCGGCAGGTAGTGCTCCAGCAGCTTGTTTCGCGCCTGCGGGCTGCGGTTCTTCCTGAACGCCTTCCACCACTTCTCCACCTGCCGGGGGGCGGCCTTGGTGTCACTGGCCTTGATTGCCATTGCTGCTCCTTTCGACCAACGCAGTCGCGGCTGACGTCTCGCGGTCCGCTCCGGGGCAACAGTGCCTGGTCCGGTCGCCCACTGCCGCTATTCCCTGGGCGTACCCGGAAAGCTCGGCTGTCTTATTTATCTTACCTATCCTAGCCATACTATTGTAGCAGTCAAGGCTGATTCCGGGAAAAGTGCGCCCTTTTCCTGCCCCACCGCTTCTATCTGCGTCTCCCCCGCGCGTCGCCTCAACCGCCCCCACTCCTAAGGCCCTCGGCCACAAAGGCTTAGCCAAACGGCATCCGGCCGATCCCTTCGCGGGGTCAGATACCCGCCCCGCCGGCGGAACTCTCAGTCTCGGCGACATCCTGTCAGTTTCAGCCTTTAGCATCCTTGCCTCTGGCTTGGCTCAGATCACGCAAACCACTTAGCTACCCTGCGGAAGAATCCTTCTTTGCCACCCACGAGCGTCCCGCCGCTCGACAGCTTGGTGGCCAGGGCGGCCATGCACCGGCTGGCCGGGCTCTTGGGGTAGGCGAGCACGAACGGTTCGCGGCGTCTGACGGCCTCGTGGACCTTCGAATCCGTCAGCACGTACCCGCCGTCGTATATCATCGTGCCCAGGAACTGCCTGGCCACCGAGGATATCCTCGCGTACGTCGCCCGGGCCTCCTGCCGGTCCGCTGCGAAGTTCACGACCAGGCTGACGTCCCCGGCGTACTCGCCCCGCACGAGGACCTTGGTCAGGGCGTAGCTGTCGGTGATGGCCGGGGGCTCGGGGGTGGTGACCACGAGTACGTGGTCGGCGCTGCCGGCGAACTGGAGCACGTCCGGGCCTATGCCGGCGGCGGTGTCGATGACGATAATATCGTTGTCGGCCTCCAGGACGGACAGCTCCCTCATCAGTTGGGCGCGCTGGAAGTCCGACAGTCTCGCCAGCTTGGCCAGGCCGCTGGCGCCCGGAACAAGCTGCACTCCGCTGGGCAGGTCGATGATGATGTCTTCCAGGCGTTTGACGCCCGCGATCACGTGCGAGAGGTTGTGTCGCACGTTCGCGTCCACCAGCACGTCCACGTTGGCCAGGCCCAGGTCGGCGTCGACGAGCGCCACCCGGTTGCCGGCGGCCGACAGGAGCACCGACAGGTTCAGCGCCACGTTGGTCTTGCCCACGCCGCCTTTGCCGGAGCTGACGGCGATCGTCCGTGTTCTGCGCGCCTGCTGCATCAGTTCCCGGAGCCGGCTGGCTTGATCTTCAGCCGCCATAGCTGCCCTCTCCTACAATGAGCCCTGCGAGTTGCCTTGCGTCGGCGTGTGCGATGTCGTCGGGCACCTCCTGCCCGGTGGTGACATAGCTTACCGTAGCGGCGCCGCTCGACGCCACATTGAGCAGAACCCCGAATGCCCCGGCTTCGTCGAGTTTGCTCACGATCACATGGTTCGCGCCCAGCGGCATGAAGTTGGCGAGCACACGTTCCGCGCAGGCGCGGCCAGCCGTCGCTGACACGAGCAAGTGTACCTCGTCGGGCTGTGCGGCTTCCAGGAAAGTTTTCATGTGTCGCAGGCGAGGCTGGTCCCCGGGGCTTCGGCCGGCGGTGTCGACCAGCACGATGTCCACGGCGGACATCGTGTCGATCGCCTCGACGAGCTCGGAGGGCGTAAGCACTGTGCACAGCGGCACTTCGATGATCTGGGCGTAGGTCTTGAGCTGATCTACCGCGGCGATCCTGTAGGTGTCGATCGTGACGAGTCCGACCTTCTTGCCGGCTTGGAGTTTGAACTTGGCCGCGAGTTTGGCGATGGTCGTGGTCTTGCCGACGCCTGTGGGCCCGATCAGCACGATGACCCGGGGCCGGCCGGTGCGCGGTTGCTGCTCGCCGGACGAGACCCTGATGCGATCGGCGATCAGCTCCACGAGCGCTTGGCGCACGGTTTCTCCGTCGGCCAGCTCCGCCGCGGGCAAGCGCTCGCGCAGTTCCTCGATCAACTCATCGGCGGTCGCCTCCGATACGTCCTGCTGCACGAGGAGCGCGCGGGCTGCGCCCAGCGCCGCCGGAAGATCGTCGGGGCCCCCGGGAGAATCCGACCGGTCGAGTAGTTGAGTGACCATGTTGTGTATCTCGCCCATGCGCTCGCAGAGGACGCGCCCGAGCGGCTCTCGCGGCTGGGTCGCGGCAGCTACCGCGACCGTCGCCGCCTCGTCGGCCCGGTCCACCGGCGCGTACTCGCCAGCCGGCAGGCGCTGCGGCACGTTGACATGAGCCGAGGCGGTCACCTCCCACATCGGCCGCCGGCCTATGCCGAACAGCCCGCCCTTGCGGAAGCTGCGCGTATAGAGGATCACGGCGTCCCTGCCCAGGTCGCGCTTAACCTCTGCCAGGGCCTGGGCCATCGTCGGAGCACTGTACGTTTTGGCGTCCATTGTCATATCCCTACGCTTGCCACGGACTCCACCTCAACGGAGTCGATCTCGTTGTATCCCAGGACGACCGCCTCCGGGACGGAAGCGGATATGAGTTTGCTGACGGCCGGGCGAAGCCGCGGCGAGCAGACGACCACGGGCCTGCGCCCCTGCTCTTGCAGGCCAGCCAGCGGCTCGGAGACGACGCGGCACAGACCCTTGCCCACGTCCGGCGGGATCGCGCCCGGCCCGGCCGTGCCGGCGTCCGAAAGGTACGTGCCCAGCTCTTCCTCCAGCGAGGGGGCGAGCTGCACGCACGAGAGCTTGCCGTCCCGCCCGCAGAACTGCTGGCTGAGCGATCGCGACAGGGCCGCCCGCACATCCTCGGTGAGCAGCTCGACGCGGCTGGTGCGGCAGGATGCGTCGCCGAGGGCCTCGCAGATGGCCTCCAGGTCGCGGATCGACACCTGCTCCCGGAGCAAGTTGGCCAGGACCTTCTGGATCTGCGAGAGCGTAAGGTTGGCCCGCACCTCGTCGACCAGTTGCGACGCGCCGCCGCTGCGGAGATTCTCGACCAGCTCGCCCACCTGCCTGCGGCTCAGCAGCTCGGCGGCGTGGCGGCGGATGGTCTGGGCGAGGTGGGTCACCAGCACGTCGCCGCTTTCCACGACGGCGTATCCCATCGCCTCCGCCCGGGCGCGTTGCGACGGGCTGATCCACACCGCGTCCCTGCCGGATGCAGGCTCGGACGCCTCGCGCCCCATCAGCGTGCCGCTGGCGCCGTTGCCGCCGATGGCCAGCAGGAGCCTGGGGTGCAGCGTGCCGCCGGCGACATTCACGCCGCGGATGAAGATGGCGTAGTCGCGCGAGGGCGAGTCCATGTTGTCGGTGATGCGGATCGGCGGGACGATCAGGCCGAGATCGAGGGCGATCCGCGTGCGGAGGTCGGCGATTCGGCCTAGCAGCGCGCCACGCGCCGGCGTGTCGACCAGCGAGACGAGCGCGAAGCCCATCTCGATCCGCATCGCGTCGACGGCCAGCAGCTCGCTGACCTTCTGCCCGGCCGGCTCGGCGGGCGGCAGCTGGTCGTCGTCAGCCTCGGCGTCCGCGTCTTCGACCTGGGTCGGCGGGCGGCGCCTGCGAAGCACCGTCGCCAGCGCCACGCACGCGCCAGCCAGCACCCCCAGCGGCAGCTTCGGCAGGGAGGTGAGCATCATCACCGCCAGCAGCCCGCCGGTGATCGCCAGTGCTGCCGGGCGGGCGGTGAGCTGGGAGGCGACCTCCTTGCCCAGGTCGGTCTCGACGTTGCTTCGGGAGACCAGCAGCGCCGCGGCCACCGAGACGATCACCGCGGGAATCTGGATGGCCAGGCCCTGGCC
>CAYUYH010000152.1:0-5138 GCA_964449175.1 uncultured Planctomycetaceae bacterium
CCCGGCCCCGCCACCTGCATTGCCATGCGAGCCAGTGCGTTGCGCGGGGGGGCAGATTTCGGTGAGCCTGTCGAACCGGAGCCCCGCCGCGCTCCAGAATGAGCTGCGAGGCTAGTTCTACGACCCAAGGGGCCTTGGTCGCGGTCTGAACCGCATGTAGAGCGCGATGTCGACGGCCACGAGAGCGGCGTTGAGGGCGTAGAGCGCGGTGACGAGTTCGGGCCAGTCGCCGGCGGGCAGTGCGCGTGTGAGCTTGCCGGCAGTGCCGGCGACGTAGCCGGCGAAGATCAGGCACATGAAGGCCAGGCTCTTGCCCTCCGTGCGGCGGGTGCGCCAGGCCTTCCATATGTCCACCGGCCAGGACACGCCGAAGCAGATCAGCATTGCGGCTTCCAGGACCTGTCCTACCGTGGCGGCGGCGAGCATGGGCAGGCACTCCTATTGTGCGGACCGCGCTGATGCAGCGGCCTGGGACGTTGAGACCTATGGGGAGGCGGGGCCGAGGAACAATGTCAAATGTTGAATGCTAAATGCTAAATGCTGGATACCAGTTGCCTCTGGCCGGTCAATTCGCAATCCGCAATTCGCAATCCGCAATCTCTTCTAGGTCGTTTCGATCAGCCCTTGGGCGAAGGTCAGGTTGGCCCGCGCGCCGGCGACAGGGTCCTTGCCGGGCGGGGTCTCCAATATCACCCAGCCGTCGAAGCCGACGGCCTGCAGCGCCAACGCGACGGCGCGGAAGTCCACGTCGCCTTCTCCCAGGGCGATGTCGAACTCCGGCGGCTTACCCTCGACCAGGCGGACGTCCTTGAAGTGCACCTGTGCGATCCTCTCGCCGCCCAGGTCGCGGACGGCGGTGGCCGCGTCCCGCTTGCGGGCCAGCGCCTCGCCCGTGTTGTAGCAGATCTTCGCGACCGCGGAGTTGCCCAGGTAGTCCAGCAGGAACTGCTGCTGGTCGAAGTTGAGGGTGCTCTCGATGCCGAGGACGACGCCGGCCTCCTCGGCGCCCTCGACGAGCTCGGCCAACGCCTCAGCCGCCCGGTCGAGGTGGTCCAGCGTCTCGAGGGCGTTGTGTTCGAAAAACGGCAGCGACACGATGCCGACGCCGGCGGCTGCCGCGACTGTCAGCGCGTCGCGAACCAGATGCTGAGCCGCGGCGACGGCCTTGGCGTCGCCGACGAGGGTGGGCTTGTCGCGCAGCACGGCCAGGTTCAGCGCGGCGATAGGGCGGCGATGCTTGGCCGCCAGGGACTTCAGCCCCTCAGCCGCCTGTTCCCACTGCTCAATTGCCGCGGCCGCGGCGGTATCGTAGACCACCTCGACGCCGTCGGCGCCCGCCTTGGCCGCCTGGGCGAAGGCTGCATCAAGGTCCGCCGCAGCCAGCGATGATGTAGAGATGGCAAACTGCATGCTTCAGTCGGCTCCGCAGTGGAACCTTCAGGACTTTGCCGCCAGTGTGACTTGCTGTCCGTCGGCGATCGATGCCAGCGCCGTCACGTCGCCGCGCACCGTCCCGATCGGGTTGACCTCGCTGGCGGCCCTGGGTCGGCCGTCCTTGCCGCTGGCCGGCGTCGGGCCGAAAAAGACGCACACCGCCTTACCCGGCGGCCAATAGGCTACCTCGCCGACTTCCATGTCGCTGCGCGCGTCGTCGGCCGGCGGACAGTCCACCGGCGTGGCGAAGTAGATCTCTTGGCCCCAGGTGTTGACGCTGCCTTCGATCGGCAGGGCCTGGCAGATGGCCCGGGCTGACGCCGAGTCGTTCAGCTCGGCCTCGAGCACGACCGAACCAGCGGAGATGGTGATCGTCTGTCCCATGGGCGTTGCACCCGGGAGGTATTATCGTCATCCGGCCCGTCGAATCACCAGACAAACCAGCCTCTGGTCGTCGGCGTTGGCGACGTGGTGGGCCTGCTCGTCGGTCGTGGCTGCCAGTTGCCCGGCGGGTATCGTGGTCTCGGTCTCGCCGGCGCCCAGCCTGGCCGTGCCCGTGACCACGTAGTAGATGCGCTCCTCGTCTGAAACGCCGGTCTTCTGTCCCGGTTCCATGCACAGCAGCTCCGCCGCCAGTCGGCTGCCCTTGTGCAGGCGGACCATCTGCGGCTTGGCGGTCGCGAACCGCACCTTGGCTATCGCGTTTATCGTTTCCATCTGTCTGACCTTCTTTCGGCGGGGCGGCCGAGGCCGCTCCCAGGCCGGAATGAATGCCTTTGAATCGCTGCGTAATCCCATGTAATAGTATGCTCCTGACCCCGTCGGAATCAAAACAGGCTGGCCGGTTTGTACGGCCGACGAGGATCCGGCGGCGCCGCAGGGTGGAAGCGCAATGAAGATCGCACTGGCTCAGACGAATCCGATCGTCGGCGACATCCCGGGCAACTGCGCCAGAATCGCCGAGCAGATCCGCCAAGCCCGCTCGCAAGGGGCGGAGTTGGCGGTCTTCGCCGAGCTGTCGGTCGTGGGCTATCCGCCGCGAGACCTGCTGCGGAAGGAGCAGTTCGTCGCCGACAGCGCGGCGGCTGTGGAGGCGATGGCGGGCGAGTGCGTCGGCATCGCGGCCTTGGTTGGCTACGTCCGCCCGACGGGCGCCGGCGCCGGGCGACCGCTCCAGAACGCCGCAGCCCTGCTGGCAGACGGCGCCGTCAAGCACGTCCACGTCAAGAGCCTGCTGCCGACCTACGACGTGTTCGACGAGACGCGCTACTTCCAGCCGGGCGCCGACAGCGGCTGTGTTGAGCTTGGCGGCGTTAGGCTCGGCGTGACCATCTGCGAGGACATGTGGGACGCGGTCGCCCTCGGCAGGCAGCTCTACGGGTCCGACCCGCTGGCGAACCTGGCCGCCGGCGGCGCGCAGATCGTCGTCAACATGTCCGCCAGCCCCTACCAGATGGGCAAGGCGGCGACGCGCGAGGAGCTGCTCGCCAGGCAGGCTGCCCGGGCCGGCGCGCCGATCGTCTACGTCAACCAGGTCGGCGGCAATGACGAGCTGGTCTTCGACGGCGGCAGTTGCGTCGTCGCGCCGTCGGGCGAGCTGCTCGGCAGGGCGGCCAGCTTCCGCGAGGACCTGATCGTCGTCGATACCGCTGCGGGCGGGGGCGCCTGCCAGCCGCTGGGCGACGAGATGGCCCGCCTGTCGGCGGCGCTGAAGCTGGGGCTGCGCGACTACGTCCGCAAGTGCGGCTTCGCCAAGGTCGTGCTCGGCCTATCCGGTGGGATCGACTCGGCCGTGGTGGCTACCCTGGCGGCCGACGCGCTCGCACCCGGCAACGTGCTGGCCCTGGCGATGCCCAGCCGCTACAGCTCAACGGCAAGTCTGGAGGACGCCCGCGCACTGGCCGACAACCTCGGCATCGAGCTGCGCGTCCTGCCCATCGAGCCGGTCCACGTGGCCTACGGCGAGGTGCTGGGGGAGACGATGACCGTCGGCGCGTGCGACGGAACAGAGGAGAACATCCAGGCCCGCATCCGGGGCGACCTGATCATGGCCCACAGCAACGCGCTCGGCTGCCTGCCGCTCGCCACCGGCAACAAATCCGAGCTGTCGACCGGCTACTGCACGCTGTACGGCGACATGGCAGGGGCGCTGTCGCCGATTGGCGACGTGCTGAAGACGGTCGTCTATGCCCTGGCCCGGCAGCTCAACGCCGAGGCCGGCCGCGAACGCATCCCGCCGAGCATCATCGACAAGCCGCCAAGCGCCGAGCTGAAGCCCGACCAGCTCGATCAGGACAAGCTGCCTGCCTACGACCTGCTGGACGAAATCCTGCGGCGGTACATAGAACAGGATCTCACGGCCCGGCAGATCATCGCCGACGGCCTGGACGCCGCGACGGTGCGACGGGTGGCGGCCATGGTCGACGCCGCAGAGTTCAAGCGCCGCCAAGCCGCGCCGGTAATTAAGGTTACAGCCCGGGCCTTCGGCAGCGGCAGGCGCATGCCTATCGCCCAGCGATACACACCGTCGGATCGCTAGTCCCACGTAACTGCTGGTGGCGCGAGTAGTAATTGAGCCGGGGCAAAGGAGCGGCGGTGCTCGGAACGCGACAGGGCGTTGGGCGAGTGCGGAATTGGGGATATTTGGGGTTTCTCGGAGTTTTTGTCGCCCTTCTGTCCCCATTGCGCTTGACATCCGGGCCGTATTGAGGCTATAATTCTCGGAGATCTGCGAGGAATGTTGTACAGGCGCCTGGCTTGGGCGTCTGGGGAGCCAATGGGCTGCTCACCTCTTGCCCCCCCACCGCAGGCCGTTCGGTGTAGTCACTCGGCCAAGCTGTTGAGCCTATCAGTGCGGAAGGAGAGGCAAAGATGAGGTACGCGGCGCTAATCGCTCTAGGGGCTTTTGTAGTCGCCACCATTTCGCTTCCGGCGCAGGCCGGCATCTCCGGGTGGGATTGCGCAAACGACGGTGACGGCGCGATCGACTGCACAGCTTCGTGGGATCCCAACACCTACGAGATGACCATGACGGGCAACCAGTTCTGGAGCCCCGGCCACATGGAAGGCAGTTTCACGGCCGACCCGAACGATCCCACCGTGACGATGATCACCTTCGTGGACAATGACACGACGTTCGACTGGACCGACTACCAGGTGAAGGTGTACATGGACAAGTCGTTCACGTTGGCGAACGCGGCGGTGATATCCGGCCCGACCGGCTGGTCGGCGGCAGTCACCGACCCCAACTATGGGCCGTGGACCGACGCCGATTCCCGCAACTGGGACTACATGGGGATCATAGACTACAGCGGCGGCACGCCCGTGTCCAACGACCCCAACGGCGTGAACACCTTGGGCTTCAGCTACCAGATGTCTTTCACCGGCAGCATACAGTTCGAGCAGGAGATGATCCCGATTCCCGAGCCGGCGACGCTGGCACTGCTGGGATTGGGCGCTGTTGCCGTGCTGAGGCGCAAGAAGTAGAGCGAAGTCCATACTCAAGTACTACGACAGGCGAGTCGCGGGGCGGCCCGCCTGTTCTCTTGCGCGCGGAGTGGGGCCGGGGCGGGCAGCCGCATGAGATAGTTTCGAGATCCCTCTTGCAGCGCGGTGGGGGGGCCGCCCCCCCCCCGGGCCCAAGGGCGTTTGGCCCGAACACCCGGGGGGGGGCCGGGCCCCCCCCCCCCCTGGGGGGGGGTAGC
>CAYUYH010000152.1:5148-6637 GCA_964449175.1 uncultured Planctomycetaceae bacterium
TATATTGTTTCTATATCCCTCTTGCCGGGGGGGGGGGCGCCGGCCCCACGGGGTTACACATGAGCTTTCGAAACGTTGCAGGTGGCGGGGCAGGAGCCCCGCCACCCTTTGGGGGGGTCTCGCAATCGCTTCTAGACGCCGACATCACGGGGGTCGGTGAGTCGGCCGGTTGTGGCGCTGGCCGCGGCCGTCAGGGGGCTGGCGAGATAGATGCCCGCCTGCTTGTGCCCCATCCTGCCGGGGAAGTTGCGGTTTGTCGTGGAGACGACGGTCAGCGGCTCGTTGACCCGCCCGAACGTGTCCGCCGGCCCGCCAAGGCAGGCGGCGCAACTGGCCGGGCCGATCTTGCACCCGGCTGCCTGGAAGATCGCCCGCAGCGTCTTGCCGCCGACGGTCAGGCGGTCCAGGTCCATGTCCACCTCGGTCGTCGCGGGGACGATGTAGGTGTCGACCTTGGCGGTCTTGCCGGCGAGCACCTTCGCCGCGGCCAGGAAGTCGGTCGTCTTGCCGCCCGTGCAGGAGCCGATGTACACCCGGTCGATCTTCACCTCGCCGAGCTGGCGAACGGTGGCGCGATTGCCCGGCGAGTGCGGCCGGGCGACCGTCGGCTCGATAGCGGCCACGTCGAAATCATGCACAGCCGCGTAGGACGCGTCACTGTCGGACTCGTACACCTCGAACGGTTTATCCGTCCTGGCCCTGACGTACTCCAGCGTCAGCTCGTCGGCGGCGATGATGCCGTTCTTGCCGCCGGCCTCGACGGCCATGTTGCACAGCGTCATCCGCTCTTCCATGTTCAGCGAGGCGATGGCCGAGCCGGCGAACTCCATGGCGCAGTACGTAGCCCCGTCGGCGCCGATCTCGCCGATGGCGTGCAGGATCAGGTCCTTGGCCATCAGGTAGTCCGGCATCGCGCCGTCGAAGACGAACCTGAGCGTCGGCGGCGCCTTCAGCCATAGCTTGCCCGTGCCCATCACGAACGCCGCCTCGGTGTTGCCGATGCCCGTGGCGAACTCGCCGAATGCACCGTGCGTGCAGGTGTGGCTGTCGGCGCCGAGCAGCACCTCGCCGGGCCGCGTGTGCCCGCCCTGAGGCAGGGCCAGGTGGCAGACGCCCCTGTAGCCGGTCTTGGCCGGATCGGCATACGGCGAGGGCATCCCCTCGGCGCCGGTGTCCATGAAATCGGCGTCGTAGTGGTGGCCGATGCCTTGCCGGCGGGCGAAATCCCGCAGGATGTCGATGTTGCGGTGGGCCTTGGGGTCGGCCGTGAAGATGTAGTGGTCCGCGATCAGGACCACCGCGTCGGGGTTGAAGACCTTCCCGTCCGGGGCGAACCGCTGCTGGAAAATGCCGATCGCTCCGGGCCCGGTGACGTCGTTCACCATCAGCACGTCGACGTCGCACCAGACGGTCTGCCCGACGGCAAGTGATTTCTTGCCGGCATGGGCCGCCAGGATCTTCTCCGTTATCGTCATGCCCATCTTCGGTC
>CAYUYH010000153.1:0-6546 GCA_964449175.1 uncultured Planctomycetaceae bacterium
GCGCGGGGGGGGGCGGGGCGGGGGGGGCCCGCCCCCCGCCCCCCCCCCCCCCCCCCCCCCGCCGCGGGGGGGGGGGGGGCGCGCCGGCCCGGCGTATGGGCGACCGTGCCGACCCGCGGCGACCAGCAGCGAGTCCAGCCGCTGCTGGCCTGCTACGACTTCCGCGCCCGCGGCATCCTGGAAGACCTGGCCGCCGCCGGCAACTATCGCGTAAGCGACGTCGCCGACCACCCCAAGGTCGCCACCCCACTCGTGCCGGACGCATTGGCCGCGGCGTGGACGAACGTCAACACGCCGGCTGAGTTCGACAGCCTCCAACAGGGTGCGCCCGGCCACACGGGGCCGCGGTAGAACATGGACATCTCGCGCGAACATCCCGCACGCCGGTTCGAGGCCGGCCAATTCGCCCCCCGCCAGGACCCGGTCGTCAACGAGGTCCGCTTCGAGATCGACATCAACGCCGGCCAGGCACGCTGGGCGATGCTCTGCCTGCCGAAGGACCTGGAGGCGTTAGCCGTCGGCTTCCTGCTCGGCGAGGGGCTGCTGCGACGCTGGGCGGACCTGGCCGAGGTGACCGTCCGCCACGACGAACGAAAGATCGTCGTCCGCGGCGACTTCGACGCCGAGGCGATGGAGAATCTCCGCACGCGGTGGACGTGGGGCAGCGGCTGCGGGGCCGGTGGGACGAGTCGCGACCTGGATGCTCCGCCCTACCGCCGCGTCGCCCCCGGCCCAGCCGTCCGAGCGGAGCACGTGCTCGAGGTCATGCGGCAGTTCCAGTCCGGCCTGGAGCTGTGGAAGCAGACCGGCGGCGTCCACGCCTGCGCCCTGGCCAAGGACGACCGCATCCTGCTCCGGGCCGAGGACGTTGGCCGACACAACGCCTTCGACAAGGTGATCGGCCTGGCCGCGCTGGCCGACGCGCCCCTGGCCGGCAAGTACGTGGCCACCACCGGCAGGCTGTCGGCGGAGATCGTCTCCAAGGCCGTCGCCGCCGGCGTGGGCGTGCTCGCCAGCCGCTGCGCCGTGACGGGCCTGGCGATCGACCTGGCGAGGCGGTTCGGCGTCACGCTGGTCGGCTTCGCCCGCGGGGGGCGGCTCAACGTCTACACCGGCTACGAGCGAGTCGTCCAGGCGGACGGATAGGCCCGGCGGTTACTTCTTCGTCCTCTGCTTCGCGCGGGCGCGGGCCTGGGAGATGGCGTCCAGCACGCCGGGGGCCTGCTTGGCGGGCTGCTCGGCGGGCTTGGTCGGCGCGGCTGGCTCGGCCTGCTCCGGCGGTGCGCCCTCGGGCGCGGCGATGGCCTCACCCTTCGCGCGTGCGGCGCGTCTGCGGCGGCGCGGCAGTGCAGCCAGCTTGCGGGCGGGGGTGAGTACGGCCCGTGCGGCCGCGGCAATTGGCCCGGCACGGAGGCTCAGCATGCCCGTGCGCCGTTGCAGCACCTCCAGCAGCAGCAGCGCCGCCGCGGCCAGCAGCAGATAGGGCGCCAGCGGCGTGAGGCGCGGCATCTGCGGCAGGTCGTTCCACACGCCGGCCAGATCCACCCGCTGCGCGCCGCCGGTGGCGCGGGCGAGCTTTTCGAGCAGGCTCGGCCCGGCGCCCGCAGCCGGCGGGGTATACTCCGGCGAATACGGCAGGCACACCGGCGGCAGCGAGACCCGCCCGGCCTGGCCGGCGTCCACCGTGGCCAGCAGCGTCTCCGACCCGGCCAGCGGTATCGTCGCCTCCAGCAGGTCGGCCGACGCCCACGCCATCTGCATCCGCGAGGAGGCCACCGCCCGCCCGGGCGACTTCGTCAGCACGGTCACCTCCGGCGCCTGAGACAGGGCCTCGCCCGTGCGCTGCGGGTCGAGGTATAGGCGAATCCGGCACGCCCCGGCCACCACGTCCTGCGTGAGCACCATGTCCGCCGACAGTCCCTGCACGTCGCCGGCCGTCCAGCGAGCCAGCGAGGTGAAGAACTGCCCCACCTGCGGCCAGCGCGCGATCGGCCCGGTGTACTCACCGTCCGCCTCGACCGTGCACGCCAGCGCCCGCCCGCACCCTGCCTGCCAGGCGGCGACGACCGGCGCGGAGTACTGGTCGGTGGTCACGACGGCCAGGTTCGCGCCGGGCCGGAGGTAGCAGAGGTTGTACCCGCCGACGGCCGGCGGCTGCGTGAACCGCTGCGGCGTGATGCTGCCCAGCCCAGCCGTCGTGCGCACGGGCGTGACCTCGTCCAGAAAAGTGCTGCGGGCGATCACGATCGTGTCCTGCGCGAACAGCCGGGGCAGTTCCTCAGCCTTGTTGGTGAACATGACCTGCCCGCCGCCGAGCCGGGCGACGTCTTTCAGCAGCCAGGCGTCCGTGTCGCGCTCGCTGCCCAGGCCGATCACGGTGACGGTGATGCCCGCCTTGGCGCAGTCGGCCAGCAGCCGGCGATAGTCGCCGGGCTCCTCGCTGTCGGCGGCGTCGGCGAACAGGACGATGTGCTTCGTGCCCGCGCTGGCCGGGGCGATCATCCTGGCCGCGGCGGACAGCGCCTCGTAGATGAATATCCCCCCGCCCATCGAGTCGATCCGCAGGACCTTGTTCCGCATGGCCTGCTTGTTGGACAGGTCCGACAGCGGCACGATCGTGTGCGGCGAGCTGTCGACCGCGATGCAGCCGAACTGGTCGGGCCCGGCGAGCATGTTCAGCACCTCCACGGTGGCGATGTTCGCCAGGTCCATCTTCCTCTTTCCGCCGGAGGCGGGCGCCTGCATGGACCCGCTGCGGTCCAGGGCCACCACTATCGCCAGCGACAGCTTGCGGTGCTCCTGCCGCAGCTCCATCGAGACGGGCAAGATTTCCTCCAGCGGGCTCTTGAAGTATCCGCCGGGCCCGTAGGAGTCGCGCCCGCCGGTCATCATCAGCCCGCCGCCGGCCTCGGTGACCCAGGCGGCCAGCGTCTCCATGCCCTCCGTGCCGACCAGGTGGGCGGCCGTGTTCTCCAGGATGACGCCCGAGTGGCCGGAAAGCTGCTCCAGGCTCCAGCGGCACTCGTCGGGCGAGGCCTTGCGCACGTCCAGCCCGCCGGCTGCGAGCAGGTCGGCCAGGCGAGTGTCCGCGGGCGTGACGCAGAGGATCGGCCTGGGCCCGCGGACGCCGACGAGCAGTCGGCCGGCGTTGTTCTCCGGCACGGGGTCGCGCCCGGGGCCGGTGACGCGGAGCGTGTACTGGCAGGCGCCGGACTGCGGCGCCTTGTCGCGGAAGACGAGTCGGCTGCCGCCGGCGGGCACGGCGCGGGTGCCGGAGGCGATCACGGTCTGCCCGCGGGCAAGCTCGTAGGAGACCTCCTGTGCCAGCGGGCTGGCCACCCACGCAGTGATCATGAACGCCTCGCCCGGCGCGACGATGGTGGGCGCGTCGAGCTGGGCGATGGCGAGGTCGCCGGCCTGGCTGCGCGACATCGCGCGGCAGTCGATGGCGACGCCCGCGGCGCCGGCCCGTCCGGCTGCGGTCAGCGGCGAGGCGCCCGTCCACAGGCCGTCGGACAGCACGACGATCCGCGCGGGCGTATCGGGCGGGCACAGCGAGACGGCTGTGGTCAGTGCGTCGGTGAGGTTCGACGCCTCGTTGCCGACGTCGGCCGCGAAGCCGCCGAACTTCCCGGCCTGGGGAGGCATCTCGATGGCAGCCGTCGCGCCGAAGGAGACAACCGCGAGCCTGTCGGCGCCGCTCATGTGCGACTGGACGAGGTTGATGGCCTCGGCCTGGAGAGCGGCGCTGTCCGGCGGCATGGAGAGGCTTCGGTCGGCCACCACTACCACCACGCCCGCGCGGCTGGGCAGCACCAGCGCCAGCCCGGCCAGCGCCAGCAGCATCAGCGCGTAGACAAGCGAGCGGAGTATGGTCAGCCCGCGGGTCGGCGGCGGCCAGAGCCACAGCGTGGCCGCCAGCGGCAGGGCAAGCACCAGCCAGAATGGCAGAGTGAGGCTCATGGGCTCCTCCGACCGGCGGCGCGCGAGACGACCGCCAGGTGGGCCACCATCGCCATCAGCGCGGCCAGTGCCGCCACCCAAGCCAGCGGCAGCAGGCTGTCGCGATACATGGGCGATTCGTTCCAACTGCCCCACCTGCCGGTGGCGCAGAGCAACAGGTCGGATTCACCAGGCGCGAGGGCGTTGCAGGCGAACTCCAGCCGCCTTGCCGGCGAGCTGACCGTGTGCAGGCCGACCGCGTCGGCGGTCAGCTCGACCCGGCCCTGGTAGGCGGGTAGCCGGACGACGGCCCGGCCGGGCGCGAGCCACTCGACCTGCTCGACGGTGAGCGGCATGGTCAGCGCCACGCGCGAGCCGAGGCGGACGTTCCGCTCAACCAGGCCGAGCTGCTCCAGGCGCCATCGCACGAGGTTGGCGAACAGGATCGGCCAGTCGGGGCTGTCAACGACGTTGGACATCTCCGGGTCGATCGCCATCTCCAGTTGCTGTCGGCGGCCCGGGCCTTCCCCGCCGGCCAGCAGCACCGTGTTGCCGGCCGTCAGGATCGGCGTGCCCGCCAAGGCTGCGTCGGTCGGGCAGGACCATATCACGCCGCCCAGCGACAACCCCTCGGTGAGCGGATGGCCGCGGTCGATGACGAACGGGCCGGCGTAGGCCTGGGCCGGACCGGCCGAGACTAGCCGCATGTGCCAGGCATCGCCTCCGGGCGTCGGCGGCTGGTCGGAGATGACCAGCTCCGGGCGGTCGGGCGAGATCAGCACGCCGCCGGTCGCCTCAAGTGCCTTGGCAACGGCCTGCCGCAGCGGCCCGGGCGGCAGCAGCACGCTGACGCGCAGCGGGCGGTCGGCTGGGGCGAGCAGCAGCACGCGGTTGTCGATGTCCAGGCAGTCGTCGGCCAGCTCGGCGCGGATGGCGGCGGTGTCCGCACCCAGTTCGAGAATGAGCCGGCCGCGCCGGCTCGCGCCGAGCTCCATCGCGCGCGTGGTCGTGCCGCCCGCGTCGATGAGCGCGAGCTGAGCGACGCCGGGCTCCCCGCCCAGGTTGGCCACCTCCAGCAGCAGTCGCTGGCGGTCGTCGAGGCGCGTCCGGGCGGCGGCCGTGAATGCGAAGTTGCCCATCGCCCGACCAAACGCCCACCACTGCACCTGCCCGGCCTCGAGAGGCCAGGACGGGGCATGGTCGGTCAGCACGAGCACTCGCGCGGCCTGGCCGCCGATCTCGCGTGCCATCGCGATCGCCTCGCCGAGGTCGGCCTGGGCGGCGGTGCATCGCCACTGCCGGAGCACGTCGCTGGCCTGCTCGGGGGTCTCGACCGGCTCGCCCAGCAGCGCGGGCTGCGGCCCGGCCAGCACGAAGCGCGCCTGGTAGTTGCCGTCGGCCAGCTCATCCAGCAGCGCCGCGGCCGCCAGGCTGCGCGGCGAATCGGCGCCGCTGCGGGCCTGCATGGAGAACGAGTCGTCCAGCACCACGACGATCGGCCTGGCCGTCTCCCTGGTCCGCCAGGCCGGCCCGGACGCCGCCAGCACGATCAGCGCCAGCGCCAGGATCTCCAGGAAGAACGTCACCGGCGTCTGCATGCGCTGGAAGATGCGTCCGCCCTGTCGGCTGCGACGCTGGTTGGCGTAGAGCACCAGGCTGGAGACCACCAGCCGGCGCGACCGGCTGCGCAGCCAGTAGATCGCCGCCAGCGCCGGCAGCGCCGCCAGGCCGATCAACATCAGTGGGCCGGTCAGTGTCATGCGGTCTTCCGGGGCTCCGTCGCGGTCAGACGGTCAGCAGCTGTGCGCCCACCAGGGGAGATAAGTCCCATCCGGCGCACAGTCGCTCCGCCGGCAGGGGAACCATCGTCGCGCCGATTTGCCGGCATGCGTGTCGCCAGTTCTGCTGGTGGCGTTGGAGGTTGTCGCGATAGGCCTTCATCGCCGGCTCGTCGAGGAATATCTCCTGCAACTCGGCGGTCTCGCTGTCGACGAGGCGCAGGTTGCCGCGCGCGGGCGGGGCGATCTCCTGATCGGCGAGCACCTGGAGGACGTACAGGGCCGCGGCGCGATAGGCCAGCAGCGAGAGCACATCCAGCGGCTCGCCCCACCACAGCAGGTCGCTGACGAGCACTCGTGTGCCGTTCGCCCGCAGCGGCGGCGGGTGCGCGGCGATGGCCGAAGCCGGGCTGCCCGCGCCGTCGAACTCCAGGCCCGCCCAGTGGGTCGGCTCGGCGGCGGAGTTGGCCACCGGGCGGCAGTCGTCCGCGGCGAGGAACGCCCGCCGACTGTAGCCGGAATTGCCCGCCGCCGTCGCCAGTGCCGCCGATACGCCGACCGCCGCCTGGAGCTTGTCGCTGCCGGCCAGCGCCATCGAGCGCGACGCGTCGATGATGATGTCCAGGTGCGGGGCGAACTCCTGGCGGTAGAGCTTGACGATGAGCCGGTCGGTCCGCGCGCTTGCCGCCCAGTCCAGTCGGCGGACGTCGTCGCCCGGCTGATACTCGCGGTGGTCCATGAACTCCAGGCTCTCGCCGGCCAACCGCGCGAGCTGGCTGCCGGCGGTGCCCTGCGGGGCGTTGCGGGCTGTCGCCAGGCAGTACCG
>CAYUYH010000154.1:0-6511 GCA_964449175.1 uncultured Planctomycetaceae bacterium
CGATTAGAGTATAGGCGTCGGTTGGGGTGCGGGAATTGTGTTATGTCCTTCGCCTCGATCCCCCCGGACTCCGCCCTCCGCGAGCTGGTAGACGAAGAGTTCTACCACATCCTCCTCGACAAGGTCAGCGACGGCGTCTGCTTCGTCGACGCCGACCTCCGCATCTGCTTCTGGAACCGCGAGGCCGAGCGGATGACCGGCTACCTGGCCGGCGATGTCATGGGCCGGTGCTGCGGCGACAACATCCTGACGGCCGTCGACGACCACGGCCGCCTGCTGTGCGGCAACGCCTGCCCGCTGGCCGAGACGCTAATCGACGGCGTGGACAGGCAGGGGGAGGTCTTCATCCACCATCGCGGGGGCCACCGCATCCCGGTTCGCATCCGCACGGCCGCCCTGCGCGACCACAGGGGGCAGATCGTCGGCGCCGTCAAGACGTTCACCGACAACACGTCGCACATGGCCGACCTCAAGCGGATCCGGTTGCTCGAGCATGTGGCCTTCCTGGACGAGCTGACCGGCCTGGCCAACAGGCGGTACCTGCGGAACGTCTTCCAAGGCCGCATCGCCGAGGCCAAGCGCCACGGCCACCAGTTCGGCGCGATCCTCGTCGACGTGGACGGCTTCCAGCACTTCAACGACCGCCACGGCAGAGAAGTCGGCGACCGCATCATCAAGATGGTCGCCCGAACACTGGCGCACAATTGCCGGGCCTATGACATCATCGGGCGGTGGGGCAGCGAGGAGTTCCTGGTTATCACCGGCCACACCGGCGGCGACGAGCTTCGGCAGATGGCTGAGCGATTACGGGTGCTTGTGGAGCGGTCGGGGGTGTTGGTCGACGGCGATCGATTCTGTGTGACGGTCTCAGCGGGGGCGGCCATGGCCACACCCAGTGACGACCTTGACACATTGGCCAACCGCGTGGAGGGGCTTGTCCGCCGCAGCCAGCAGGCCGGACCAAACACCGTCACCTTCGAGCAGTAGCGCCCGGCCGGCTACCCGTTGATCACGGCTATGTCGTCGGCGGCGACGGTCAGTCGCACGGCGTCGCCGGGGGCGAGGGCGGCCTGTCCACCGGCCAGTACCGTCACTCGCCACAGGTCGCCGCTGTCCAGGCGGCAGGTGAACTGGCGCATCTCACCCAGGTAGGTGGCGCTGTCGATCCGCCCGGCCAGGACCGACGTGCCAGCCGGCGGCGCCTTCCCCTCCCTCGCGGCCGCGATGGCGATTCGCTCCGGCCTGATGCAGCACGTCACGGCCGCCCCTGCCGGCGGGCAACTCGCGCAGGCCGAAGCCAACACGCCCGCCGGCGTCTCGACCGAGCACACAGCCCCCGCTGTCGTCACGTGCCCGGCCACGAAGTTCGCCTCGCCCACGAAGTCAGCCACGAACCGGCTCGCGGGCCGGTTGTAGATATCCTCTGCCGTGCCGACCTGGACGACTCGGCCGGCGTCCATCACGGCGATCCGGTCGGCCATCGACAGGGCTTCCTTCTGATCGTGCGTTACGTAGACGGCAGTGACGCCGGTGGCCTTGACGAGCTGCCGCAGCTCGCCTCGCATGTGCAGGCGAAGGCGGGCGTCGAGGTTGCTCAGCGGCTCGTCCAGCAGCAGGCACTGGCCTCGCGCCGCCAGGGCCCTGGCCAGCGCCACCCGCTGCTGCTGCCCGCCGGAAAGCTGGTTGGGCTTGCGACGCGCGAAGTCAGCCATCTGCACGCGGGCGAGGTTCTCGGCGACGATGCCGCGACGGGCCGCCCGTGCGACCTTCCGCATCTTCGGGCCGAACTCCACGTTCGCGCCGACCGTCATGTGCGGCCAGAGCGCGTAGTTCTGGAAGACCATCGCCGTGTTGCGGTCCTCGACGGACAGGCCCGTCACGTCCTGCTCGCCGAACAGCACCCGCCCACTGGTGGGCTCGATCAGCCCGGCGATGATCCGCAGCAGCGTGGTCTTGCCGCAGCCGCTAGGGCCCAGCAGGAAGAACAGCTCGCCGGCGGCTATCCGCACGCTGACGTCGTCCACCGCGCGGACCACGCCGCCCGGCGTGCGATAGTCCTTCGTGATGTTGCGAAGCGTGATTTCGGTCATGTTTGTTCAGTTCCTTTGGAGGCCTGCCCGCCTGCGGTCAAGCCCTGAAGATCGCGCCCAGCCGCTTGCCGAGCAGCGCAACGGCCAGCACCAACGTGCCGCCGAGGAATCCCATGCCGTACACGCCGAGCGCGGCGGCGATGTTGGCCGCGTCGGGGTTGCCGCTGGTGGCCTGGGTGTAGATCTCCTTGGTGATCGGGTAGTACTGCTGGGTCTGGGCGAGTATCAGCGAGTCGCTGACCTCCAGCACGGCGAAGGCGAAGGTAAGCGCCGCGGCCGCGACGATGTTGGCCGCGATCAGCGGCGCGGTGATCCGCAGCACCGAGCGCGCCCGCCCGGCGCCGAGGTTGCGGGCCGCCTCCTCCAGCGCGACCGGCACCTGCTGCAGGCCGGCCGAGACGCCGCGCACCACGAACGGCAGCCGCCGGACCGCGTATGCGATGATCAGGATCACGAACGGATACGCCCCGGCCGGGCCTATGTGCCTCAGCGGGCCCGACGCCGTCATGGCGACGTAACCGGCCGCCAGGATCAGCCCCGGCACGGCCAGCGGAAGCATCACCAGCGCGTCCAGCAGCGTCTTGCCCCACACTCGGCTGCGGACGATCAGCCAGGCCGCCATGCAGCCCAGCAGCAGGTCGACGGCGGTGGAGGCGCCGGCGTAACGGAGGCTGTTGAGGATCGCCTGGGCCGTCTGCGGCCGCTGTAGCACGAATCGCACGTGGTCCATTGTCCAGGCCGACGGGACGACCGTGTTGACCCAGCGGGCCGAGAACGCCGTCAGCACCACGCCGACGTGGGGCAGCAGCGCCGCGAAGATCACCGCGCCGAACAGGCACCACGCCCCCACGGCCCGCAGCCCTCGCAGCGGCCGAAGCTCAGCCGCGACCGACGCCTTGGCGCTCTCAGCCGCAATCGACCGGCCGAATATGAACTTGCCCAGCACGTACAGCGTCACGGACGAGGAGAGCATGAGAAAGACGAGGCTGTAGACCGCCGGCGTGGTCTCGCTCTTGGCGAGCTGCTTGAAGATGTTGACGGCCACCAGGTCGTTGAAGCCCATGATCAGCGGCGTGCCGATGTCGGTGAGCGACCAGATGAACACGATGGTCCCGCCGGCGAACAGCCCCGGGCGGATCAGCGGCAGCGTGACGCGGAAGAACGTCCGCCACGGCCCGGCGCCGAGGTTGCGGGCGGCCTGCGAGTACGCCGGGTCCACGTTGGCCAGAGCGGCGGAAGCGTTGAGGTACAGGATCGGGAACAGGTGCAGCGCCTGCATGATCACGACGCCGGCGAAGCCGCTGCCCAGCCAGTCCGGCGGCAGCGAGCGGGCGAAGTCCAGCACGCCGACCTTCGCCAGCAGCAAGTTGACCGCCCCGAACTGGCTCAGCAGGTGCCGCATGGAGATCGCCCCGACGAACGGCGGCAGGATCATCGGCACGAGCATCGCCAGGCTGAGGACGCCCAGGCCGCGGAATCGGCATCGCGCGCGGATCAGCGCCGGCGGCAGGGCGATCAGCAGCGCCACCGCCGTCGTCGCCACCGCCAGCAGCAGGCTGTTCAGCATCTGCCGCAACACCACCTGGTCGGCGAACATCTCCGCCAGCCAGTATGTGCTCCACCGGCCTTCCTCCAGGAACCCCTCCCGTACGGCCAACAGCACCGGCGCGAGCAGGAACGCCGCCAGGAACAGCATGATCGCCCCGGCCGCTCCCAGCGCGCTGCCGCGGGCGGCGGTGGCCTTGGCCAAGCGGACCAGCGGGTTGTCGCGGGGCTGACTGCTCATTTGGCGAGCCGGTTGAACTTCTCGGCGAAGTAGTCTCGCCAGGCGGTGGCGGTCTCGTAGCGGGTCTTGTCCTGCCGCAGCGCCGCGGCGATGGCGGCCATCTTCTCGACGCTGTCGATGTCGTCCGGCAGGGCGACGAACTCGGCCAGGCGGCGCTGGTATTCATCCGCGGCAGCCGGGTCGGCCTGGAGCTCATTGAGGCGGCGGCGGGCGGCGCGCATGGCGTCGACGTTGTCCAGGGCGGCTGAGCCCACCAGCGTCCGCAGCACGCCGAAGTCGACCTGCTCCATCCGCGGGCTGACCTCCAGCGCCTGGCCCGCGGCGTAGGGGTTGACGATCCGCCGGCCTAGCTTGCCGGCGTGGATTTCGTAGACGTCGCGGCGGATCGGCTGGCGGCCGAGGAAGAACCGCGCCGGCCCGGACTCCGCGCCGACCGGCAGGGCCCACAGTGCCTGGCCCTCGGCCGACATCACGAAGTCCACGAACTGCTGGGCGAGCCGCGGGTTCGGCGGATTCTTGAGGATCGCGATCGGGTCGGGGCTGAAGGTGGTCTGCCCGGCGGGGCTGACGTAGGCCAGCTCGTTGGGGGCCTCAGCCACGCGGATGATGCCGTAGAAGTCGATGCACGTGGCCACGGCGGACTCGCCCAGGACCGGCGCGTTGGCGGCTGAGCCGGCGCTGTCGGTGAATCGCTTGGCGTTCGAGAGGATCATCAGCAGCTTCGCCCAGCCAGCCGGCCAGGTCGGCTCGGAGACGACGATCATGCGATACGCCGCCGCCGCCGAGCCGGACTGGCCCGGGTCGGCAAGCGTCAGCAGGTCGCTGAGCCCGGGGCGGCCCAGGTCAGCCCAGCTTTCCGGCGGGGCGAGCCCGCACATCTCCAGCACGCCGGCGTTGTAGATGAAGCCGAACCCGCTCAGCGCCGAGCCGACCCACAGCACCTTGCCGTCCCCGTCAGCCGGCTGATACATGGCCACCGCGCCGATCCTCGCCGGCACGTTGGCCAGCACGTCGCCCTGAAGAGTCGCCGGCTCGAGCACGCCTGCGGCAGCCAGTGTCGCGTGGACGTATTCCCCGCCGCCCCACAGCACGTCGATGCCGCTGGTCTCAGCCCGCGAATAGACGTTCTGGAGGTACCGCTGGATCGTGCTGCCGCCGCCGCCGACGTCGCGCCAGACGATCTCGACCCGCTCGCCGCGGGCCAGGGCGTGGTGCAGCGAGAAAGCCCACGTGAACTCGTTTTGGATGTTCTCGTTGTGTGGGCTGACCACCTGTAGCGTGACGGCGGGCAGCTCCGCCAGTGGCTTGCCCCAGCGCTGGCGGACCTGCTCGTCAACGCGAGCAGTGCGGTCGTCGGGCGGGGCGCTGGGCCGCCCGCCGCAGCCGAGCAGCCCAGGGGCCAGGGCACTCAGGGCAAACCACGCCAAGGTGGCGGCAAGGATGGAACGCGACCCGCGCATAGTCTAGTGAGGGTATGTGGTATCGCGGTGCGGCGGGACAGTCAAGGCGGGCGGCGCCCGGCGGGAAGTGGTGCGCGGCGGAGCTGCGGTTCGACGAGGCTCACCGAAATGAGCTCCGCCGCGCGAGTGCATCAGCCGCGGCAGGGAATTGGGGAATCGAGCCAGCCGGGCAACCGGTGGGGTGGGAAGCTCGCCAAAGGCCTGGCTTCCTGCGGAATCTCTTCGTCAGATCACGACCCTGCCGGCGGCGTCCTTGCGGAGGTTGGTGATGCCGGGGAACTGCTTCTCGAGGTCATCGAGCAGCCTGTACTGCTGGTTGGCGACGGCCTTGGCGGCGGACAGCTCATACGCCATCACATCTCGGCTGGAGATCATGCCCACCGGCATGTCGTCGTCCACGATCGGCAGGTGGCGGACGCGGTGTACGGCCATGATCCGCTCCGCCTCCGATATCGACGTGCCGGTCTCGCATGAGACAACCTCGACGGTCATGATATCGGCGACGCGGACGACGGCCGGGTTGGCGGCGCAGGCGACGACCTTGACCAGCACGTCGCGCTCGGTCACGATGCCGACGACCCTGGCGTCGGAGTCCACCACCACGAGGCAGCCGATGTCGGACTTGTGCATCTGCCTGGCGGCGGTGATGACGTCGGCATCGGCCATGATCGTCATGACCTTGCCCTCCTGCTTGACGATGCGCTCGATGCGTTCGACGGTGGTCATCGGCCTTGCTCCTGAAGTCGGTTGTGGTCGTGCCGTCGCTTGGTCCGCGTGCCCTAGTCATATCGGCCTGCGGGAGGGGGGCGTTTAGCCAGTAACGACAAGGACTTGCGGCCTGGCGCCGCGCCCGGTGACGCCGTGGGCTCTTGCTGCCGTATGCTACTTTAGACACATGACTTACGGCTGTCGCCGGCCCGGGTCCGCCGGTACGGCCCGGGCAAGAAGCTCCGTTTCGCGGAGAATTGCCGATGTGCCCGCGGGCGGGTTGAATCCTAGACTCCCATGGGCTTTCGGGACTGTGGTTGTGGAGGTCACTCACTAGTGCTTCGACGATTCATGGGTCTAAACAGGCTTGTCGATTCGCTCCAGGTGGTGCGCCCGATGTGCGTCTACGTGGCCGCGATGATCGTGGCCGCCGTCGGCATCGTCGTTCGGGGCGGACACGTCGTCAG
>CAYUYH010000155.1:0-6480 GCA_964449175.1 uncultured Planctomycetaceae bacterium
CGCTTCCGGCTTCGCCCGCTGGGCTTCGCCGGACACGCAGGACTACGCCGGGCCTTCGGCGGGTTGCACGCCCTGCACCTGCCCACCCTACGAGCTGCACGTTCACCTGCCAGGGCGCGGCGGCGCCGGCCACTATATGGACATGATGCTGTGCTGAAGCTCGGCGTCGTTGGCGCAACGCCACCAGGTGTAGTAGCGGGTCTCCATCTCCTGCCGCGAAGGGTAGGGGTAGTACAGGACCCGCTCGTGGTCCCCTACAAACAGCCCGGTCTTGATGCACCGATAGATCAGTCCCCGCCCGCCCAGGCGGTCGACGGTCTTGGTCTGCTTGGTGCCGGCCGGCTGCAGTTCCGCCAGGCAACTGCGGATGTGGCCAAGGTGCGGATAGGGCAGCTTCGAGCCCGACCCTCCCACCGGGTCGTCGCCCAGGTCGTCCAGGTCCAGCTCCGCGAAGCAGACCTTCGGCACGTTTATGGGCCGGCCCGGCTCGGTGATGTAGCGGCAGAATTCTCGGGGCGGCAGTGAGCTGGCGATCAGCGGGTGAACCGGGGCGAGCTCCTGGTAGAGGTGGTACTTCTGGGCGCCGGGCGAGGGCAGCTCGGCCGGTTGGATTCCCAGGACCTGCCCGTGGGCCGTCGCCAGGTATAGCGCCTCCAGCGCATCCAGCGGCACGTGCTCCAGCACGCGGTAGATCGCCAGGTACACGGAGTGCTTGGGTTGGCCGTCCGGGTGCGGCACGCAACGATCGCCCAGGCCGCCGATGTCGAAGTAGTCGCTCTGGAAGCCGTCCTTCAGCCGGAAGTACATGGCCTGTCCGTGCGGTCTCTTGCGCGTTCCAGTGGCCAGGTACGCGCCGAATTCCTTCGGCGGCAACATCGAGGCCACCAGTGATTCAGGGATCACGGACAAGTAAAGGTGGCACGTACTCATTACCGACTCCTCTCCGCAATATGCGTGACTGGTCCACGTACGGCATCCGCCAGAGGCCGGCCGGCGCCGGTCGCGCCGGGGGAGGTTTCCGCCTCCTCGGCCGGTTCTCGGGCCATGTGGACCATTATCCCCCGCCGCCCGCCGTCCGGCAAGTGCGTCCCGCGCGTTTCGGGACCGGCGATGAACCAAGGAGATGGGGGCAGAATAAGACAAGGTCGGCGCGGGCGCCCCAAACCGGGCGCCCGCCCCGACCTCTCAGCAAACCCATTCTGGCGGCCGTCGTGTCGCGCCGCCTTGCAGCCCCAGAATCGCCCACAAGCCGAGGCCGAGCGAACTCATCGTTGCCGGGGCCGGCACGGTCACTGACTCACGCCGACACACAAGCCGGACTAATTCGCCCCCGGCGCCGCCGGCCGGTGCGACCCGCGCCGCGAAGGACGAAATGGCAGGGCGGTGGCGCGGCCACACTACAAGAAGGTTGTTTGGCTATCACGTCGGGGCCAAAACGACGCAGCCCCGCGTACTCTATTGTATGTAGAACCGCGCAAACGTAAAGGTTTTCACCACTGATTGTTATCCCACATCCTCGCGTATCTAATACGTATATGTAATACGCATCCACGACGATAGCTCTTAAGCGCCGACCCGCAGGCCGGCTAGTCCCCATTGCCCCCGTCGCCCAGCAATGCCTCCAAGTGACTGGCCAGGTTGACCTTCTTGCCCTGTATGCCGAGCTTGTGGCGGATGTTCTCGCGGTGCTTGCTGACGGTGGCTGGGGAGAGGTGCTGGAGGCGGGCGATGGCCTTGGTGGACATGCCGGACCTGATCAACCGGCACATGCGAATCTCCACGGGCGTCAGCGCCTCCACGCCCCGGGACAGCCTGGCCGCAAACGGCGCGGTGATCTGCTCCAGGCTTTCGGTGAGCATGTCGATCCGCTGCTGCTGCGCCGGGCAGTGCCGCTGGAGTTCATCCAGTGCCGGCATGATGACCTTGTCGAGGTTGGCCCTGATCTGTCGGCCGATCTCGTCCTTCGCCTGCTGCACCTGGGCGAGCAGCTCCAGCAGCGCGGCGTTCTTCTGGGCGAGGGCCTCCGTGGCGCGCTTCTCCTCCGTGATGTCGTGCCAGATTGCGACGACGAAACGCTTGCCGCCCGTCGCGATGATCTGCGCGCTGACCAGGACGTCGCGCAGCTCGCCATTCTTGGTGCGATGCTTGGTCTCGAAGCGTCCCCAGCCGGCGCTGACTACGGCCGCGAGGTGCTCGGCGACTTCCTGCGGGTTTTCCACCGCGTCGACATCGCGGATGTGGAGCCGGCAGAATTCCTCGCGCGTGTAGCCGAGGTTTTCGTAGGCGACTGTGTTGTAGTCCAGTATCCATCCGTCGAGCGTGGCGATGACGATCGTGTCGACGGACCGCTGGAAGATCGCGCGATAAAGGGCCGCGGCCTCGTCATCCGTCGTGCCGTGCGGACGCATCTCCCGCTGCTCACGCCCGGCGGTCGGGCCGGCCTTGCCACTACTGCCCGCTGTGCTGCCCTTCTGCTTCCTTGTCACGCCGGCTCCCCTGCTGCCAGACTGCAGAGCCGTATCATACCCGCACGGACCGCCGCATCAAGGTAAGACTCCGCGCCGCGCCCGGCCACAGGCGATAGCTGGCGGGGGCGGGGATTTCGATGTAACTTCCGTCTGGGGCGCGCAGCATAAGCCTGTGATGAGCGGGATTGTCATGACAGAACCACTCGACGCGGCGGCGGACAACCTGGTCGTGCGGGCGCGGACGGACGGAGAGGCCCTCGGCCGGCTGTACGAGCGGCATTACGCGGCGGTGCTGCGATACTGCATCCACCGTCTGTTTCGCCGCGACGTGGCCGAGGACGTGGCCAGCGAGGTGTTCCTGACCGTCGCGCGGAAGATCCCCGCGTGCCGCGCCGCAACCGAGCGGGAGTTCGCCAACTGGCTGTACGCGATCGCCACGCGGCAGGCCAACGCCATGATCCGGCGGTCGCGCCGCCGGCGGGACCTGCTCGCCGCGGCCGTGCGGCAGAGGCGAATCCGCCTGGCCGACGCCGCCGAGGCCGAAGATCCGCTCGACTGGTCCGGACTGTACGAGGCCATCGCCTCGCTTCCGCGACGCGACCAGACAATCGTCACGTTGCGGAGCT
Source organism: uncultured Planctomycetaceae bacterium (assembly GCA_964449175.1). Lineage (GTDB taxonomy): Bacteria > Planctomycetota > Phycisphaerae > SM23-33 > SM23-33 > CAYUYH01. The sequence goes on from CAYUYH010000155.1 coordinate 3,095, forward strand.
TCGAGCGGCTGCCGTTCGACCAGATCGCGGATATCTGCGACATGAAGACCGTCACGGCCCGGGTCGCCTTCACCCGGGCACTGGCGAGACTCCGGAAGCGCCTGGCGAAGGCCTACGGGCGCGGGAGATAGACCGTGTTTGAGAATGAGCAAGAATTCGACCGCCTGATCGCGAGTCTGCCGATCGACACGCTCCCCGATCCGGGCCACCGAGACGCCCTGCGGCAGCGGATGCTCGATCAGTTCGCGCAGGCGCAGAAGACACGCCCTTCAGGCCGGCCTGGCCGGCGAGAGGGGCGCGTGCGGAGATTCCCAATCATGACAAGGTACATAGGCATCGCAGCCGCCGTCGTCGTCGCGGCCGTCGGGATTGCGCTGACGGTCTGGCTGACGGGCGGGGCGGAGATCGGCCTGGCCGACGTGCAGAAGAGGCTCGCGGCCGTCCCGGTAATCGCATTCAGGATGGAAACGTCGCGTCCGGGGGGGACAGCCATGGATGCCCAAACGTATGTCACGGAAGACTCCATCGCCCGGTTCGAGATGGGTCAGGCCATTAGCATTATCGACTTTCGACGCGGCCGAATGCTCAACCTGATGCCTCGCGGTCGCTTCGCGATCGAGGGCAACATGGAGAACCTCAGGCCGGACCAGAAGGCCTTCCAGCAGGACTGGCTCGCGCACCTGCGGCGGATCGTCGGCAGTGATGATGCCCGCTCCCTGGGCGCCAAGACCGTCGATGGGGTCCGCGCCGTTGGGTGGCAGGTCAAGGACGGGGGCTGGCTGGTCACCGTCTGGGCGGACGCCAAGACGGCGGAGCTGGTACGTGTGGAGTTCCTGAAGGACCAGACGCGGATGACCTTCAGGGAATTCCGCTACGATGTGAAGATGGACAAGGCGATGTTCGCGCTCGCCGCCCCTGCCGGCTACACCGTGCGACGCGTCACGATAGATGCCAGCCGATCCAGCGAGCGCGAGGTCGTGCTGATCTTGCGGATCTGGGCCATGGGCAACGGCGACGTGTTCCCCGACGGCCTGGACGCCATGAAATTCGCGCAGGCGGCCAACAAGGTGGACTGGGATCGCCTGAAGGGCTACATGCCCGAGGTCGACTCCGACGACAAGTTCACCCAGGTTATCCAGCAGGCCTTCTCGTGGCTCGCCTACGACCCGACGTGGCACTACGCCGGGGCCGGCGTGAGGCTCGGCGACGCCGACACGCCGATATTCTGGTACAGGCCGGAAGGCTCGAACACGTACCGCGTGATCTACGGCAACCTCCGCGTAGCCGATGCGGACTCGCCGCCCGCGGGGTCGTGAGGAACACGCACAACCCAGGCAGGCGCACGGGCGGCGCGGCGGGTCGATGGCCCGTCGCGCCGTATCCCCTTCCGGCGCCCTCGCCCGACCCGGCCAGGTGTCCACCCGGAGCGAGCGCCGGCAGCCCGGGACCCCGAAAAGTACCCAAACCCTGCCCGACGCGGCGGATATCCACGGCAGCGGTCCCGCGAACGCCCGCAGGAGTTGGCCGGGCCGGTGGCCCTGGTGGCCGGAGTGATGTAATCGCCTTTGGCTACAGCCAGTAGGGAATATGCGCTTGTCGGAAATCCGAAGTGTGGTACAATCTCGATAGCTTCGACGCCAGCTAAAGGGAGCGGCTGGTTTAGTTGCAAGTCGGAGGCATGAGCGTTCTCGCTCACTCGCAAATGCCTCAAGGCCGCCCGGCCAAGTTCCAGGTTGATGTTCCTGAGGCGCTTCGTTTTCAGTTTCGCGCCGGGGTGTGCAAACAGAGGAAACGGAGAGTCGCGATGTCGGCCGGGAAGAAGCGTGGAGCCTATCTCGTGCTGTCGGTCTGCGCGTGTATTCTGGGGCTTGGGACCAGCGCCGCGATGGGCGGGATTGTCACCTATGGGTTGAACGTCGAGTACGCCGGCGATACGCCGCCGGAGGGATCAACCCCGCCGCCGTGGCTGACAGCGGAGTTCGACGACCAAGGCACGGCCGGGTCCGTCGTGCTTACCATGACCGCCACGAACCTGGTCAAGTCGGAGGCTGTCAAGGTCTGGATGTTCAACCTCGATCCCAACATGGACCCGAATGACCTTGTCTTCTCGGCTCCAACAAAGACAGGTACTTTTACGGACCCGACCATCGGCCTTGGGGCCAATACGTTCAAGGCGGACGGCGACGGATACTTCGACATCAATGTCGCGTTCGACAACAGCGACGGGGCGGACAATAGGTTCGGCGCCAGCGAGGAGGTCTCCTACACGATAACGGGGGTCGCCGAGCTGATGGCCGACTCTTTCTACTACGTGAGCGCCCCGGACGGTGCGGGCACGGGGCTGTACCCGACGGCCGCGCATGTCATCAGTATCGGGCTCAACAGCGGCTGGGTGACGGTGCCCGAGCCGTGCACGCTGAGCCTGCTGGGAGCCGGGGCGCTCCTGATGCTGAACCGCCGCAGGAGCGTCAGATAGGCTACGCCTGGCGGGCGGCTGTTGCTCTATAGTAATCGCATCCACCAGGCAGCCGTTGCAGCTCTGCTTCCGGGGCATGCCCGCTTCAGCGATAGATCTCGTTGGCCTGACGAAGGATTCCGTCCGGTATTTCAAGTCCGATGGCCTTGGCCGTCCGAAGGTTGATGACGAGGAAGAACTCGGACGTCTCGACCGGCAGGTCACCCGGGGAGGCGCCGTGGAGAATCTGGTCCGCCATGTTAGCCAGTTGCTTGCCGACAGCCTCGAAGCTGTTCCCGTAGCAGGTCAAGGCCCCCTGCTTCACCTGGATCGTGGTGGGCACGGATACGGGGAGCTTACGCTCCTTCGAGAGGCGCACGAAGTCATCGAGGGCGATCGTAACAATCAGCGAGTCCGGCAGAATGAAGATGGCATCCACGTCCTGCGGGAAGTTCGCTACCGCGTCGGCGAGTTCGGCTTCGTTCCTGATCTTGTGGGGCACCAGTTCGACGCCAAGTTCGGGCGCAGCCTTCTGGATGTAGGTCAGTGCCAGGCAGGGCGCGCCGTCGTCAGCGTTGTAGGGTACGTAGACCCGCCGAACTCGAGGGTCTATCTTGAGCAGCCACTCCAGGCGGCGAGGGTTGCCCAGATCCGCGCGGACGCCCGTGACATTTCCACCTGGATGTTTCAGGTCCGAAACGATGCCCGCGCCCAACGGGTCCTGCAATGGGGCGAAGAGGACCGGGATCTGGCTCTGGGCCGTAGCCTGCTTGACCGCCTTGCTGACCGGCGTACTGAACGCCAGAATGATGTCAGGCCTTTCGGCCAGGACCGACTGAACCTCCCCCTCGATGTGGTCTATCGTCTCGGTTGCCCCGTTGTAGACGTAGCGGACATTCTTCCCCTCGGTGTATCCCCTCTCGGCCATGCC
>CAYUYH010000156.1:0-6428 GCA_964449175.1 uncultured Planctomycetaceae bacterium
GATCAGCACCATGTCCATCGCCTCCTGCACGGAGTTGCTCGCCAGCAAGGCGAAGCCGGTCTGGCGGACGGCCATCACGTCGCTGTGGTCGCCGAAGATGCTCAGCGCCTGGCACGCCAGCGAGCGGGCCGAGACGTGGAAGCAGGTGGGCGTCAGCTCGCCGGCGATCTTGTACATGGTCGGGATCATCAGCAGCAGGCCCTGCGAGGCTGTGAAGGTCGTCACCAGCGAGCCGCTCTGAAGCGCCCCGTGCACGGCGGCTGACGCGCCGCCCTCCGACTGCATCTCAACCACCAGCGGCACGGTGCCCCAGATGTTCTTCTGTCCGGCGGCGGACATGCTGTCGGCGTGCTCGCCCATAGAACTGGACGGAGTGATGGGGTAAATCGCGATGACTTCGTTGATCTTGTGCGCGACGTGTGCGACGGCCTCGTTGCCGTCCATCATCACCATGCGTCTTGACATTTTGGCCTTCCTTTGAAAACGCCGTCTGAGCCTGATCGTGGTGGCCTGGGCTGCGAATCGCCCGGCCTGCGGAATGGGGCAAATGCCCTGGAGTCCAACGGAAAACGCTATTATGCACACCGCCGCGGGCCAAAGCAACGGGATTTCGCGTAAGGCCGGCGGGCGCATGCCGCTGCGGCTTGAAGCGGCCCACGGCAAGGGGTATATAGGCACGTCAGCACCTGTCGCGCGGAGTGCGCAGGCCCCACCAAACCCTGTCGAAAGGAGCGCGAAGCGATGGCCATGGAGTACCGCAACCTGGGGCGAAGCGGGGTGAAGGTCTCGGCCCTGTGCCTCGGCTGCATGAGCTTCGGCAGCCGAACCGAGGAATCTGAGAGCATCGAGATCATTCACAGGGCGATCGACGAGGGCATCAACTTCATCGACACGTCGAACTCGTACTCCCGCGGCGTCTCGGAGACCATCACGGGCAAGGCCCTGGCCGAGGGCGGCCGGCGCGACAAGGTTGTGCTGGCCACCAAGGTGACCACGCGCGTGGGCGATGGCGTCAACGACGAAGGCTCCAGCCGATATCACATAACCAGCCAGGTCGAGGGCAGCCTGCGGCGGCTGAAGACCGACCGCATCGACCTCTACCAGCTCCACTGGATGGACCTGAACACGCCGCTGGACGAGTCGCTCCGCGCCCTGGACGACCTAGTCCGGGCGGGCAAGGTGCTGTACATCGGTTGCAGCAAGTTCGCCCCGGCCCACCTGGTCGAGGGGATCATGACCAGCCAGCGGCACGGCTGGGCGCAGTTCGTCAGCGAGCAGCCGCCGTACAACCTGCTCGACCGGACGATCGAGAACTCACTTGTCTACGCCTGCCAGAAGTTCGGCGTGGGTCTGATCCCCTGGGCGCCGATCGCCGCGGGGCTGCTCAGCGGCAAGTACCGCAAGGGCCAGGCCCTCCCCCCCGGCGGCCGATTCCGCGAGATGAACACCCGCCTGACGGACGCGGCGCTGGACCGCGTGGAGGCCCTGCTGCCCCTGGCGGCCGAGAAGGGCGTGTCCCTGGCCGAGTACACCCTCGCCTGGGTGATGCGTCAGCCGGGCATAACCTCGCCGATCATAGGCCCGCGCACGATGGATCATCTGCTCAGCAGCCTCAAGGCCCTGGACGTGGAGCTGGCCAAGGAGGACTTCCGCCGGATCGACGCGATCTGCCCGCCGGGAAGTTGCGTAAGCAACTATTACGACGTCAATGTGTTCCGCCGCTACCGCGAGGCGTGCGGATTCTCTCCGCCGCGAGACCGATCCAAGCCGATGGCGTAGACGTTCTCGGTCCGAGTCGCTAGAATGGTCTGGTGACGGTGATATGCCGAGTGATGACATTGGCCATGCCGCCGGCGGTCGAGGCGGCGCCGTACCTGCTGGTGATAGCCGTGCTGGTGGCAGCGGCGGCCGCCGTGCTGAGTCGGCTGCGGAGGCAGTCGCCGAGCTGTCCGCCTGCTCAGGGAGCCTCTGGCGGGGCGGGCTTCACCATCGATCGCCTGGAGGACCTTTGGGCGCGAGGCGAGATCAGCGACGAGGAATTCGCCACTCTCCGCCGCGAGGCGCTGAGACTGGACACGAATGGCAGGGATGCGGACCGGCGCTCAAGTACCCCTGCCAAAGATGACGATGGAACCCGTGGAGAGCAGAAAGCGGGCGTCTAGCAAGGATATCCGATGGCATCTTCAAGTGATGGCGGCAAAGGCGCTTCGGGCGGCAGCGGAAGAGGCGGCGCTCGCCGCAAGCCGAGCGTCTGCAGCTTCTGCCAGCGCACAAGCGACGACGCCGGGCCGATAGTCGAAGGCCCGAGCAACGTCTTCATCTGTGCCAACTGCGTCGAGCTGTGCCACAACATCATCCGCCAGGAACAGCGCCGGACCACCAGTGCCGGCACGATGTTCACGACCATCCCCACGCCGCGGCAGGTCGGCGAGTTCCTCGACCAGTACGTCATCGGGCAGGAACACGCCAAGAAGGTGCTGTCGGTGGCCGTGCACAACCACTACAAGCGGCTGACGCACGCCGACGGCGAGAACGACGCCGGCATCGAGATCGACAAGTCCAACGTGCTGCTGATCGGCCCGACCGGCTCGGGCAAGACGCTACTGGCCAGAACGCTTGCCCGCGTGTTGCACGTGCCGTTTGCCATCGGCGACGCGACCACGCTTACCGAGGCCGGCTACGTCGGCGAGGACGTGGAGAACATCCTGCTGAAGCTGCTCCAGGCGGCTGACTACGACCTGGAGGCCGCCCAGCGCGGCATCGTGTACATCGACGAGATCGACAAGATCGGCAAGACTTCCCAGAACGTCTCCATCACCCGCGACGTCAGCGGCGAGGGCGTGCAGCAGTCGCTGCTGAAGATGCTCGAAGGCACCGTGGCCAACATCCCGCCCCAGGGCGGCCGAAAGCACCCCGAGCAGCAATACATCCAGCTCGACACCACACACATCCTGTTTATCTGCGGCGGGACTTTCACCGAGCTAGAGGAGATCATCCAGCGCCGGCTGGGACGCCAGGCGATCGGCTTCGCCTCCGAGACGGGCCGGGCCGAGACCGCCCACGAGCACACGTCGATCCTCAACCAGGTTCAGCCGGAAGACCTGGTGCACTTCGGCATGATCCCGGAGCTGGTGGGGCGGCTGCCCTGCATCACCGCGCTGGGCGCGCTCGATGAGGAGGCGATGATACGCATCCTCACCGAGCCGAAGAACGCCATGGTCAAGCAGTACCAGCAGTTCTTCCGGATGGAGGACTGCACGCTGGAGTTTACCAACGATGCGCTGACCGCCATCGCCAAGAAGGCGATGAAACGCGACGTGGGCGCCCGCGCTCTGCGGGCCGTGATCGAGGAAGTCATGCTCGACCTGATGTACGAGCTGCCGGAGCACAAGGAAGAAGGCAGCACCTACGAGCTGACAGCCGACATGGTCGCCGGCGACGCGCCGCGGACGCTGCAAGCCGCCAAGAAGATGAAGAAAGAAAGCGCCTAGGCGGCGGGGGCACGCTTACGCGCGGCGGGGCTCCGGTTCGACAGGCTCACCGAAATCTGCCCCGCCGCGGCAGAGGAGTTGACCAGTCCTTCATCCGCCCCGAAGCCCTCCGCTACGCGTAGCTCGATTCGCTCTTGATCCCCAGCGCCTTTCGCTTTGCCGTGCGGCCCTTGGCGACCTTCCGCTCGTAGCCGCTGGCGCGGAAGGCCTCGATCGGATTCGGCGGGCAGCCCATCGCGCGGCGCACCTGGCGAAGGATCGGCTCAACGTCGGCGTAGAACGCCTGCCGCAGGATCTCCTCGGCGGCGACCACGTCCTCGTGCCTCTGTGCCGATGCCAGCGCCCTGCGATCCACGCACAGCGCCTTGGCGAACAGCGACTGGACGGTCACCACCGTCTGGATCATCGCCAGGACCTTCGGCTTGACGTTGTGCGACTGGTCGATCATGTAGGCGATGTCCAGCACGCGTCCGGCCCGCGCCTCAGCCGCGGCGATCTCGTTGAATATCCGAAACGCCTGATACGGGTCGATCGAGCCGACCGTCAGGTCGTCGTCCGTGTACTTGCGGTCGTTAAAGTGGAACCCGCCGAGCATCTTCTCGTCGATCAGCCAGGCGACGATCTGCTCGACGTTGCAGCCGGGCAGGTGATGGCCGAGGTCGACCAGCACCTTGGCCCGCGGCCCGGCGGCCTTGGCGAAGATGTAGGCGCTGCCCCAGTCGAAGAAGTCCGTGAAATACGCCGCCGGCTCGAAGGGCTTGTACTCCACGAGCATGGTCATGCCGGCGGGCATGGCCTGGTGGGCGCGGCGGAGCGCCTGCGTGGCCCAGGTCTTCCGCTGGACGATGTCAGCCTGGCCAGGATAGTTCGCGCCGTCGGCGAACCACAGCGACAGGTACTTGCTGCGGCAATGCCGCCCCACTTCTATCGAGTCCAGTATGTGGCGCACCGCGCGCCCGCGGACGGCTCCGTCGCGGTTGGTCACTGAGCCGAACTTGTAGCACTGGTCCTGGAAGACGTTCGGGTTGATCGAGCCGATCCGCACGCCCTGCCTCCTGGCCAGCTTGACGACCGAGCGGTCGAAACCGTTGGGGAAGTCCCACAGCACGTGCACGGCCACCGTGGGCGTCATGCCGGTGTAGCGGTGGGTGGCGCCGGCGTCGGCGAGCTTGTCCTCCAGGTCCACGGCCGCGGCCGGCTGGAGAAACTTGCCGAACCGCGTGCCGGTGTCGGCATAGCCCCAACTGGGCACCTCGACGTTGAAGTCCAGCAGCCGCCTGATGACGGCGCTCTCGCGGGCGGAGGAAAGCTTGGGCGTCTTCTTGCGTGCCATGTTCGTGTCCCTTCACTCTTTCAGCCGGGGTGAGCTTAAACGCACCGCCCTGTCCGTGTCAACGCGACGGACAGCGATGCAATGCCGCGCCCGGTGCTGTATAATGACCGCGACCTGCCCACAGTCGCCCCAGCCGAGCAAGGAGCAGTGACATGAGTTGCCGTTTGTGCCTTCCCGTCGCGGTCGCGGTCCTGGCCGCTGTTATCTGCCGGCCGGCGACAGCCGCCGACAGCCCACCAACACCGGCCACCAGTCCCGCGGATGTCTACGGTGAGGTCAAAGTCCTCCCGAAGGACGGCTTCGCCCGGATGCCGGCGGAGTGGTTCTGCTCAGAGCAGGCGCGGCGGTTCGCCGTCAACGTGCTGGTCTGGCAGACGCCTTCTGGCGGCTGGCCGAAGGTCGGCGACCTGCACGTGCGCGTCAAGACCGGGCCGCCGGGCGGGCGCGGGTCGTTCGACAATGGCGCGACCGTCCCGCCGATGCGTTTCGTCGGCCACATGGCCAACGCCACGGGCGAGCAGCGATATGTCCAGTCCTTCATGAGGGCCCTGGAGTTCGTCCTATCCGCCCAGTTGCCATGCGGCGGTTGGCCGCAGTGGGCGCCCCGACCAAAGGGCTACGCCGCGCTGATCACGTATAACGACAACGCGATGATCAACGTGATGACGATCCTGCGCGAGGTGGCGGCGGGGGAGTTCGCCTTCGTCCCGCCGGCCGACGTCGCCAGGGCCGATGCCGCCGTCCAGCGCGGCATCCAGTGCATCCTGCGGACGCAGATCGTCGTCGACGGCCGGCTCACCGCCTGGGGCCAGCAGCATGACCCGCACACCTTCGCCCCGGCCAAGGCGCGGGCGTTCGAGCTGCCGTCGATATGCGCAGCCGAGAGCACCGGCATCGTGCTGTTCCTCATGGACATCGAGAATCCCAGCGACGAAGTGAAGCGGGCGGTCCATTCAGCCGTCGCCTGGTTCAAGGCCAGCAAGATCGAGGGCATCCGATGGGTCAGGGCCGACGGCGACAGGGTGGTCGTCGCCGACCCGCAGGCCCCGCCGATCTGGGCGCGGTTCTACGACATCCGCACCAACCGCCCCATGTTCGTCGGACGGGACAGCGTCCCGCGGGCCCACGTGGCCGACATCGAGCGAGAGCGACGCACCGGCTACCGGTGGTACGGCCACTGGCCAGCCGCGGCTATCGCCCGCTACGACGACTGGTGCGCCGCTCACGCAGCCACGCCGGCGGATTAATCGCCGGCAAGGCTGCCGCCGCCCGAACACTTCCGCCTGGGCTGCGTATGATTCAATAGAGCGCAGCTTAGGCCGGTTTCTCCTCCTTTCCCGGCCTAGTGAACCAGGCAGCGCGGGGCCCCCCCCCCCCGCGCTGCCTTCTTTGTTGGGGTAGCGACCCCGCCCCCAGCCGCCCGCCGGACAGGCGCCAGGCGGTTTTGTGCTTTGTGCCGGCCGCCGGCGTGCATAGGATGGCCCGTATGTAGGCCAAACATCGAGGCCGGCAGCGAAAGGGAACACATGCGTATAGCGTTAGTTAACCCGGTGGCCAGGCGGACGGAGGGCTACCACACGATCGGCACGGCCATTCCCCACCTG
>CAYUYH010000157.1:0-6360 GCA_964449175.1 uncultured Planctomycetaceae bacterium
TCCGTGGCCGTGTAGCCTTCCGGGTGCCCCACGGGCAGGCCCTCGCCGCTGGGGTAGGGGAACATGTCCAGCACGGACAGCTTGGGCCTGGCGACGAAGCCATCGGCGCCCGGATTAGGCTGGCGGAACGTCTCGTTGTCCTGCCAGTACTGCTGCCACTTCTTTTCGATTGCCGCAAAGTCGTACCCAGCCATGACTTCTCCTTGCGAGGGCGGATGCGCGCACTACTGTGCCACCGCACCGCCCCCTCGGCCAACAAAAAACGCCAGCCGCCGCCCACGGGGCGCGACGCGCCTCACGCCGACGTCGACGCGTCAGCGCGGCCGCCCGCCGGGCGAGGCAGAAAAAAAGCCCCGCGATCCTTTAGTGATCGCGGGACGTGTGTGTCAGATTTTCCCGCGATCCGTCAGCGCAGCAGCAGGGCCAGCAGGTTCGCTAAGCCCAGGCTGTCGCTGTGACGGATCATTGTTGCCTCAGCGAGAATTATCGACCCAACGGCGTGAAAGTCAAGTATAGATTCCTGAACACGCGGCGCGCCGGGCGGGCGGCAACGATCAGTCAGTCGCTCAAGCCGGCGGCCTCGCCGCGGCATCGGGAGAACACATGCTTTGGTCTGCATATCGTGAGCAGTTGCTGACCGCACTGATATTCGCGGGCCTGGTGGGCGCGGTCTTCGTCGCGGGGTGGGGGGTGATGATCACGGCCGTGGTTCGCAAGCTGACCGGCAGGCGGGCGCCGCGCCGGTGGCGTTGGACGCGACGCACCATCGCCGCGGCAGCCATAGTCGGCATGGTCTGCGTGGCGTACGGCTACTTCGTCGAGCCGTATTGGCTGGAGGTGACGCACGTCAGCATCGCCAGCTCCAAGCTGGCGCCGGGCGGCAGGCCAATCCGCATCGTGCACATCTCCGACCTGCACTGCGACGACAAGAAGCGCCTGGAGGACAAGCTGCCCGATGTGATCGCCGAGCTGAAGCCCGACCTGATCGCCTTCACCGGCGACGGGTTCAATTCCCCGACCGGCCTGGTGCATTTCCGCGAGTGCATGACCCGCCTGGCTCGCCTGGCGCCGACATTCGCCGTGCGGGGCAACCTGGACCTGTGGTTCAAGCCGGACAATTGGATCGGCGGCACCGGCGCCCGCGAGCTGACGTACGATCCGGTCACGGTCACCGCCGCCGGGCAGAGAATCCTCCTCGTCGGGGCGGCTGCGGCCAACTGGCCCGTCGTGGAGCAGGCCCTCGCCGGCGTGCCCAAAGATGCACTGACGGTCGTGCTCTATCACTACCCGGATGAAATCCCCTCAGCCGCCAAGCTCGGCGTGGACCTTTACCTGACCGGTCATACGCACGGCGGGCAGATCGCCCTGCCGTTCTACGGCGCGCTGGTCACGCTTTCGCGATACGGCAAGCGATTCGAGAAAGGCCTGTATCAGGTCGGGCCGACGCACGCCTACGTCAGCCGCGGCATCGGCATGGAGGGCGGCCTGGTCCCGCGAGTCCGCTTCTGCGCCCGGCCGGAGGTGACCGTCATCGACCTGCGACCGGCGGGGCAATAGCGGGGGCAGGGCTCAAAAAAAACCGCCGGCGGCTGGAGCGGGGGCTATAATGCGCAAACGCTCACTGTGAGGACCCGCTCGGCGGCGCAGGCCGGCCCGCGCAGGCGAATCGGGCGCTCGCCAGTGAGTGACGACGGCGCGACAGGCGCCGCCCGCAAACCTGCCCGCTGAGCCCCCAATGAAACGACTGACACGCGCCATTGCCTTGCTCACACCAGTGGCCCTAGTCTTGGCCGTTGTTTTGCTCACGCAAGATCGGGTCGCTGACCGGGCGGGCGGCCCCGGCGGGCACGCATCCGCCCGTGGTCTGCTGGCCGCGGTCGAGCCGGCGCCGGCCGAGAGCGACTACTGGCACAGCCAGGCCGAGCCGCCGGCCAGCGGGCTGATCCTGCCGGTCGACGAGGCTGCTATTGAAGCCGCCGAGGCCGACGCCCCGCAGGCCCTTCCGCTGAGGGCACGCAGGATGACGATGATCGTGACGGCATATTGCCCGTGCCGGCGATGCTGCGGGCGATTCAGCGACGGCAAGACGGCCAGCGGCCACGCCGTCACCGCCAACGGCGGGCGATTCGCAGCCGCGGACACCCTGCTGCTGCCGTTCGGCACGCGGGTCGCCATCCCCGGCTACAACGGCGGGTCAGCCGTGCCGGTCCTCGACCGCGGCGGGAGGATTAAGGGCAATCGCCTGGACGTGTTCTTCCGCTCTCACCGCCAGGCCAAACGGTGGGGCACGCGAAGGCTGACCGTGACAGTGTACGAGCAGTAGGCCCCCGCCTCTCCCGTAGCCGTCAGGATGAGAACGGGCAACCGCCCGACGCACACGCCCCCGCCGTCGGCGAGCCGGCAGGGCACTGGCCGGACGAGCAGGGCGCCGAGGCCGACGAGCGGCTGTGGGCGGCGAAAGCGGACAAGCGGCGGGTCAGCTTCTGGCTGCCGCAGTGAGGGCAGGCGGGCTTGGCGCGGCTCGAAGAGACCAGCAGCTCCAGCTCCTCCCCGCATCCCTTGCAGGTGTACTCATATATCGGCATTGCACGTCTCCATCGGCCGCCTTCGGCGCGGCAGCGATACGTGAGTATACGCAGCAAATCGGCTATCATCAACGGCAACAGAGCCGCAACCGCGGCCCGCGCCGGCCGCGGCGCAGGACAGGAGGCGCAGAATGGCCAAAACGGAAGTCCGCGACATGCAGGGCGCCGATGAGTACTTCGTCTCCACGTGCAGCCACGTGAACGAGTCGGCCGAGATCGACGCCTGCGGGCAGAGATCGCTCACCTGGCTGCGCGCGATGCACAGCCGTGGGCTGCGAGCGAAGGTCGCCCTGCTCGACGGCCAACACGCCGGGTTCGCCTTCCTGATCCCCATTGAGATATGCCCGTGCACCATGACCGGGCGCGAGGTGATGGTCATGCCGTGCCTGTGGGTCATCAAGTCCGCCAAGGGCAACGGCGCAGGCCGTGCCCTGCTGGCCGCCGCTGAGCAGGAAACACAGCAACAGGGCCGCAAGGCCCTGGCGACCGTGGCCTTCTACAGCGACTTCTGGTTCATGCCGGCGGCGTTCTTCGAGAAGATGGGCTTCACGGTCGCCCGCCGGGAGGGTAAGGATGCGATACTCTGGAAGGTCTACGACCCCTCGGCCGAGGCGCCCGGTTTCCTGAAGGGCGGCTACGAATTCACGCCCGTCCCCGGGAAGGTGGTTGTGGACCTGTTCCATTTCAGCTTCTGCCTGACCGTGGGCGTGGAGGCCCAGCGGGTGCGTGAGGTGGCCGGGGAGTTCGGAGACCGCGTGGTGCTGAACGAGCACTGTGCCGACGACCAGGACGTGCTGCTCCGCTGCCGGCGGCCGCGGGGCATCTTCATCAACGGCAAGGAGATCGGCTGGGGCTACGAGGCGCCGCGCGACGGCATCCGCAAGGCCATCGCCGAGGCCCTGGCCGCGACGCAGCAGGGCGCGTAGTCACCTGCCGCCGCGGCGGCAGGCCGGCAAAGCCGCGCCGTCGCCCCCCCCCATCACTCGGCTTGGCGACGCTGCTCTGGCGGCAGCGCGCCCCCCCGTCGGGCCGGGCCCACTGTCGAACCGGCGGGGCGGATCGGCCGATGATACCGACATGGCGATGAAGCTGATGAGACCTCCACCCTTGCCCGACGACCGGCAGGCGCCCCCGCCTGCGCCTCAGGCCGCCCAGGCCAATCCCGCCTCGCCGCTGTCGCCCGAGTGCCTGGACCAGCTCGAACAGGCGAGGCGGCGCGAGAAGAAGATACGCCGTGCCGCTGCCGTTGCGATGGTCAGCGGATGCACACTCGCGGTGTTCTCAGCCGGGTCGCTGCTGGTCACAGCCGTGGGCGCGGCGCTCGGCGAGATCGATTCCGTGGGGCTGATTATGGGCGTCGCCCTGGGGCTGCTGGCCTGGATCGAGCTGCGAGGCCGGGCCGGGCTGCTGCGCTTCGAGCCGCGCGCTTGTCGCGTTCTCGGGTGGAACCAACTGGGCCTGATGGCGCTGATCATCGCCTATGCCGCCTGGATGCTCGCCCAGGCCCTGTGGGGGCCGAACCCCTACGCCGAGGCGATTGCCCACGAGCCCGCGCTGGGCCGCAGCCTTGGGGAGATAGGGAACCTCCGCAAGATGATCTCACTGGCGGTCTACGGCGGGCTGATCGCCGGCACGCTGATCTTCCAGGGGCTGACCTCGGCCTACTACTTCACGCGGCGCGCGCACGTGGAGGCGTACCTCAGCGCGACGCCGGAGTGGGTGGTCCAGCTCCGGCGACGCGGCGCCACGCGGTGACGGCATCGGCAAGGCGATCGCCGAGGCCCTGGCAGGGGCGCAATGGGTCCGGCACTGGCCTGACACGCCGGAAGGTCCACGGGCGCCCCGTCCCAATAGAAAAGCCACCCGGCGACCGACAGGCCGCCAGGTGGCAAAGATACGTATCACTGCACGATCATCTCAGCCGCGCCAAGTATGTCCGCAGCCAAGATGGGACTACCAGGACCAAGCCAGTACCATGCCTCCCCAGAACTCATCGTTGATGAAGCTTCTGTGGAGCGCCTGGCTGTAGTTGACGTACCCGATCGCGGCAAGGTTGCCCCACTCGCGGGTCAAGCCCAGCGCGCCGTTCAGGTCGCAGCCGAGCGCCAGCCCGTAGACGATGTTCGCACACCGCGTGTGCTTGTCCACGCCGCTGCCGGAGGTTGCATCCAGCCCCGTGCCGACATCGGGCGGGCTTTGGTAGTCGGTTGCGGGCTTGTAGTCGCACGGGTCGTAGAAGTCTTCCTCGCCGACCGGCGCCGATGAGGAAGAAAGGACGTTCTTCGTATACCCGCCGTAGTAGCGGTGGTCGATGCCCAGCGACAGCGACGGGGAGACCCACATGTTCTGAACCACGGGCACGTCCTTCGTGCAGTCGACCTCGTCGAGGGCGATGACCGGGGCGATGCCGAACTCGATCCAGCTGCCGCAGTCCATCAGGTCATAGTCGAGGGCATAGAAGGCGTAGGGGTTCAGCACGGGCCTTTCGGTGCCCCACAGCCAACTGTCGTCGAACATCAGGTTGACGTAGATTTCCTGCGTGGATCCCAGCTCTATGCCGGGGAAACGGATGCAGCTCCAGCCCAGCTCGACCGTGGTCCAGGCCTGCGCTATCGGGTAGCGCCAGTAGAAGGTGAAGTCATTCGCCAGCGGCTCACAGTGGCGGTCCTTCTCCATGGCCGCGTCCGTGCCGGACCACCAGTCGAACCACACCACGGCGCCCAGGGCGCCGAACTCCTTCAGGCTCAGTTCCGCGGCGGCGGCGGCCTGCTGGTTGCACCGCTCGACGCCTTCGCCGCTGTACTCGCTCCAGTTGATCCCGCGCCATACCAGGTCGCTGCTCAGTCCGTACTGTAGCAGGAACGACATCGGTACGGGCTTGCCGCCGGGGGTCTTCTCGACCGGTGGCGCCTTGGCCTTGGGCATCACGCCGTTGTTGGGCAGCCACACGCCGGAGGCTATCAACCACAGCGAGCCATCTTGTGGCTTGGCCGGTCCCTGCGCCCAGGCGGGCGAGGCCAGCAAGGCTGACACCAGGCATACGGCCACGGCCGTACATACGCGCTTCGATCTGGTCATGGACTTCTCCTTTCCTGCAAGGCAATGCGTATTCCGAGCGATCCGTCAGTCGCAAATCGCGATAGACGGCATCCTAGCCGGCGTAAAAAACGCGCGGCGATTATACTCACGTCGGCCTACCGCGGGAAGAGCCATGAGGCAAATTCCGGTGTTGCCGCGGACTCCCTGGCGGCGACTTGGCTGCAACGTCTGTGATTGCAAAGGCTTATCTGTGAACATAGCCTTCGAGACCTCCACCCGGATGCGGGCAAATACGGGCTGTAAGTCCTTGACACCCCCCCGGTCCGGCCCGCCGCCGGGCCGCAGTCGGCGTGACCCGGCCGTGTCTCCTGACGTTGGCTGCGCGGCCACCAGTGGCCGGCCAAAAAGCCTTGGGCGCGCCGAAAGGCCTGTGCTAAGGTGAGCTCCCTGGCCCGACCCCGCCGGCGGCGACTCGGCAGCGCCCCGGCGCCGGTGACTGCGGGCCAGAATCCGGGAGCAATCCGATGAAAGCGATCCTCAGGTCGGCGGTGGTTTCCCTCGCGGTCCTGATCGCCGGTGTGGCCGTCGCGGCTATGCTGGGAGGGGGGTGCCGCAAGAAGCCACCCGAGGCGCGGAAGTCCATCACCTTCGCCGTCGGCGGGGCCCCCGCGGAGATCGACTTCTGGCAGGAGCTGGTGGACGAGTTCCAGGCCGGCAGCGGCATAGAGGTTCGCCG
>CAYUYH010000158.1:0-6350 GCA_964449175.1 uncultured Planctomycetaceae bacterium
GCCGCCCACTATGAGGCGACGGCGCCGGAGCTCTGGCGGCAGATCGACGCCGAGGTGGCCTGCTTCGTCGCGGGCGTCGGCAGCGGCGGGACGCTCCAGGGCGTGGGCAAGTTCCTCAAGGAGCGCAATCCCTCGGTTCGCATCGTCGCCGTCGAGCCGAAGAACGCCTCAGCCCTGCTCGGCCACGAGCCGGGCCTGCACCAGATTCAGGGCATTGGCGACGGGTTCATCCCAGCCGTGCTGGACGTCTCGCTGGTGGACGAGGTCGTGGAAGTCAGCGATGAGGACGCCATCGAGGAGACCCGCCGCCTTGGGCGCGACTTCGGCCTGCTTGTGGGCATCTCATCGGGCGCGAACGTCTGGGCCGCCCGACAGCTCGCCAAGCACATAAGCGGCAATATCGCCACCGTCCTGCCCGACCGCGCTGAGCGATACTTTTCAACCGCGCTGCTGTAGCCGCGCGTCGATGCGCGAACGAACGCGGCGAGGCAGGGGCCTCGCCGCGCGAGTATCAAGACATGTCGCCGGGGGCTACTTCTTGCAGAACTCCTCGAAGCTGCCGCCGAGGATTGCACGGACGTCGCGGCGGATTTCCTCGCCCGTCGGCCGCCAGCCGGCGGTGAACAGGTCGCGGAACTTGTCAGCCAGCACGTCGGCCAGGATCTTCCGCGTGTGCGACCACTTGTAGATGAGCTGGTCGAGCACGCGCGCGTCGCTGTGCTGCGCGGTGAAGGCCGTGCCGAGCAGCTCCAGCCGCATGCGCGTCATCTCCTCGATGATGCTGGGGTCGTTGCAGAACCACCAGCAGCCCTCGACGTGCAGGCGGCCGAACTTGCGGGCCAGGACGCACAGCTCGTGCTGGTTGACGCGACTCAGCAGCGTGACGATGAACTTCGCGTCGCCGTGCCCGGCGAGCAGGTTCTGCACGGCGGAGACGTCGCTCTCGCCCACGCCGTCGCCGCCGTCGCCCAGGTGAGGGTTCACGCCCTTGCGCACGCCCATCATCATGGCCACCGGCAGGCCGAACTCCTTCGCCGTCGGCAGGACGACGTTGTCCATCACGGTCGAACTCATCGCCTCCGACGGATACGCGAAGTCCGGCGGCAGGGACGCAGCCAGGTAGACCGGCTTGAGTATGCCCGCCCACTCGGCCAGGAACCGCCGCGCCTCGGCGAACTCCGACGTACCGCCCTGGGCGGTCGTGTTGTAGCCGGCGGCGGCCATCGCCTTCGCGGCGGCCGGCCAGTCGAGAATCAGCGTGTCGATCCGCAGGGCCGTCTTGAGGCAGTCCAGGCTGGGCAGATTGGACTTCCAGCACTCGGCCTCGGCCGCGACGAACGGGTTGTTGGTCATCACCGCGTAGTCGAGGTTGGCCGTCTTGAAGACCCTGGCCAGGTAGTCCTCGACGGCCTGCGCGGCGAACCACTCGCGGATGCCGGCTAGGTCGCGCCCGCCAATGTCCAGCCCGAGGGCGGACACCGTGGTGATTACGCCGCGGGCGGCCTCGCTGAGCGCGCCGTGCCGCAGGAAGACGTGCTCCCAGACGAGGTCGGCCTGTGCGGGCTTCGACAAGGCCCAGAACTTCTCGTATGTCAGGTCGCGCGGGGCGAAGGTGAACAGCTCAGCCACGAGGTAGTGATAGGTCAGCAGCTCGTCGATGCCCCACAGCAGCAGCTTGTCGTGGCTCGGCGGGAACAGGTGCGTATGGATGTCCGAGATCGTCGTGTCGGCGACGGCTTGGCGGGCGGCCGACTCGACGGCGGCGAGGTCCTTCAACGCGGGCATGTCATGTCTCCTTGCGAACCAGAGGGGGCAGGATACCAGCTTCCGCCGCGCGGGGGAAGGGCGGGCGGCGGCGGCGCGGGCGTCTCGCCCGTGGGAGATGTTGGCGCAATGCTGATGCCGGACTTGCCGCGTTGCCTCAGCGGGCCGGATGGCCGCGGGGGCTGTCGCGGCGGGGCGGCTCGGGCGTAGTGTACAGCCCGTGGTCGGCGATGTACTGGGCGACGGGGGGGGGCACCAGGCCGTCTATGGAATCGCCCGCGGCGACGCGCCGGCGGATGTCGCTAGAGGAGATGTCGATCAGCGGCGTGTCAACGAGGCCCTCGCGCAGTTGAGCTATGTGGGCATCGCTCAGCCGACCGGCCAGGTCGCCAAGGCGACTCGCCCGGGGAGAGCCGGCCAGGGCGTCCTGGACCGTGCCGCGCTCCATGGGCCGGGCGGCGATGACGATGCTCGCCAACGCCAGCACCTTGTCCACGCGGTGCCAGCTCGGCAGGTCGGCCAGCATGTCCGCCCCGATCAGCCAGTGGAGGTTCGCCTCGCCCAGCTCGCCCCGTAGGGCCTGGAGCGTGTCGATCGTGTAGCTGGGGCCTTGGCGGCCTAGCTCCAGCTCGCAGATCTCGAACAGCTCGTCACCCTTGACGGCGATCTTCAACATGGCCAAGCGGTCGGCTGCGGGCGCGCGAGGCGGCGGCTTGTGCGGGGGATTGTTAGTGGGGATGAGCGTCACGCGGGCAAAGCCGCGCAAGTCGGCCACCGCCCGCGCGATCGCCAGGTGGGCGTTGTGGACCGGGTCAAACGTCCCGCCGAATAGGAGGATGTCCTTGGGCATCGCGCCACTACCCATACCCAGCCGGGCCGCTCGGGGCAAGGGTGCGGCGTGCTGGGGTGCGGCGAAGCTCGAACAGTAGAGAGGAGAACAGTAGACCGCAGGTGAGCGGCGAATTCCTCGGCAGAGGCCCCTCAGCATCGCGGCATTCTCGCTCTCCTGCTCTACTGTCTCCTGCTCACCTGCTCTATGAGAAATGCCCGCAGTCGCGGGCATTTCTCATGGGAGCGGGTGGATTCGAACCACCGAAGGCTGAGCCGGCAGATTTACAGTCTGCTCCCTTTGTCCACTCGGGCACACTCCCAGCAGGGCGGTAGCGTATGTGATCGGGGGCGCCCAGTCAAGTGGGCCTGGAACAGTTGAATGCGCCACCGGCTGTTGAGGAGGCGAGACGGCAGCCTTCATCTTGGATTCATATTCGCCGCCGTATAATGCCCGGTGCAAATGCGGCCCCGGAGTGTGCCACGGGCGCCGAAGGCACGCCTGCGGAAGGCGGTCTTCCATGTGGAAGGCGCACAACAAGTAGGAGAGATCCGATGATAGCTGGGAAGCGCATGATTGGCGTGGCAGCGGTTCTTGGGACCTTGAGCATTGTCTTGGCCGTCGGGCACGCGCTCGCGGAGCAGGACCGGGCGAAGAAGAAGGTGCGACTTCCCGCGGCGGCCAGCGCTGCGATCGAGAAGGCCTTCCCTGGAGCCCAGATCAGCAAGGTAGGGAAGGAGAAAGAGGGCGTCACACTGTACGAAGCCAAACTCACCAAGGACGGCGTTGAAATGGATGTGAAGCTCGCAGCGGACGGCACGATTGTCGAGGTTGATAAGTCCGTTGCGGCCGGCGAGCTGCCGGGGCCCGCAGCCGCCGCGCTGGCCAAGGTGGCGGGCGACGCCCAGGTCAAGGAGCTTGAGCGAGCAGAGTCGCACGCGGTTGTGAGACTCGTGAAGCTCGACAAGCCTGCTGTCGTCTTCGAAGCCAAGTTCCTGAAGAACGGCAAGACGATCGAGGTGAAGATCCGCTCCGATGGCACGGTCCTCGCCCAGGAGGCCAAAGGCGACGACGAAAACGAGGATAGACACGAGGAGAAGGTCGCCCTCGACCAGGCGCCACCGGCCGTGAAGCAGGCGATCCTCAAGGAAGCCGGCAACAATCCGGTCAAGGAGGTCAAGATCGAGACAGAAGACGGGCAAACCGTCTATAAGGCCGAATGGGTTGCCGATGGCAAGGGGATCGAACTGAAGCTGTCCGTCGACGGGAAGATCATGGACAAGCAGATCGGCGATGACGAACACAAAGACAAAGGCAAAGGCAAGGGCAAAGACAAAGACGATGAGGAGGATCACGACGACTGACATGCCGACCGCAATGACGTAGAATCGATCCGTGGGCGGGGCCCGGGCCCGCCCCGTCCGCGGAGAGGGTATCCTTCATCCATGAGACTTCTGGTCGTAGAAGACTACGCGCCCTTGCGGCGTTCCCTTGTGAAAGGGCTTGCCGAAGCCGGCTTCGCCGTCGATGCCACTGGCGAGGGTGATGAAGGCCTGTGGTTTGCACGCGACCAGGACTATGACGTTGTCCTTCTGGACCTGATGCTTCCTGGCGTGAGCGGGTGGGAGATTCTGCGGAGGATTCGTCTTGAAGGGGTCCGGACTCCCGTGCTGATTCTCACCGCCAAGGACACCGTCCCCGACCGCGTCGAGGGGTTGGACGCAGGAGCGGATGATTACCTGGTGAAGCCGTTTGCCTTTGAAGAGCTGCTGGCGCGGGTCAATGCCCTCGTCCGGCGCAAATACGAGGCCAAGGGCCCGGCCCTTCGCGTGGCGGACCTGGAGATTGACAGGCACACTCGGGGGGTTCGCCGGTCCGGCGAAACCGTCGAGCTGACGGCTCGGGAATACGACGTACTGGAGCTGCTGGCGTTGCGTGCCGGAGAAGTCGTCTCACGCTCGGAAATCGAGGGGCACCTCTACCCGTTTGACACGGAGCCCTCCAGCAACGTCATTGACGTTTTCATACGGCAGATTCGCGTCAAGCTGGAAGCAGGCGGGCGGCCGCGCCTCGTGCACACACGGCGAGGCTCGGGGTATGTCTTGAAGGAGGGGGCCTGATGCGTTCCCTCCGCGTCTCGCTGATTCTGGGCACCTGCCTTGGGACCGCAGGCACCCTTGCTCTAGCCGACACGGTGCTATTCCTGTTGATCCGCGAGGGCGTCATCTCCCACTTCGATCGGTCGCTGATCGAGAAGGCCAGAGCGATCGCCGGTGTCATCGACCGGGAGGACAGTGATGTCGACCTGGACTTCGGCGATGTGGACATGGGCGAGTTCACATCGGCGGATCGCGGCGGATTCCTGCAGATATGGGACGCCGACGGCAAGACGCTTTATCGCTCCGCCTCCTTGGCCGGAGGCGACTTGTCGATGGCTTCGCACGGCAGCGGGGCGAAACCGTGCGCCTGGGTATCGCTGCCATCGGCCAAGTCCGGCAGAGTGGCGCACTTGTCCTTCCTCCCCGGCGTCGAGCGCGGGGGCAAACACGAAGGAGACCAGCAAGGCCATCAGGCGAGCCCCGGGCTTGGCCGGACCGGTTCGCGACTGTCGCTGGCGTTGGCGCGAGACGCCGGGCCCATCAAGGATGCGCTTGCGCCGGTCCTGTGGATCCTGGTGGCGGTGGGTGTGTTGACGATCGCCGTCACGTCCGTACTGCTCTGGCGCGTCGTTCGCCGAGCCCTGAGGCCGGTCGGAGCGATTGCGGGCCAGATCGCCAGAATGGGCGCCCGTGAGCTCTCGGAGCGCATCGAGCCTTCGCTGCTGCCCGAGGAACTCCAGCCCGTCGTGCGCGGGTTCAACGAGCTTCTCGGACGTCTCAGTGCCGCCTTCCAGCGGGAGAAGCGATTCAGCTCGGACGTGGCCCACGAGCTCAGGACCCCATTGGCTGGGCTGCGCACCACCGTGGAGGTCGCCCTGTCTCGCCCCCGCGGCGCCGACGAGTACGGACAGGCGTTGTCGGAATCACTGCCGCTCGTGAAGCAGATGCAGGCAATGGTGGCGGACCTTCTGGCGCTGGCAAGGCTGGAATCGGGCCAAGTACGGCTTCGCAGGGAATCGGTCCCCGTGAAGGAATTCCTCCTCTCCGCATGGCAGGGCGTGGAGAACCTGGCCTCGAAGAAAGAGCTGAAGGTGCATTGGCACGTTCAGGAGAACGCAACCGTCATGGGCGACCCGTCGCTTCTGGCGATCGTGGGACAGAACGTCCTGGACAATGCCGTCACCCACGCGGCCGACCGAGGCGCCATAGAGGTCGAAGCGCACCTGGATGCCGGCGATTGCGTGATCTGTGTCGCCAATACCTGCACTTTGCGACCTGATGAAGTGGCGCACGTCTTCGATCGGTACTGGCGAGCCGACTCCGTTCGGCGCGACGCGGGAGTCCATAGCGGCCTTGGGTTGTCCCTGGTCAAGACCATCGTGGAAGCCATGGGCGGCGCCGCGTCGGCAGAAGTGACCTCCGAAGGCCGATTCCATCTGGTGATCCTGCTGCCTGCTGGGTGACCATCCGCGTACCCCTCGAACGCAATCCCGATCCCGTCGTCGGCTGGCATTGCGCTCGACCCGCAGGTGCGGCACGACCCCTGTGGCTGCGCCTAGAACCGGTTTCATAACCCATTCTGGAGCGCGGTGGGGGGGCCCGCCCACCCCCCCAAGAAAGTATTTAGAACGGCGGGCGCGGGGGGGGGCCCAGGGCCC
>CAYUYH010000159.1:0-6349 GCA_964449175.1 uncultured Planctomycetaceae bacterium
GCTCTCAGCAGGTTCATCGCAGCCGGGGCGATCATCTCCACCGGCTTGATCTGGGCCGGGCCGGCGGCGATGAGCCCCTCGTGCCCGGTGAGCCAGTAGACGCTGTTGATCACGACGTCGGCGTTGGCACGGGGCGGGTCGGTCAGACTGAGCGCGCCGGCGGGGTCTATGTGGGCAGCCTGCTGATCGAGGTAGCCGTCGACCAGGCCCGAGCCGAGCGTCATGACGACGATTCGCGCCGCGCCGTCCGCCGGGCGCGAGGCAGGCGCCGAAGCGGCAGCCATCGTCGCCGGCTGGGTCGTGCCGCCGCGCCGCGTCGCGGCGACAACCACATGGAAAGGCACGGGGATGTCGCCGGCCTGGTAGTCCGGCTGGATGTACTGGCCTTGGGCGCTGAGTTGCGCCTGGAGCTGCTCCAGGCGCCTGGTCGCCCACGTGGTTCGCCAACTCGCCGGGACGGACAGCACCGGCTCGACCGTGACGCCCTCGACGCCGGCGGCGTCCGTCAGGATCGGCGCCAGGTCCCGCCAGAGCACGCGATGCGCCTGGAGCGGCCGGCCTATGGGCTGATCGGTGAACGCGCTCAGCGGCGTGTAGGCGAAGCGGATCGGCGCGAACCTGAACCTGCCCGGCTGGGACTCGTCCGCCACCGCCGGCATGACAAGGTAGTCGCTCCTGACGTCGATGCCCCACCGCGCGTGTAGATAGTCGGCGTATCCGTAGGTCGGTGAGATCGCCGGCATGAACATCATCTGCCTCGGCCAGAGGAACTGCGTGAGGAATATCGCGGGCGTGTGGGCGTCTATCGCATCGACGACCTTGCGGAGGTGCTCGGGGCCAAAGCCTTTTCCCGCGCCCATCTCAGCCGGCAGCGACGGCGGAGGCGGCAGGACCAGCAGCACCTGGGGCCGGCCCGGGGTCGCCGGCGGTCGGTCGTCGATGAGGTTCCATTCGGCGACCTCAAGGTTGGCCTCGACCAGCCGCTTGCGCAGCGTAGTCAGGTCGGCCGGTGTGATGTCGGCCCGCGGGGTCATGCGCGCCTGCTCGCCGGTCGGCGAGTAGTGGGTCAGCAGCACGGTCGCGTACGGCTGGGCCGTCATGGACATTATGCGCGATGTGATCGCCGAGTCGCCGTTGAACGCACGCCGCCGGATGCCGCCGTCGTCCGCCCCGGCCGCCAGCGCCGGCGACCGCAGCGGCCAAACCTCGTCGAAGCTCACCACCGCCGCCTTGCCGCCCGTCTCCACGATGACGATGTTGTCGCCGGCGATGTCCTCGGCCAGCGGGTTGCTGGCCAGTGTCGGCAGCTTCTCGGCCTGGGCGATCAGCGAGTTCAGCTCGCCCAGCGTCGGCGCGAACAGCTTGCCCTCGGCGGCGACAGCCAGCACCTGCCGCGAGGGCTCGTCCACCTCCGCTAGGGCGGCGATTGCCTCGGCGCCGACCTTGACGACCTGGTCGACCGTGGCTGACAGGTCCGCAGCCTCCGTCCGCAGCTTGGCGGCGCTCTGGCTGTAGTATTCCGGCTTGGCCACCTTGCCTATCGCGTCGATCTCCTCGGCAATCGCTTGAAGGCTGGCGGCGACGTACTGCTCGAGGAACTGCGGGACGTTGGAGCGAAGCTCGAACGCGCCGCTGGGGATGGCCAATTGCAGCCGGCTGCTGGCGGCCACCAGGCGTGCGCGCTCCGGGCCGGCGACGTTCCGCACCGCCTCGGCCGCGGCCAGTGCCTTGCCCGCCGCATCGCGCGCGGCGGCGGACGACTCGACCAGCAGCTTCTCGGAGGCGCCGGCGTCCTCGCCGCCCTTGGCGAGCAGCGCCTGCAACCGGGCGACGGCCTGCCGGGCGGCCTGGAGCTTCTCGACGGCGCCGGCCCGGCCCGCGGCGGCGGCGGAGGGAATCCCAGCAATGTCGGCCAGGAGCTTGGAGGCGGACTGGAGGGCGTCGGCGGTGTCGTTCAGCGTTGTCTTGGCCTCGGCGGCCAGGGCGGCGTAGTCCGGCAGGCCTGCCCCGCCCATCTGCCGGTTGACCTTGCCTCCGGCCTGCGTCAGCGCCTCGGCCGACCGCTGGAGGGTCCGCGAGACCTCCGCGGTCATCGCCCACATGGCCAGGTAGGATTCATCCCCCAGCCGAGCCCAGGCGGCCTGCTCGGCGGTCAGGGCGGAGGCGAGTTCCTGGCTGCGACGGCGGAAGTCGTCCAGGAACTCGGCGTGCTTGCCGGCCTTGGCGCCGAGCTGGCGGCGGAGGCGGGCGATTACGCGGGCCTTGGCGGAGTCGGTCGCGGCGTTGACGACCTCTATGTTGGCGTTGCGCTCGTGCATGTCCTGGAGCAGTTCCAGCACGGCCGGTCGGTAGTCCGAGGCCTTGGTGGCCTCGTCTGCGGAGGTGTAGACACACGTTAGCCGCACGGGCGCGGTGACGGTGGCGAGGTTCTTGCGCGTCCGCTCGGACAGCCCGTATCGGCCGAACTGCTGGAGATCGACGTGCAGATACGTGTCGCGCGCGATCATGTTGACGGCCACCGCCAGCGTGACCGCCCCTGCCAGCGAGACCGTCGCGTAGGACGCGAACCGCAGCGGCGACTGCCGCCCGGATGCGCTTACCAGCATCGCCGAGGCCAACACCCCGGCGGCCAGTGCCCCCGCGGCGGCTGCGGAAATCGGTACGGGCAGCGGCCACCATAGCCCTCCTGAGATGATCGCAGCCAGTATCGCCACCACGGCCACGCCGGCTATGAGCAGCCAGAACACCAGCAACAGCCGCTGCGCCGCGGCAGACAGGCCGATGAGCTTCAAGGCCGCGGCGCCCATCAGCGCGAACACCACGACCCACGCGCAGAGGCAGGCGAGCATCTGGGCGTCGCGGCCGCGCCAGTGGTAGGCCAGCGCCGCCAGGGCGACCGCAGCCGCCAGCGCCAGGACCGCGCAGACCGCACCCGCCAGCCGGGCCGCCCGCTTGACCAGCATCCTCTCGCCGTTGCCGCTTGACCTCATCGCCATCGCCTGGACTCCAGGGCCTTGACGCTGAAGAACAGGAACAGCGCCGCGGCCGAAACGAAGAACACCACCCCTCGCGTGTCCAGCACGCCGCGTGAGAAGTCCGCGAAATACGTCATCGCGCTGAGGCGGGCGGCGAGGTAGTTCCACGGCTCGGCGCCGTGCGCCACCACCAGTTGCATGAGTATCGCCGGCACGGCCAGGATCGCCGTGCCCACGATCGCGGCCACTAGCTGGTGAGCGGTCAGCGACGAGGCGAACAGCCCGGCCGCGATGAACGCAGCCCCCAGCAGCACCATGCCCAGGTAGCCCATCGCCGCGACGCCCAGGTCGGGCTGGCCGTAGATAAGCATCAGCGCCAGGAACGCGCCGGTAGCCGCCAGCAGGACAAGGTAGAACGCCATCACGGCCAGGAACTTCCCCATCACCACGGCCGCGTCGCTGACCGGCGAGGTCATCAGCGTTTCGATCGTCCCGCTGCGGTACTCCTCGCTCAGCAGCCGCATCGTCAGCAGCGGCGCCGCGAAGACCATGATGTAGGCCATCGCCTCGAACAGGGGCCGAAGCGACGCCTCATTGCCCGGGATGAATATCTTGTGGAAGAACCACAGTCCGCTGCTGGCCATGAACAGCGCGCCGACGACGTAGGCCATCGGGCTGAAGAAGTAACCCGCCAACTCTCGTTTCGCCAAGACAAGGGCCTTTCGCATCTCAAGCTCCCGCCGGCTGGGCCGACCCGGCTCGGCCGGTCGGCGCGCGAACGGATTGCTCGTAGGTGATCTGGATGAAGAAGTCCTCCAGCGAGCCGACCTCTCGGCGAAGCTCGCGGAGCTGCCAGCCCCGCTGCGAGGCGAGGTGGAATAGCTCTTCCCGCAGGTCGACCGTCGGTTCACCCTGGATGGTCAGGGCGGTCCACTCGCCGTCCTGGCTGGCGTCCACCCGGCGGACGTTGGGGATCGCGCGGACCATCGCGGCCATGGTGGCCTGGGCGGCGCCTTTGACCTCGGCCATGATCTTCGAGGGTCCGACGACGCGCCGCCTAAGCTCGTCCGGCGCCCCGGCTGCGACGATCCGCCCACCGGCGATGATGATTAGGTGATTGCAGGTGGCCTCGACCTCCGCCAGGATATGGCTGGAGAGGATCACCGTGTGCCGCTCGGCCAGCGAGCGGACAAGCCCGCGCATGGCGCGGATCTGGGCCGGGTCCAGGCCGATAGTCGGCTCGTCCAGGACGAGCACGGGCGGGTTGTGCAGCAGCACCTCGGCCAGGCCAACTCGCTGCTTGTATCCTCGCGACAGCTCGCCCAGCCTGCGGCGCATCACGTCCTCGGGCGCACTCAGCCAGCACCGCTCGGCCACGCGGTCCACGGCCGCTCTGCGCTGGCGGCGCGGGATGTCCCGCAAGGCCGCCCGGAACATCAGCAACTCGCGGACGCGCATCTCGTCGTACAGCGGGACGGACTCCGGCATGTAGCCGACGTTGCGCCGCACGGCCATCGACTCGCCCAGAACGTCGTGCCCAGCCACCGCAGCCGAGCCGCCGCTGGCGGGGAGATAGCAGGTCAGGATCTTCATCGTGGTGCTCTTGCCGGCCCCGTTCGGGCCCAGCAGCCCCACGATCGTCCCCGCCTCGACGTGGAACGACATGTGATCAACGGCGCAGACCGGTCCGTACCACTTGGTCAGGTCCTTGACATCAATCATCGACAATGCCCTCGCTCGCCCTGTTTCAAGCCATACTATCTGTAGGCCCGCGGTGGGCCATGTCAAGCGCGAGCCGGCGGTGGCGGTGTTGTTGTCATCTCTAGTCCCATACCCTTGCTGGCGGATGAACCAGGAGCCCACTTGGGCACTCGGCTCGACGATCGCCGCGCGCCTCAATGACGAACACCCCGCTGATTGCACCGGCTTGGGTCTCGCCCGGACTCCATCAACGTGATCTTCCGCACGCGTCGCTCGTGCCTTCCGCCGCGCTCAAACTCCGCGCTCAGCCAGGCCAAGACGATACGGCCAGCCTGCGAGGCATTGACCAAATCAGCCGCCAGACACAGCACATTGGCGTCGAGGTGTCTCCTGGCCATCTGGGCAGTCAGCTCATCCATGCAAATAGACGCGCGGATCCCTGGCACCTTGTTGGCCGCGATGCACATGCCCAGGCCGCTACCACAGATGAGTATCCCGTATCTCGCCTGCCCGGCGGCAACAGCTTGCGCGACGCTGAACGCCATGTCCGGAAAATCACAACAGTCGGGACCGTCGGTTCCAAGATCGAACACTTCAAGGCCCTGTCCACCGAGGAGATCGGATACACACCCCTTCAGCGCGTACCCCCTGTGGTCGGCAGCCAGCGCGATTGGCAAGGGACGCTTGGGTCCCGAACGGACCTTGTGCTTCTCGACAGCCCTGGTGGAAGTCAACCGTGAGGGCGCCAGCCGCATGTGGCTGTCACCCGGGCCGTCGAAGCCTCGACCCACTGGGCCAGCTAAGGCGTCGACCGCTTCCAAGGCATCCGGCACGCGAGCGTGGGACTGAAGCAGCGTCCCCTTTGCGTCGCATGGCGGCAATGCTCCTCGGACATCCTCGACATCCGCGGTCACCCCATCGACAACACTCGTGATCTCCCCGTCAAGCGAGCTCGTGAGCATGACCGACCGCCTCGCCGGACGATCACCCATTCCGTCTTTGTCCGCAGTCGCTGCTTCGTACTCCGTGGCGTCCATGGCCTGGATCCTTGTTCCTAATGCCGGTGAACTGTCCTCCTGCTGCTTTCTATGTCGCTCCGGGGAAACTGGTTCGCGCCAAACCAGGCAAGACGGACAGCCCGGCTCGACACACCATGCGTTCGGGCACGGGCGAGCCGATTTCACTTGTCGCGGGCATCGGCGGTCCATAGCATGGCGGGCAAATTTCGTGCAGACTTGCCATGGCGAGGTTCGCCGGGCACTGCAATACTCTAGATGCCCGGTTTCATCCCGCGCGCCGGGGTTGGGCCGGGGCAGTCTTCGCTCGCTGCCGACGGCGAACGAGGACTGGAGGTGGAGATGGCCCCCGCGGCGAAAAGCATAGTGTTCCTGGCCGCCCTGCTCTGCGTGTTCACGACCGTGCGTCAGGCCGCCGGCAACGAAGCGCCGTCCACCGGAGCAAGCAGTTCGCCGGCGGCATCCCAGCCCGCGGCCGGCGACGCTAGACTGGCGGCGGCTGAGGCGCTGGTGGCCGGCAGCGACCGCTACATGCACCACAGCCGACTGACCGCGGGGATGACCGGCTACGGCCTGACCGTGCTGGCCGGGTCGAAGCCCAGCCGCTTCGACGTCGAGATACTGTCCGTGATGAAGCGATGGGGCCCGCACCAGGAC
>CAYUYH010000160.1:0-6326 GCA_964449175.1 uncultured Planctomycetaceae bacterium
TCGGCGTCGGCGGCGTCATCCCGCGAATCTTCAGGCGTCGGCTGTTCTTCCGGCTCGTCGGCGGCGGCGTCTGCCCGCTCGGCGGGTTCCTGCGGCTCGCTGGGGGCAGGCGAATCGCCGCCCTCCAACGGCAGGTTGGGCTGGCCGCCATCCTCGCCCACCACGCGGGCAACGCCCACCAGCTTGTCGCCCGCCCTCAGCGCGATCAGGCGGACGCCCTGCGTGGCCCGGCCTATCGTCCGCAGGTCGCCGGCGGCGATGCGGACGATCATGCCGTTCAGCGTGATCAGCATCAGCTCGTCGGCGTCGCGGATGGACTTCATTGCCACCACCTTGCCGTTGCGCTTGGTGGCCTTGATGTTGATGATCCCGTAGCCGCCGCGGCCCTGGAGGCGGTACTCGTCGAAGCTGGTCCGCTTGCCGTAGCCGTTCTCGCAAGCGGTCAGCAGCGTGGCCATCGGGTCGACGATGGCCATGTCCACCACCTCGTCGCCCTTTCGCAGGTGCACGCCGCGCACTCCGGCGGCCGTCCGACCCATCGGCCGCGCGTCGGTCTCCTTGAATCGGATGGCCTGCCCGTTTGCGGTGCACAGCACGATCTCATCGGTGCCTCGCGTGACGGCCACGCCGATCACCGTGTCGCCGGCGCCTAGTCCCGTGGCCACGATCCCGCCGCGCCGCGGGTTGGAGTAGGCCGACAGCGCCGTCTTCTTAATCTGCCCGCCGCGCGTGGCCGTCACCAGGAAGCGATCGTCGAACTCCCGCACGGCCACCACCGCGCATATCCTCTTGTCGGGCGCCACCTGGAGCAGGTTGACGATGGCCCGCCCCTTGGACTGCCTGGCCATCGAGGGGATGTCGTAGACCTTCAGCCAGTGCATCCGCCCGTTGTCCAGGAACACGAGCATGTAGTCGTGCGTGGAGGCGATGAACAGCTCCTCCACGAAATCGCCTTCCTTCGCGTCGCTGCCGATGATGCCCTGCCCGCCTCGGCCCTGGCGGCGGTAGGTGGTCAGCGGCATGCGCTTAATGTAGCCGGCGTGGCTGAGCGTGACGACCACGTCCTCTTCGGCGATCAGGTCCTCGATGTCGAAGTCCTCGGCGTCGGCTACGATCTCGGTCCGGCGGGCGTCGCCGTAGCGGTCCTTCAGCTCGTAGAGGTCCTCGCGGATGATGTCGAGCACGCGGGCCTCGTCACGCAGGATGGCCTCGTAGTCCTCGATCTCCTCGGTGAGCTTGGCGAAGTCGGCGGCAAGCTTCTCTATCTCCAGGCCCGTCAGGCGCTGGAGCTGCATCTGAAGTATCGCGTCGGCCTGCACGCCGGTGAGCGTCTGGTCGACGGCGGTGGTGCGATCCACGAACGCCGCCGGCAGCAGCTTCCGCACGGCGGCGGCCTCGATCAGGCGCAGCTTGCGTGCCATCAGGCGCTGCTTGGCCGTCGGCACGTCGGGCGAGGTCTTGATGACCTCGATGATGCCGTCGATGTCGGCCACCGCCAGGATCAGCCCCTCGAGTATGTGGGCCCGCTGGCGGGCGCGGCGCAGCAGGTAGCTCGTCCGCCTGCGGATCACCTCCTTGCGGTGGTCCAGGAAGGCGACCAGCATCTCCTTCAGCCCCAGCGTGCGGGGCGCGCGGTTGACCAGGGCGATGTTGATGATGCTAAAGGTCGACTGAAGCTGCGTGTAGCGGTAAAGCTGGTTGACGACGACGTCCGGGACGGCGCCTTTCTTCAGCTCCATCACTATGCGCATGCCGGTCCGGTCGCTGTGGTCCTGGATGTCGGCGATGTCGCGAATCCGCCCGCTCTTGACGACGCTGGCGATCCGCTCGATGACGGTCGTCTTGAGCACCTGATAGGGTATCTCGGTGACGACGATCTGCGTCTTGCCGCCGCGGGCGGTCTCCGTGTGCATGCGCGCGCGGACCGTGACCCTGCCGCGGCCCGTGCGGTAGCCCTCAACTATGCCGGCCCGCCCGCAGATCAGCCCGCCGGTGGGGAAGTCCGGGCCCTTGACGATCCTCATCAGCTCCTCGACCGTCGCGGCCGGCTTATCGATCAGGTGGATCAGCGCGTCGCATATCTCGGTCAGGTTGTGCGGCGGGATGCTTGTGGCCATGCCCACGGCGATGCCCTGCCCGCCGTTGACCAGCAGGTTGGGGAACTTGCTCGGCAGGACGGTCGGCTCGGTCAGGCGGTCGTCGTAGTTCGGCTGCATGTCGACCGTCTCGAGCGTCAGGTCATCCATCATCTCCGCGGCGGGCGCCCTCATGCGGGCCTCGGTGTATCGCATGGCCGCGGGCGGGTCGCCGTCGATCGAGCCGAAGTTGCCCTGCGGATCGATCAACGGGTACCGCATGTTCCACTCCTGGCCCATGCGGACCAGCGTGGGGTACACAACGCCCTCGCCGTGCGGGTGGTAGTTGCCGCTGGTGTCGCCGGCGATCTTGGCGCACTTGACGTGCTTGGTGCGCGGGCCGAGGCGAAGGTCATTCATCGCCACCAGCACGCGCCGCTGGGAGGGCTTCAGCCCGTCGCGCACATCCGGCAGAGCGCGATCCATGATCGTGCTCATCGCGTACGTGAGGTAGCTGTCGCGGAGCTCTTCCTCGATCGGCTGGTCCTGGACGTGCTCGGTGTCCAACAACACGTTCACCGGTGCGCCGGCGGCGGGGCCGCTCTCGGCGTCGGTTGCCGGCTGCTCCTCAGACGACTGGACTTCCTCGGCGGCCTCGCCGTTTTCTCCGTTGTCGCTCACGCACAACTCTCCGATTGACAGTATGTTACATTGCCCATCAGACAGGGGCGGGCGCGGAGATGCCGCCTGCGCCTCCCTGCACGGCTACCTATTATCCCAACGCGATTGGCAAGTTGCATCTCAAATCCCGCCTGACCGCCCTCGGTGGGCCCGCCCCGCCGGTCACGACCGGTCGCGGCCTTTTACCACCCTCCTGACGGCATAGGTGCTCGCCTTGGTCGACTCGAAGTATATCCGCATCAGCAGCTCCCCGATCAACCCCGTCGCCAGGAACAGCATCGCCACCACCAGCAGCATGAACCCCAGCGCCATCAGCGGCCCGTGCACCTGCATGATGTGGAAGCCGGGCTGCACGATCTTCCGGATGAGCAGGTACGCCAGTATGCCGCCGCCGGCGACCATGCTCGCCAGCCCCCACTTGCCGAAGAAGTGCAGCGGGCGCGTCAGGTACCCGCTGATGAACCGCAACGTCAGCAGGTCCAGCGCCACGCGAAACGTCCGCCCCAGCCCGTAGTTGCTCTTGCCGGCGCGGCGGCGGACGTTCTTGATGGGCACCTCGCAGATCTTCGCGCCCAGCCGGGCACAGATGGCCGGGATGAAACGATGCATGTCGCCATAGAGCCTCACGCTCTCCAGCACCTCGCGGCGGTAGGCCTTGAACGTCGTGCCGAAGTCGTGCAGCGGCACGCCGGACACCTTCGCCAACAGTATGTTCGCTATCCTCGACGGCAGCCGCCGCATGAGGAAGTTGTCCCCCCGCCGCACACGCCAGCCGCTGGCGATGTCGTAGCCCTCGTCTATTCTTTTGACGAACAGCGGTATCTCGTAGGGGTCGTGCTGGAGGTCGCCGTCCATGGCGATGATGACCTCGCCGGCGGCGTGGTCGAAGCCCACCTGAAGGGCCGTGGCTTGCCCGAAGTTGCGACGCAGATCAATGAACGTCACGGTCTCGTCCTCGCGGGCGATTTCTTCCAGCACCTCGGCCGTGCCGTCGGTGCTGCCGTCGTTGACGAAGATGACCTCGAAGTCGGCCTTCATGTGCCGCATGACACGCGCGATCCGCCCGTGCAGCTTGCGCGCGATTTCGCGCTCGTTATAGAAGGGCACGACGATGCTGTATCTCGGCCGAGCCGCGTCGGCTGCCGTGCTGTCAGAGCTGTCCATAGTGCACCAGCGCGATGTTCCTCTGCTCAAATGCCCGGCGGACGTCCGCGTCGCACAGGGCAGCCAGTTCCTGCTCCCTGCTGGCCGTCAGGCGAGATGTCGCTCCGGCCGCGGGGTCGGCCAGGCCCGGGTGCGTCATTATCTCCGTCACGCCTGGCCTGACTATCGCAGCCGCCCGCAGCAGCCAGTCGCGCCTGATCCGCCCGGTGTGGGCCACGCCGAGCAGGCCACGCGTGCCTCGCAGGTCGCCGCCGATCAGCCCGTTCACCGCGCCCATTGCGTTCAAGACGGCGCTCAGCGCCCGCTGACCGACCGGGGCCGCCGGCCAGCCCGCGCCGGCAAGTCGCTCGCCGTGCCAGCGAACGAATCGCACATGATACCGTCTGGCCAGGGCAGCCACACGGCCAAAAAGCGGCGGCCAGGCGTGGGCGTGGCGGTGGCTGTCCAGGTGCGTCGGCGCGATGCCGTGCTCCAGCACCCAGCGGATCTGGGCGTCGCACTCTGCCTGGGCGGCGGCAAGCAGGCTCCGGCGGCGGATGCAGGCCAGGATCAGCCCCGCCCCGCTGTGGTTCATCACGCCGTCCGGCCCCGCAAGAGCTTGGCCCTCGCGCGACAGCGGCGGGCCCTGGGAGAGGTTCAGGTGCACGCCGACGCCCAGACCATCGGCGTCGCGGGCCGCGGCGAGGGCGTCTGCCGCCGACGGCATGTTGGCGGTGACGGTCGTGGACGTTACGATGCCATCACGAAACGCCCGCAGGATGCCATCGCTGATGGCCTGCGAGAAGCCGAAATCGTCGGCGTTGACGATGACGCGCCTGGCTCGTGGTGAAAGTCGCATGGGTCAGCCATTATAATCGTACGCACGCCACGCTGACAGCGAGGCCGACCAAGGAAAGGAATACTTATGCTTGCGCGGAGATTGGCAGCGGCGGCCGTGGTGGTGGCGGCCATCTCGACGATAGCGGCAGCACAGGACTCCGCGACGGCCGGCGCGACCTCGGACACCCGGCCGGACGTCCAGGCGCTCCAGGAGCAGATCGCCGCCCAGCAGCTCCACATCAGCCGGCTGGAGGCCCGGGTCGGCATGCCGTCCAGCGTGCTGGGCTGGACGTGGTTCCTGGTGGGCCTGGTCGGCGAGGGGGTGTTCTTCATGCGGTTCGTCGTCCAGTGGTGGGCCAGCGAGCGGAAGAAGCGCACGGTGGTGCCGATGGCCTTCTGGCACCTGTCGCTGATCGGCACGGGGTTGGTGCTGGCGTATGCGGTATTCGTGGTCAACCCGGTGTTCATCCTGGCCTACAGCCTGAACGTGTTCCTTTACGTGCGGAACCTGGTAATCGCCCGCCGAACGCCCGTGCCGATCGCCGCCGGGCCGGCCAGGCGCGAGTAACGGCGGCGGGCGCGGCATGACGCAGGCAGGCATCACACGACTGGCCCCCTCGCCGACCGGCGCGCTGCACCTGGGCAACGCCCGGACGTTCCTAGTCAACTACCTGCTCGCGCGCCGCGGCGGCTGGCGCGTGCTGATGCGCGTGGAGGACCTGGACGGCCCGCGCGTCAAGCCCGGCGCGGACGCAGCAGTCCTGGACGAGCTGGCCTGGCTGGGCCTGCGATGGGAGCAGCCTGCGGCTTATCAGTCCGCGCGGCAGCCGGCATATCAGCAGGCGCTGGAGAAGCTGGCGGCCGAGGGGGCGGCGTACCCGTGCACGTGCTCGCGGAAGGACGTGGAGCTGGCTGCCAGCGCGCCGCACCGCGAGGACGGCCTGGTCGTCTATCCGGGCACGTGCCGCGGCAGGTACGCCTCGGCCGAGCAGGCGGCCGCCGAGGGCAGGCCCGTGGCGTGGCGCGTACGGGTGGACGACGCGGAGATCACCTTTGACGATGAGTTCGCCGGCAGGTGCTCGTTCAACCTCGCCCGCGACGGCGGGGACTTCGTGGTCTTCAAGGGCGCCGGCCAGGCCGCCTATCAGCTCGCCGTCATTGTGGACGATGCCGCCGCCGGGGTGGATGCAATCGTCCGCGGCGACGACCTACTGGACTCCGCCGCCCGCCAGATACACCTCCGCCGCCTGCTTGGGATCGCCGGCGACGTGCGGTATTGGCACCTGCCGCTGGTGGTCGGGCCCGACGCCCGCCGCCTGGCGAAGCGCCACGGCGACACGCGGCTGAGCCGCTATCGCCAGGCCGGCACGCCCGCCCGGCGCGTGCTCGGCCTGCTGGGCTATTGGTCGGGCCTGCTGCCACGCCGTCGCGAGGCGGACATCGACGAGCTGCTGGAGGCCTTCGACCTCGCCCGCCTGCCCCGCTCACCCGTCGTGTTCTCAGCCGAAGACGACACATACCTGCTCGGCGAGTGACTACAAGTGGTTTCATAACCCATTCTGGAGCGCGGTGGGGCTCCTGCCCCAC
>CAYUYH010000161.1:0-6309 GCA_964449175.1 uncultured Planctomycetaceae bacterium
GTCGAGGCCCCGCAGGCCCCCGCTCCGGCCCCGGCCGAGCCGGCGGCGCCGGCAGAGGGCGGCGAGTCTCCACAGGCGTAATCCAACTCGAATCTTACGCGTGCACGGAAGATCAGCTTCTGCGCACGTGAGCTTGATGGAAGCAGGAGAGAAAATGGCAGAGATCAGTGCTTCAGTAGTCAAAGCCCTGCGGGAGGCGACGGGCCAGGGGATGATGGAATGCAAGAAGGCGCTCCAGGAGGCCGGCGGAGACATGGGCGCTGCGCGGGACCTGCTGCGAAAGAAGGGCCTGGTCACGGCTGAGAAGAAGGCCGGTCGGGCCACCTCCGAGGGCCTGGTCGCGATAAGCGCCGGCAGCGACGGCAAGTCGGCAGCGATGGTAGAGGTTCGCTGTGAGACGGACTTCTGTGCTCGCAATGACGTCTTCCGCGAGATGGTGGCCAAGGTGGCCGAGCTGGCAGCCGCCGGGCCCGACGGCGCCGGTGAGCCGACGGACAAGATGAACCAAGCCGTCCAGGACGCCCTGGCCAAGATCGGCGAGAACATGAGCTGCGCCCGATCCGTCAAGATATCCGCGGCGCGCGTGGGCACGTACGTCCACCACAACGGCAAGGTGGGCGTGGTGGTCGGCGTGGAAGGCGACGCCAGCGACGAGCTGCTGAGCGATCTGTGCATGCACATCGCCTTCGCCGACCCGATGGGCATCACGACCGACGACGTTCCCGCCGACCTGGTGGCCAAGGAGCGCGAGATCGCCTCCGAGCAGGCCAAGGACAGCGGCAAGCCGGCCAACATCATTGAGAAAATGGTCGAGGGCAAGGTGGGCAAGTTCCTCGCCGCCAACGCCCTTCTCGAGCAACCGTTCATCCGCGACGACAAGAAGAAGGTAAAGGCCGTCCTCGGCGGCGCGCAGGTGAAGGCATTCGCGCGGTTCGCCGTGGGGCAATGAGACCCACCGCATGCCGGCTGCGCCAAAGTACAAGCGCGTGGTCTTGAAGATCTCCGGCGAGAGCTTATGCACGCCGGGCGGCTGGGGTATCGAGGCGTCAGCCGTCGAGGCGCTGGCCGGAGAGCTGCTGCCCCTGCCGGGCATGGGCGTGCAGGTGGCGCTGGTGGTGGGCGCGGGGAACATCCTTCGCGGCAAGCAGCTGGTGGGCTCGGCCGGCGTGCGCCGCGCCACGGCGGACTACATGGGCATGATGGCGACGGTGATGAACGCCCTGGCCCTGCGAGACTGCCTGGCCAGCCGAGGCGCCGGCGCCGTGGCCATGTCCGCCATCGCCATGCCGTCGGTCTGCGAGACGTGGAACCGCTGGGACGCCATCTCCCACTTGCGGGCCGGGCAGATAGTCATTCTCGCCGGGGGCACGGGCAACCCGTTCTTCACGACCGACACCTGCGCCGCCCTCCGCGCGTGCGAGTTGGAGGCGGAGGTCGTCCTCAAGGCCACCAAGGTCGACGGCGTGTTCGACTCCGACCCGGTGACCCACCCCTCCGCCAAGCGATACGACAAGCTGACCTACCAGAAGGTGCTCGCCGACAACCTCGGCGTGATGGACCTGGCCGCCGTTTCACTGTGCATGGAGGCGGACATCCCAATCGTCGTGTTCAAGCTGGCCGAGCCGGGCAACCTCGCCGGCGCCGTATGCGGCCAGAGTATCGGCACCATCGTTACTCGCTGAGACCCAGGGGCTGACAATGGCCACCGACGACATCTTGCTCGACGTGGAGGAGAAGATGGAGACGGCCATCGAGTACCTCCGCAAGGAGTTTCGCGGCATCCGCACGGGCAGGGCGTCAGCCGGCCTGGTGGACCACATCAAGGTGGAGTACTACGGCTCGCCCACCGATCTGCGGCAGCTGGCCACCATCTCCACGCCGGACGCCTCGCTGATACTCATCAAGCCATTCGACCCGTCATGCCTGAAAGACATCGAGAAGGCGATCTACGCCAGCTCCATTGGCATCACGCCGAACAACGACGGCAAGGTGATTCGCCTGGCCATCCCGCCGCTGAGCACGGAGCGTCGCCAGCAGCTCGCCGGCCAACTCAAGAAGATGTCCGAGGCCACGCGAGTCGCGATCCGCAACGCCCGCCGCGACGGCAACAAGGAGGCCGACAAGGAAGAGAAGGCCTCCGAGATGACCGAGGACGACGCCAAGCGAACCAAGGAAGAGATACAGAAGCTCACGGACACCTACGAGAAGAAGGTCTCGGAGATCCTCGAGGCCAAGACCAAGGAAGTGCAGGACACGTAGTCACGCGTTGCATGCCGGCGGCCGATGACGTAGGCTGTCAGCCCGTCAGATGAATTTGACGCAGCGACCTCGGCCGGAGTCGCGAGGGAGTAGCTCAACCGGCAGAGCAACGCACTTTTAATGCGTAGGTTCTGGGTTCGAGTCCCAGCTCCCTCAATCCCATCCCCCATGCCCGGCCGACACAGCCGAGGCTTGACGCGGCGTCACTGGCTTGCCCCGAAGGCCTCCAGCTCCGGGCGGACGAGTTGGTTGTACTGGCTCCAATACGGCGCCATGTCGGACCCTGCGACGAAGTAGCTGAAGAACGACGGGTTCACGATCGTCCGGACGCTGCCGTCGGGGTAGGCGAAGTTCCAGCTCGCGCCGTACGGATCGGAATTGAAGTGACACGTCACGTTCATGCTGTAGACCAGGTCCGAGACCAGGAATCTCCCTGCCGGGTGCTGTTCGAGTGACAATCCATCCTCGAAGAAGTAGTAACTGGAGTCGAAGCCGGCCACCCAGGGATTCCACATATAGCCTGTCCTTACCCACTGAGTGCCGCTCGCTGGCCGGCTGCCCCAGGGCTTGGGATAGCTGGCCAGCATGTGGCGAATGTCTGTCCTGGGCGAGGGGCAGTAGAACAGCCCCGCGGGCCCAATGTCGCCGCGCACGTATTGCAGGCCGAAGTTCCGGGCGTCCGAATACAGGCCCGTGTATGGGTTGATGGGAGACACGGTGAACGCGATTGTGGTCTTGTTCGGGCTTTCCGGGGCCACGATGGCAGAACCTTCGATATACCTGTGTCTGTAGACCGGCATGTAGCCGGCATTGCGTTCTGCGTAGGCGACCACCGACCGGGCTAGCCCTTTGAGGTTTGCCCGGCATATCTCCAGATGCGACCGGGCCTTCATTCCCTCAATGGACGAGGCCAGCAGCGGCAACGTGATCGCGACGACGGCGAGGACGGCGATCACGTCCGCCAGTCTGAATGTCCCTGTTCTGCGCATCCTGCACCCCTTCTGTCTGCTGTGCGTCTGCTACTGACTCGCTCCGAAGGCCTCGACCACCGGGCGTACTACTTGGTTGTAGGTAACCCAGTCTGTGTCAGCGTGGCCCCCAGCGGGGAAGTAGGAATACAGCTTCGGGCTTCTCATCGTCCGCACACTCCCGTCGGGGTAGGCGAAGTTCCAGCTCGCGCCATCGCCCTCGAAGTGCGACGTGGTACTCATCCCATAGCACAGGTCGCCTGTCAGGAAGTGCTCCGGCGCGTGCCTGCTCAGCAAAAGGTCGTCCTCGAACGTGAGGACATAATCATAGGAGCCCGTTCCCGAGAGTATCTTTACCCACGGGTTCCACATGTAACCCGTCCGGATCCAGGCCGTCCCATGCATCAGCCCGCTGCCCCAGGGCTTGGGATAGCTGCCCAGCATGTGGCGTTCGTCTCTCATGGGCGCGGGGCAGTAGAACAGCTCCGGCGGCCCCATCTCACCACGTGAGTAAGGGATCGCAAGATTGCGGGCATCCGAGAACAGACCCGTAGCCGGGTTGATTGGGGACAGGGTAAACGCAACCGTCGTCTTGGCCGGCTGGTCAGGCCCCATTATGTAGGTCGTGCCGTCGTGGTTGACGAAGCGGTGCATGTACACGGGCATGTAGCCGCTGTTGTACTCGGCGTAGGCGATGACGCCGCGGCCTAGGCTGTACAGATTCGACCTGCACAACGTCGCCTGCGCGCTGAACGTGCGAGACTCCGGCGGCGTGGACTACTACGCAGCCGTGCGAATGATAGACGCCTGCGGACTTCTGAACGTCAACACGGCCGGTTACACGCGCCCCGTCGCGGCCGGGCAGGTAATCGGCGTCGGCGACGTGGCCATAGGCACTCTGGACGCTGGGATCGACGTGCCTGTTCTGACGGCTGCACGCAACACGTGCCCCCTCGACACGGGCGACATGCTCGCGCTCGTTTGGCGCGGCCTGCCGGCGACGGACACGGGCAGGCTGATGGAACACTTGCCGACCGGCGCTGCTGCGCTGCGGGGCAGGCTCACGGTCACGTCAGCCGGCAGCACGGCCGTGCCAAGACGGCCCAGCATGGGGCCGCTGCACAGGGGCGACGTGAACGCCCTCGCCGCCGCCAGGGACTTCCAGCGGCTCTACGAGGCCTTCCTCGCGATACTGGTCGACAGCGGCAATCCCAACGACGTTGAGGTTCAGGCCGCCCAGCTCGCGGTGAACGCCATCGACTTCGTCGACGCTGACAGCGAGATCACCTGCGCCGCCGTGCCGATCTCGCCTCCCGGCCAGATGGTCTACGGCATCGAGCGCCAGCCGTTCATCACGGAGGTGTTTCACTACGAGAAGTATGTCGAGGCCGCCGAGAGCATAGTCCAGAGCTCAGCCATCGAGCTGTACAACCCATATGCGAAGGCGATCGACCTGGACGACTACGAGCTGACGCACGCCGGAGGCCCGGCGATCCCGCTGAGCGGCACCATCCAGCCGAGGGGCCGATTGGTGATCCGCTCGCACGACTGGGGCGACGTGGGCGAGTCGATGGAGGTCGGCGACGGGTTCAACACAAGCTACGCCGTCATCCTCTGGCGCCATGTCGGCTCGACGGCACTGGCGATGGACTCCACGGAAGGGCTGTACGTCAGCCCGCCGACGGACGTGACGCTGGAGAACTGGCGGGCGAAGCAGCGCAACGACGACCCGCGCCGAGCGGCCTACTCGACCGTGCGCGAGCACACCTACATCGGCGATCGCCTGGATATCACGCGATACATCACGCCCGGCGGCAATGTCGCCGGCAGGAACAACCTCGGCCTGCCCAACTACCTCGACGATGAGTTCGGCCCCGTGCTGGCGGCCATGCCCACCACGCCCAGGCCCGTCTACGTGCGGAACGGGCCCTTCGTCAGCCTCTGGGAGCTCGCCTGCCGGATCTACCGCGTCGGGCCCAAGCCGGGCGACGCCCTTACCGATTCGCTGACCTTTGGCGGGCAGGAGACCTGCCTCCATGCCGGGCCGGGGCCGGCCAGCGTCTGGCCGGATGCGCGGGTGGCTGTTCCGCCGGGCTGTCTGATAGCCGACTACTTCACCCTGCGGGCGGGCGACCCGCTCACCCCGGCCGACGGCCTGATCAACATCAACACCGCGCCAATGGCCGTGGTGCGGTGCCTCGGCGGGCTCAGCGGCCTGTCGCCGATTGAGCGGGACAAGATCGCCGCTGAGATCATCGCCTACCGCGACAAGCTCGTCAGCCCGGCAGGCACGGACTACGCCGGCTCGACCCGCGGCGACCCGGCCGTCACCGGCATCGCCAACCTGCGGGATGCGCCCGCCTTCGCCTGCGCCGGTGAAGTCACGATACCCGTCGCCATCGCCGCCGGCGTGCACAACACATATGGCCAGGCGCCGCCGCAGAACTACGCCCTCGGCGAGGGCGGCAGCGACGACGGCCTGGGCAGCAGCGCCGACAGCCCGCCGAGCTATCCGCAGGACGACTACGCCAAGAAGCTGATCTGCTCGGCCTGGCTGAGCGATCAGGTCTCCGTCCGCAGCGACACCTTCATCGCCTACATCCGCATCCAGAAGGGCCTCAGCGCGACCGCGGCGGCAAGGTTCTACGTGGCTGTGATAGACAGGAGCCGCTGCGCCGACCCCGCCGACATCCCATCCGTCAGGCTGTTCAGCGAGATCAGGTGACGTCGTACGCTCGCCGCCGCGGCTGTGGCGCGAGGAGCTTGTCTGCCGCACCGGCACTGGTGTATAGTTGCCCGTTCCAGTCGGGAGAGGTGCCGGAGTGGCCGATCGGGCGGCATTGGAAATGCCGTGTACCTTCGGGTACCGCGGGTTCGAATCCCGCCCTCTCCGTTCTTCATTCGCCGACGAGCGGCGAACGAAGAACGCCACGGCGTAGCCCGTACGGGCGAAGCCGGGCGGAATCTTCTTGCTCGCCCCGCGGCGAACTACGCCCTGGCGAGCCGTCTGCCAGCACCAGAACCCGCACGGAGCGAAGCGACGTAACGCGGGTTCGACGCCGAAGCCGCAGCGCAGCGAAGG
>CAYUYH010000162.1:0-6239 GCA_964449175.1 uncultured Planctomycetaceae bacterium
GTCTCGGGGTTGCCGAACATCACGCCGATCTTCATGCGGATCTGGTTGATGAAGATCACGCTTGTCCGCGACTTGCTGATGGCGCCGATCAGCTTGCGCATCGCCTGGCTCATCAGCCGGGCCTGAAGAC
This sequence comes from uncultured Planctomycetaceae bacterium, assembly GCA_964449175.1. Taxonomy (GTDB): domain Bacteria; phylum Planctomycetota; class Phycisphaerae; order SM23-33; family SM23-33; genus CAYUYH01. Next base: position 131 of record CAYUYH010000162.1, read on the forward strand.
CGACGTGCTGGTCGCCCATCTCGCCCTCGATCTCCGCCCGCGGGATCAGCGCGGCCACCGAGTCCACAACGATCACGTCCACGGCGTTTGAGCGGACCAGCAGTTCGCAGATCTCCAGCGCCTGTTCGCCGGTGTCGGGCTGGCTGACGAGCAGTTGCTCGAGGTTCACGCCGAGTTTGCGCGCCCAGGTGGGGTCCATGGCGTGCTCGGCGTCGATGAACGCGGCGATGCCGCCGGCCTTCTGGGCATTGGCGATCACGTGCAGGGCGAGGGTGGTCTTGCCCGAGCCCTCCGGGCCGAAAAGCTCGCATATCCTGCCCCGCGGGATGCCCGTCCCGCCCAGGGCCAGGTCCAGGCTCAGCGCGCCGGTGGGGATGCCGGGCACGCGCACGATGTTGTCGTCGGACATCCGCATGATGCTGCCGGCGCCGTAGCTCTTCTCGATCTGCTGAAGCGCCGCGTCCAGAGCCTTCTCCCGGCGATCCGCTGTCGATTCCGCCTGCCTTGTCGCCACGGCTCGCTTGCCAGCCGTCTTGGCCATGTGGTGGTCTCCTTGCCTCGCTCGTGCAGGTCAGGGGCTTGGCGCCCTTGACTCTCGCCGCCGGTGCGACGGGGAGAATGTACGGTATTTGTTCGGACACCGCAAGTGGAAAACGTTAACAATTCTCTGCCCTGCAGCTTTCCCCCCCATATTAGCCCCTCGCCGGGCGGTTCCGCCAGAACAAGATGCCCGCGGGCGTCAAGAAGCGCGCGCCCGCTACGCCCGCCAGACCGCGCCGGTCCGGCAAGGACCCGCATCCGCCGAAGGGATGATCCGGCTCAACTGGTTTCCTCGCATTCCAGCCAAGAGAGCCAGCAACGATCCCCAGCTCTATCAGGACCGGGTGGCCAGAACGCACGCGGTCAGAAGGATGAGCCCCGACACTATCTGCGAACGAAAAGCGTCATATGCACTCTCACGCCACATGGTCGGCCAGAAAGGGATGAGAGGTCAGAGGCAATTCTATCAGGAAATGACTGGTGCTAATGCAGCGTGTTCACGTTGTTCTCTGGCTCAGTGTAGCCGATGAAGACAGTCGGATCGGTCCCGTTGAGGTATTCCTCGATGTTGGTGTAGCCGTCGCCGTCCTTGTCGAGCGCATTGTCGGTGGGGTCTTTCGGGGCGAGGCCGTACTTCACTTCCCATTCATCCGGCATGCCGTCGGAATCGATATCGATCGGCGCGGGCGCGCTTCTCAGTTCCGGCCATCCGCCAACGTCCTTCTGGGAGTCGATGATGCCGCACTTCTGCGAGGGGTCGGCCACCTTGCACTTAGTCTTGTAGGTTGCGCCTTCATAGGTTGCGGTTCCTGTGCGGGTTTCCTCGATGATGCGAGTGTCGATGGAATCACGCTTGGGCAGGCTGGCGCCGGCGTGTTTGAGGACGGACTGATAGGCTTCCTCCGCGGTCTGTCGTTTGATGGGCATGGAGTCCCAGGGCTTGTCGAGCTTCAGCGCAGTGAGTTGATCGCTGCCACCTCGGGGCTGCACGCCGCCGGCCCAGTTGTCGGTCGTGACTGCCGCGTTGCCGAAGACGACGTTATCGGCAACATACCACTTGCCGCCCACTGCCGGATTCACAATGCGGTGCGCCACCTCGCCGGGGATCGTTGCGGGCCCCGGCTTGTAGTAGTTGGCCACCATGTTGACCGTGGTGAAGTTGAGCGTCTCGCTGCCCCGCTGCTGCTTCTCACCCCCGTAGGCGCTGTTGTAGCCCCAATTGTACACCACGTTGTTCCGGTAATCGGTGTACCCACAGCCCGAAGCAAAGCGAGGGTTGCGGCTGCTGTGGTGCGCCAACAGGTTGTGATGGTACGTGCTGTAGTTGGATCCCCATATGCCACCAAACCCATGGGGGCCTTTGGGATGGACGGAGCCAAACAGGCTTTCCGATATCAAGCACCATTGGACGGTGACGTTCTCGCAATGGTAGATGGATACGGCCTCATCCACACTCCAACTGGCCGAAACGTGGTCAAGGATGATGTTCTTCGTGCCCCGGCTCGAGATGGCGTCCCCGGCATCCCCCGATATATCGCCGTAGCGCACGCGGAGGTAACGCACGATGACATCGTTTGTGGAGATGCCCAGCGGATAGCCCTTGAGGCAGATGCCGTCGCCCGGGGCGGTCTGGCCGGCGATGGTGATGTACGGATTGCGGATGCTGATCGATTTCTTCAGCTCGATGTTCCCCGAGACACGGAAGACGACGATGCGTGGGCCCTTGGCCTCGACGCCCTCGCGGAGGCTGCCGGGGCCGGAATCGTTGAGGTTGGTGACAAGATAGACCTGGCCACCGCGCCCGCCGGGCGTCGCCGCGCCGTATCCTTCGGCGCCGGGGAAGGCGGGAATCGCCGGGGCGTCAACGGCCAGTGCGGTTGTGGCCATCGCTGCGATGGCGGCGCAGGCGATGGGCAGCAAGGTCGACTTCAGCGAATCCGCGCGCATAATAAGTCCTCGAGTCTGCTGATAGGAAATATGGCTCCGCCTGGCCGGCTATGCGTGGGGCGGGGGCGAGGCGTCAGGGGAGAGGAGGAATCTGGGGCGTCCAGGCTTCATCTCCCACGACCCCGGGACCGTCCCAGGACTCGCCAACAGCAGTATACCAACAGGCTCAGGCCATGCAATGGCCAAGTTGGCTTGTCGGGTCCGACGATTCTAGCTCAAAGGGCCACAGCCGGACTTCCGGGCACCGGCCCCGGAGGCCGTAGGTTCATAGGGTTTCGGCAAGCTGCGCTTCTGCCGAGGCTTACGCCGCCGTCCGGCACTTCCGCCAGAAGGCTCCCTCAAGTGAAGCGGTAGCGATCGCGCCCCCGCTTGGCCCTAGCCGCCGAGAGGCGCCCGGGCCAGCGGCGTGTAGACCGGCCCGTCTTGCGTAAGGCGGCTGGCGAAGACGACCACCTCGCCGGCGGCGTGCGTGCCGAAGTCGCGGTCGGCCCACCGCGCCACGCCGTCGCGCAGCTCGCCGGCCGGGCCGCGAGACCTGACCCGCGCCAGCGTGATGTGCGCATTGAACGCCCGCTCTTCCTGCCGCAGGCCCAGGCCGCCGAGCCCGTCGGCCAGGCCGGCCTGGAGCTGGGTCATCCGCCCGGTCGGGTCGTCCACGCCCGCCCACACCATCCGCAACGCGCCGCGAGGCGGGACGGCTACCAGGCCGCTGACCGCGAACTCGAACGGCTCGATCTCCGCTGCCGCTTGGGCGGCTATGTTGCACACGTCGGCCAGCATCTCGTCGCCCACGTCGCCGAGGAACACGAGCGTCACGTGCAGGTTGGCCCGCTCGACCGCCCGTAGCTCCACGCCGCAGCGGCCCAGCTCGTCCTGCGCCGCGAGTAGCAGATCGCGGATGGCGTCGTCGATTTCCAGTGCGAGGAAGGTTCTGGCCGACATCGTTAGAACCTCACCATGTCGCGCAGCTCGTCCATTCTGGCGTCGATCTCATCGCGACCCGTTGACACGAAGCGGTTCAGCGAGAAGTCCTCCACGCCGATGCTGGCCGTGACCGTGCCGTAGGCGACGGCGCGCCTCAGCTCGGCGGGGTCGGTCCGGCCCGCGGCGGCGAGGTAGCCCATCATCGCCCCGGCGAAGCTGTCGCCCGCGCCGGTCGGGTCGACGACGCTGCGGCATGGATAGCCCGGCAGCGGCCAGACCCGACCGCCGGCGAACAGCAGGCTGCCGTGCTCGCCCTTCTTGACGACGGCGAACTGGCGGACCATGTTGGCGACCTCGGCCCCGGCGGCCACGACGTTGCCCAGCCCTGTCAGCAGCTTAGCCTCGGCGTCGTTCAGCACGACCCCGTCCAGCCGGGTCAGCAGCTCGCCCAGCGCCGCCCTCTGGTCGTTGATCCACAGGTCCATCGTGTCGGCGACGACCAGCTCCGCAGCGTCGAGCTGGTCGAGCAGATCCAGTTGCAGCTTGGGGTGGCTGTTGGCCAGGAATACGAAGCGGCTGTCGCGGAAGGCATCCGGCACGGCCGGCCCGCGCTCGGCCAGCACGTTCAGCTCGACGGCGACGGTGTCGCGCCGGTTCACGTCGTCGTGGTATCGCCCGTGCCAGCGGAAGGTCTTGCTGCCTGGCCGCACCTCCAGCCCGGCCAGGTCGATCCGCGGGTTGTCGCGCAGCGGGCGGAGGAAGTCGTCACCGCAGTCGTCGCCCACCACGCCAACAAGCCGCACCGGGCCAAAGAAGCTCGCCGCGTAGGAGAAGTACACCACCGACCCGCCCAGCGTGTCGACGGCCTTGCCCGACGGGGCCTCCACCGTGTCTATCCCTATGCTGCCCGTGACAAGCAGACTCATCGGCTGCCGCTCCTATCCGCATCGCCGCCGTCGCCGCGGCGACCGGGCGGCATCGTACCTCCGGCGCCGATGGCGGTAAAGGGCGCTGCGAATCCCCCCGATCGGCCTCACTTGGCTGAGCGGCGAGACTCGTCCTGGAGGGCCTCCAGCTCGGCCAGAAGCTGATAGGTCTTCTTGGCCTCCTCGGCCTCGACGATGGTAATGGCGTAGCCGGCGTGCACGAGCACCCAGTCGCCGACGGTCGCCTCCGGCACGAGCGCCAGGCAGGCGCGAATCCTGCTGCCGGCAAGGGCGACCGTGCCGTAGTCGGCGTCCATCTGTTCAATCTGGGCGGGTATCGCCAGGCACATCGCCGTCTCCAGTCGGCGGCATTCTACAGCAACACAGGCGGCAGTCATAGCCAATCGCGCCCGTCGCGCATTCGCCGGCTGCCTCGGCCATTGCGGTCGCGCAGGCCGGCGGCGTGGATCGTGGCGGCGACCGCAGCCTGGCCGAGGGAGATGCCGCCGTCGTTGCACGGCACGGAGCGGTGGGTGAGCACCTCGAATCCCTCGGCCGTCAGCAGGCGGACCAGCCGGGAAGTCAGATACCTGTTGGCGAAGCAGCCGCCCGACAACGCCACCAGGTCCAGTTGCGTTTCAGCGCGTGCCCGTCTGGCCGCCGTGAGCAGGAACTCGCAGACCGTGTTGTGGAACTTGGCCGCGATCACGCCGGCGTCGGCCCCGCCGGTGAGGTCGTCGAACACCCCGCAGACCATCGCCCGCAGGTCGATCACGAACGGCCCGGCCGCCTGAATCTCGAAGGCGTACGCCTCCTCCACGCCGGGGCTGATCGCCGACTCCAGGCTCATCGCCGCCTGCGCCTCGAAGGCGTTTTCCTCAGCTAGGCCGATCAGACCCGCTACCGCGTCGAACCATCGACCCAGCGAGCTGCTGGGCGGGCAGTTCGCGCCCAGTAACAGCATCTCGGCCACGCCCGCGAGCGTTTCCTCATCGGCGGTGAGCCTGCATCGCTCGGCGACTTCCAGACACCGCGTTCCGTAGGCGTCGTACAGCGCCGCCAGCGCCGGTCGGCAGGTCTCCAAGGCCGCCGCGTCCCCGCCGGGCAGCGGCAGGTACCGCAGGTGCCCCAGCCGGTGGTACTCCGCCAGGTCGGCCTGGAGGATTTCGCAGCCCCACACCGCGCCGTCGTCGCCGTAGCCCACGCCGTCGCAGGCCAGTCCGATCGCCGGGCCGGCGCGGTTGTGCTCGGCCAGGCACGAGGCGATGTGCGCGTGGTGGTGCTGCACGTGGATGATCGGGATCGCGCTTCTGCCGGCGAGCTCGCCCATGTGCCGCTTGTGGGCGTATTGGGTGGAGAGGTATTGCGGGTGGGCGTCGGCGGCGATCACCCGAGGGGCGACCTCGAACAGCGCCTCGAGGTGGCTGATCGTCTCGATGAAGTGGCGATACGTTCGCCCGTCGGTCAGGTCGCCGATGTGCTCGCTGACGACCGCCCTGCCGCCGGCGAGCAGGCAGATCGTGTTCTTCAGTTCGGCCCCGGTCGCCAGCACGGGCGGGCAGTCGGCGCTGACCGAGGGCAGGCGGATCGGGCTAGGCGCGTAGCCTCGCGCGCGGCGGACGACGCTGGCTCGGCCTTCGCCGCGGTACTGCACCACGCTGTCGTCGATCCGCCGCTGGATCGGGCGATTGTGCAGCAGCAGCGCGTCGGCGATCCGCCCGAGGTGGGCGATGGCGCTTTCGTTGTCCTTTATCAGCGGCTCGTCGCCGACG
>CAYUYH010000163.1:0-6222 GCA_964449175.1 uncultured Planctomycetaceae bacterium
CGTCTTGGTCTCGTAGAACTCCCGGATGATCTCGGCGGTCGTGCCGTACTTGGCTTCCATCGCCCGCAGGAAAGTCGTGGACGCGATCTTGCCCGACTGGTCGATGCGGATCGTGAGGAAGTCCTTCTTGTTGACCTCCATCTCGATCCAGCTTCCGCGCTCGGGGATGATTCTCGCCCCGTGCAGCGGGCGGTCGGATTCTTCCATGGCCACGGTGAAGTCCACGCCAGGCGAGCGGTGGAGCTGGGAGACGATGACCCTCTCGGCGCCGTTGATGATGAACTCCCCGCCGCCGATCATGATGGGCACTTCGCCTATGTAGATGCTCTCCTCCAGGACGTCCTTGGAGTCCTTTCGGGTGAGCCGGCAGCGCACGCGGAACGGCGTGCCGTAGGTCAGGCGGAGATCACGGCATTCCTGCTGGGTATACCGCGGCTCGCCAAGCTCGTAGTGGATGTAGTCGAGTTGTGTCTGCCCGTCATAGCTGACGATGGGGAATATCTCCCGCAGCAGAGCCTCCAGTCCCTCGCTCTTTCGCCGCGTCGGCTCGGTCTCGGCCTGGAGAAAGCGGGCGTAGGCGACGGTCTGGATGTCAATCAGGTTCGGGACGGGCGCGCCGTCGCCGACCTTTGAGAAGTCCCGCACGCGGTTCATTTGCAGCATGAATTAGTCCCTCGACTAAGGATTATGGCAAACTTGTCGCCCTGACCTTCGCCGCTCCAGCACCGTTCGCCGCCGCCCCGCCGGGCCGGCCCGCGGGCTGGCCCGTCGCAGCCACGGCGGCATTGTCGGAAAAACGCCGCAGGCGGGACCGACGCGTCGCGCCGGGGCCCGCCATGCGCTGCCTACTTCACTTCCACCGTGGCGCCGGCCTCTTCCAACTGCTTGCGGGCCTCTTCGGCATCTTCCTTGGACACGCCTGTCTTCACCGGCTTCGGCGCGCCCTCGACGAGATCCTTGGCCTCCTTCAGGCCGAGGTTCGTCAGGGCACGGACGGCCTTGATAACCTGAATCTTCTTGTCGCCTACGCTCTTGAGGACCACATCGAAGGCGGTCTGCTCTTCCTCTTCGGCGGCAGCTCCGGCAGCCGGTCCCGCGGCCACCGCGATCGCGGCGCCGGCGGCCGGCTCGATGTCGTACGTCTCCTTCAGATAGCTGGCCAGGTCCACCGCTTCCTTGAGCGTCAGCTTGACGATCTTCTCGCCAAGGTCCTTGATCGCCTTGGGGAATTCCTTGGCCTCTTTAGCCTCTGGGGCCTCTGTTGTCTGGGCTGCGTCTTCTGCCATTGCTCGAAACTCCAATCAGCTTTCACCAATCCGGCCTGATAGGCGGGCGCCCCGTTGGCGCCCGTTTAACCCGTACGGGCCAATCCGCAGCCGGCGATATCTCTCCTCGTATGTCACGTTCTAGGCCGCCTCTTCCGGCGCGGCCGAGGTGGCCTTTTCTTCCACGGCCTTGATGATCCCCGCCAGCTTCCAGCCCGGCGCCAACAGGCAGGCGGCGAGCTTCCTGGCCGGGCTCATCGCCGCCGCGACGACCAGCGCGATCGCCTCTTCGCGGGTGGGGTACTTGCTGAGCTCGTCGATCCGCTCGGCGCCGAAGACCTCGCCTTCCATGTAGGCGGCCTTGACGGCCAGGTTCGGCGCGTCCTTGCCGATCTCCAGCAGCTCGCGAACGACCGTGACCACGCCCTCGCTACAGTGGGCGATGGCGCACGGCCCGTCGAGCATGTCCGCGGCGGCAACCAGCCCGACCGACTTGAACGCCTGGCGGGCGACGGAGTTCTTCACGACCGTCATCGTGATGCTCTTGGCGGCAAGACGCTTGCGAACCTCGGTGGTCGTGACGCCGTCCAGACCCGTGAAACCCACCACCGCCAGCGAGTCGACGCCCTCGAGCCGGCCTATGAGATCTTTCCTAAGCAGTTCCTTGACTGGTTTGCTCATTAGACACCTTGCGCTTATGAAACGTCCAACTCGACGGCCGGCGACATCGTCGCCGACAGGCAAGCCTTCTTGATGAATGTACCCTTGGTCGACGCGGGGCGGAGGCGCTTGATGTGGCCTATGAACGCCTCGACGTTCTCGGCAAGCTTGTCGGCCTCGAAGCCCACCTTGCCCACCGGCACGTGGAGGTTGCCGCCGTCGTCGTTGCGGAACTCGACCTTGCCGGCGGAGTATTCCTTGACGGCGGTGGCGACGTCCGAAACCACGGTTCCGGCCTTGGGCGACGGCATCTTGCCCTGCGGGCCAAGCACGCGTCCCAGCTTGGAGACGCTCCTCATCATCGCCGGCGTGGCGACGGCGACGTCGAAGTCCATCCACCCGTCGGATATCTTCTTGATCAGCTCGTCGCCGCCGGCCTCGATGGCTCCGGCGGCAGTGGCCTTGGCAACGTCCTCGCCGTCGCAGAACGCCACCACCTTCCGCTTGCTGCCGATGCCGTTCGGCAGCGACATGGCGCCTCGAAGCATCTGGTCGGCCTGCTTGGGGTCGATGCCGAGGTTCATCACCAGGTCGACGGTGGAGTCGAACTTGGTGGCGGGCATGGCCTTGATGGCAGTCACAGCCTCTGCTACAGGAAGCTTCTTGGCGGGGATGCTGGCCAGGCATTCGCGATAGCGCTTGCTTCTGGTCTTGGGCATCTATCTCTCCTTGGCGTCTCGCCTCGGCGGGACTCCCACGTTTCGCTGCCCGTGGTGGGGCCGGGCTGCCGCCGCCGGTCGCGGCCGCGGCTAGCCCAAGTGCTGCGGTTCTGCCTACGCCTACTTCTCTACGGTAATGCCCATGCTCCGGGCAGTGCCTTCTATGATCCTGGACGCATGTTCGATGTCGTGGGCGTTCAGGTCGGCCAGCTTGCGCTGGGCAATGGCGCGAATCTGCTCGATCGTCACCTGCCCCACCTTCTCTTTGTTGGGAACGCCGCTGCCCTTGGCGATCTGGGCGGCCTCCTTCAGCAAGGCCGCTGCCGGCGGGCTCTTGGTGATGAACGTATACGTCCGGTCGGCGTAGACCGTGACCTCCACCGGGACCGGCATTCCGTTCATGTCCTTTGTCCGCTCGTTGAACTGCGAGACGAACTGGCCCGGGCTTATGTTGTGCTGCCCCAGGGCCGGGCCTACCGGCGGCGCCGGCGTAGCCTGCCCGCCGGGAGCTTGCAGCTTGATCTTCGCGACTATCTGCTTGGCCATGCGTTACTCTCTGCTCTCGGGCAGGTCAGGTCCTCTCGACCTGCCAGTACTCCAGCTCCACGGGTGTCGCCCGGCCGAAGATAGTCACTATCACGCGGACAAGTCCCTTGTCCGCCAGCACCTCATCGACCGCGCCCTCGAAGTTCTCGAAGGCCCCCTCCTTGATCTTAACCATGTCGCCGGCGGCGAACTCCACCGCGACGGGCGCGCCTTCCTGGGCCTTCTCGACCTGCATGAGCATCTTCTCGACGTCGCCCTGCTTCATCGCCGTCGGCTTGCCGGTCGAGCCGATGAAATCGCCCACGCCGGTCGTCTCCCGGATGAGGAACCAGGCTTCCTCGCCGATCCGCCCGTCCTCTCCCAGCTCCATCTCGATGAACACGTAGCCGGGGTACATCTTGCGCTCGACGTATTTCTTGCCGCCGGACCGCGCTCGCGGGCTCGGGCGGCGCTCCGTCGGAACGAGGATTCGCCCGATCCTGTCGTCCAGGCCCTCGATCTTCACCTTGCGCAGCAACGCGTCCCGCACCTGCTCCTCCTTATTGGAGGCCACTCGCAGGACGTACCATTGCTTGCCCGCCGGCTTGGCTTCGGCCGTCGGCTTGGTTTGGTCGCCTTCAGACAAGAACGTGTATTACCTTAAAGAACTGTATGAACAGGTTATCCACGCAATACAGCACGGTTGCGATGATTATCGTGGTCACCAGAACCACCTTGGTCGAGCCGGCGATCTCCTTCTTGGTCGACCAGGAGACCTTCTTCATCTCGCCCTCGGTGGCGATCATGAAATCCGCCGACTTCGGACGGTTCACCATCCAGAACATCACGGCCGCGGCGACTACCACCAGCAGCGTGGAGATGCCATATTGCAGCATCGGATTGAGGCCATAGCCGCCGCCCAGGTACTCGCTGAGCCGCTCGGCCCCGACGACCACGAGCACCATCACGCCCACGAAGGTGGCGATGCGCGTGTGTCTGCCCTGACCTCGTTTGTAGATCCCGACAACCGACACTATGCCACCGTTCCTTCCACTGCCGCGCCTCCGGCGCCTGCCGGCAGGCCCGCGATCCGTCCGGCACCGACAGGCGCCTCAACACGGCAGGGAGGACTTGAACCCCCAACCTGCGGTTTTGGAGACCGCTGCTCTGCCAATTGAGCTACTGCCGTGTCCGGCCCGGCCACCTGCCCGACGACGGGCCTATTTTCGCTTTATCTTGTGTTTGGTGTGCGTTCTGCTCTTCGGGCAGAACTTCGTAAGCTCCAGTTTCGGCACGCCGCCTTGGGTGCGAACCTGCGTGCGATAGTTCAGCGAGCCGCAATCGCCGCACTGGAGAAACACGTATTCTCTCGCCTTGGATTTGGCCATCGGGCCTTACTCCAGAATCTTGGTCACCACGCCCGCGCCGACGGTCCTGCCGCCTTCACGAATGGCGAACCGCAGGCCGTCTTCCATGGCGATGGATGTGTTGAGCAGATCAACCTCCATCCGCACGTTGTCGCCGGGCATGCACATCTCCGCCCCGCCCAGCAGCTTGATCGTGCCGGTAACGTCGGTCGTGCGGAAGTAGAACTGCGGGCGATAGCCGGTGAAGAACGGGTTATGCCGCCCGCCCTCTTCCTTCGTCAGCACGTACACCTCGCCCTCGAACTTCTTGTGGGGGGTGATGCTCTTGGGCTTGGCCAGCACCTGCCCGCGCTCCAGGTCTTCCTTCTCGATGCCGCGGAGCAGCACGCCGACATTGTCGCCGGCCTGGCCCTGGTCGAGCGTCTTGTTGAACATCTCCACGCCCGTGACGGTCGTGTTGCGCGTCTCGCCCAGGCCGACGATCTCGATCTGGTCGCCGACTTTCACGATCCCGCGCTCGATACGCCCCGTGCCGACCGTGCCGCGGCCCTTGATGGAGAAAACGTCTTCCACGGGCATGAGGAACGGCTTGTCCACTTCGCGGACCGGCTCGGGGATGTAGTCGTCCAGCGCCTTGATCAACTCGCCGATGGGCTTGGCGGCGTCCCCGCCCGGATCAGCCAGCGCCTGGGTGGCCGAGCCGTGGATCACCGGAACATTGTCACCGTCGAACTCGTACTGGCTGAGCAGCTCGCGAACCTCCAGCTCCACCAGCTCCAGCAGCTCGGGGTCGTCGACCAGGTCGACCTTGTTCAGGAATACCACCAGGGCCGGAACGTTGACCTGGCGAGCCAGCAGCACGTGCTCGCGCGTCTGCGGCATGGGGCCGTCCGCGGCAGAGACCACCAGGATCGCGCCGTCCATCTGGGCGGCGCCGGTGATCATGTTCTTGACGTAGTCGGCGTGGCCGGGGCAGTCGACGTGGGCGTAGTGACGTTTTTCCGACTGGTATTCGACGTGTGCGGTGGCGATAGTCAGGATCTTTGTCGGATCGCGTCGGCCCTGCGACTCCGAGGCCTTGGCGATGTCGTCGTAGCTCTTGTACTTAGCCAGCCCCTGGGCCTCCAGTACCTTGGTCATGGCCGCCGTCAGCGTCGTCTTGCCATGGTCGACATGGCCGATCGTCCCGACGTTGACGTGCGGCTTGGTCCTCTGGAATACTTCCTTGGCCATTAGTTTAGCTCCTCTTACCTAGTGCCAGGTCGACTTGTGCCTGGGATTCATCGCGTGTGTTGCCGGATATGCCCTTTGCATGCTGCTGCCGCCTCGCGGCCGCCGGCTTCAACCAGTATGTTTGTCGCGGGTCCGCCGCGCCGCTGGCCCATCATGTCAGCATAAGCTGCCGATGGGATTCGGACCCATGACCTCGTCCTTACCAAGGACGCGCTCTACCGGCTGAGCTACGGCAGCGTACCGGCCCGTCGGCAGCCTCGTGCTGCCTTTCAGAACAGCTCGCCTAATGGATACACTGCCACCGGGGCCTGTAAGACGGACGGTCTACTATATCTACGGAAAAAACGGTGTCAAAGTTTTTTTTCGCCCCCCAGGGGCAACTTTTGCCCGGCCGAACCGCCCCCGGCGGGCGGGGATTATGCGCCATTGCGGTAATGGCTTGCGCCACAAAAA
>CAYUYH010000164.1:0-6209 GCA_964449175.1 uncultured Planctomycetaceae bacterium
GCTCTGGATGTCCACCAGCGAGCACGCCAGCAGCCCGCACAGCAATGCCGCGTGGGCGACGAACATCGGCCAGGTCCGCAAGAAGTCGCCCGCGCCCGCCCGCATGTCGAGCATGTAGTACCACGCGAAAAGCCCGCCGACGAGCACGGCCGTGGCCGCCTCAACCACGATGTACCGCGGCGATATCCGCCCGCCGCACCAGCGGCACCGCGCGCGAAGCGCCAGCCAACTGACCAGCGGGATGTTGTCGTACCAGCGGATCGCCCGCCCGCACGCGGGGCAGTGGCTGGGAGGGAACACGATGCTCTCGCCGCGCGGCAGGCGGTAGATCACGACGTTCAGGAAGCTGCCGACGCACGCGCCGATGATGAGCAAGAAGCCTAGCCAGACGATTTCCATAAGGGACAGTCCGTTTCCCTGGAGTCGGTTCGTCTCGGGGAACACTAACGCCTGGGCGGCGGCGATGCAACCACCGCCCAGGCGATCATTACGTCATTCCAGCCTCTCGGTCATCCGGTATTCCGGTATTCCGGCATTCCGGTCGTCCGGTATTCCGACTCAGCCCTCTCCCCGCCCGCGCATCTGCAGGCCGAAGAGCTTGATGAAGCCGGTCGCGTCCGACGGCGTGTACTCGCTGCCCATCGTGAAGCTGGCCAGCTTGCCGGAGTACAGGCTGTTCGGCGACGCTGCGCCGGCGACGGCGGCCCGGCCCTTGAAGCACTTCACGCGGACCTTGCCGGTCACCTTCCGCTGCGTCGAGGTTACGAATGCGTCCAGCGCCACCCGCAGCGGGCAGAACCACTGGCCGAAGTAGACCAGCTCGGCGTACTTCAGCGCCACCTGCTGCTTGTAGTGCATTGTCTCGCGGTCGAGTGTGATGCTCTCAAGGGCACGGTGCGCCTCGAACAGGATCGTCCCGCCTGGCGTCTCGTAGGCCCCGCGGCTCTTGATGCCCACCAGACGGTTCTCCACCAGGTCGACCTGCCCGACGGCGTGCTTGCCGCCGATGGCGTTCAGCTTGGCCACTAGATCATGGCCGGGCATCCGCTTGCCGTCCACCGACACCGGCACGCCGGCGGTGAAGCCCACCTCGACGTACTGCGGCTTGTTCGGCGCCTTCGACACGGGCACGCTCATCACCCACAGGTCGTCCCGCGGTTCGTTGGCCGGATCTTCCAGGTCCGCGCCCTCGTGAGAGATGTGCCACAGGTTGCGGTCGCGCGAGTAGATCTTCTTGGTCGTCTGCGCGATGGGGATCTTGCGCGCCTTGGCGTAGGCGACGGCCGCCTCGCGGCTGGTCAGCTCGAACGCCGGGTCTTTCCACGGGGCGATGATCTCCAACTGCGGCGCCAGGGCCATGTACGTCAGCTCGAACCGCACCTGGTCGTTGCCCTTGCCGGTCGCGCCGTGGGCCACGGCGTCAGCCTGCTCGCGCAGGGCGCAGGCGACCTGCGCCTTGGCGATCAGCGGGCGGGCGATCGACGTGCCCATCAGGTACAGGTGCTCGTAGACCGCGCCCGCCGCCAGCATCTTGAAGCAGTACTGCTCGGCGAACTCCCGCCGCAGGTCGAGCACCACGCACTTGTCCGCCCCGCTGGCCAGGGCCTTTTTCTCGATGCCGGCCAGCTCGCCGGGCCCCTGGCCCAAGTCCGCTGCCAGGGCGACGACCTTGCAGCCGTACTTGTCCTTCAGCCAGGGCAGGATCACCGACGTGTCCAGCCCGCCGGAGTAGGCCAGCACGATCTTCTTGATCTTCTTGTTGGTCTTCTTAGCCATGATCTCACGTCTCCAGAGGATTGAGGATATTCTGCGGAATCGCAGCGACTTTGGAAGCACAAAGTGAACGTCTTCGGGCGCAACAGGAGAGTGGCCGCCGCCTCAGTGGGCGGCGCGCCTGATACGGCGACTCGCCATGTAAAGGGGAGATGCCATGGCTAATGCAGGTATTCTACGATCCGCCCCGCTGGGAGGTCAACGGCGGCGCACGAAACTGGGACTTGGCGAGTCATGGCCCAGACGAGTCCTCTTCGGCGCGGCGGAGATCCGGCTCCGCCGCGTGCTCCCGCCGTGAAGGTGGCGGAGCAGGAGCTCCGCCACCCCGATCATGCACTATCCGGATCACGCGGCGGGGTCCACTACCGCCCGAGGCGCTCAAGGACGACCTTGCGCATGACGTCGGCTGGGGCGGGTCGGGCGGTCCACAGCTCGAACTGGGCGACGGCCTGGTTGACGAACATCTCCAACCCCGAGACGGTCAGGCAGCCGGCGGATTCGGCCCGGGCGAGAAGCCGCGTGCGGATGGGGTTGTAGATCGTGTCGAACACCACCTTCACGGAAGGCGGGATCGCCTCAATTGGCGAGGCGTGGGCGGCCGGGTGCATGCCGATCGGCGTGCAGTTGATGAGTATCTCAGCGGCCAGGCCGGCGGCGGCGTCCATGCCGACCGCGGTGCAGCCGAACTCCTCAGCCAGCGCCTCCCCGCGTGCGACAGTGCGGTTGTAGATCGTCACCTTCGCCCGGTAGTGTCGCAAGGCCGCGACGATCGCCCTTGCCGCTCCGCCGGCGCCCAGCACGGCCACGGTTCGCCCCGACAGGTCCTCCCGCCGCGTGCCCATCGCCCGGCAGAGGGCGTCCAGGGCGGCGCCGTAGTCGGTGTTGTCCCCGCGGAGGGCGCCGTCGGGGCTGAACGTGATCGTGTTGACCGCGCCGATCCTGCACGCCAGCTCGTCGCAGTTGGCGGGGCCCACGTAGCCGAGGGCGTTCTGCTTATGCGGGATGGTCACCGACAGCCCGCCCCAGTCCATCCAGGGCCGGGCCAGCAGGGCGTCCATGAACCGGCGGAAGTTCTCCGCGCCCGGCTCGATCCGCAGCGGCACGTACACCGCATCGACCCCGGCGGCGGCGAACGCGGCGTTGTGGATGGCCGGGCTCATCGAGTGGCCGACTGGGCAACCCACCACGCCGTAGACCGCCGTCGCCGGGCCTATCTCGCCCCAGCGGTAGACGTCGCGCATCTCAGCCAGCGTGAGCTGGCCCGGCGCGGACTCGTGCCCCTCCGAGATGCTGGCGAACGTGCCGAACGCGCCGAACTTCGCCGCCAGTATGCGGCTCAGCGCGCCGCTGACGCCCATGGCCAGCGCGATCGCCGGCTTGCGACTGCCGCGGAGCACGTCGAACGCCCGCAGCGCGTCCTCGGGCCCGGCGGCTGCGAAGGCGACCTTCTTGTTGACCGCCGCCGGCGAGGCCTCCAGGCGCGCGGCTATCGCGTCCAGGTCGCGCGGGCAGCCGGCGAAGTCGTGATTGCTCGCTATCACCGCCCCGGCGGGCCAGGCCGAGGGCGGAACGTCGTCCTCGATGTCCACGTAGTCGGCGCCCAGCTCGGCCGCCTTGCGGAGGATGGCCAGGCGGTCGGCTTCGTCGCCGTCGTAGTGCCCGCCCTGGCGGACCGGGCGATACGTCGCGATGGTCTTGACAGGCGCGTCGGCCAGCAGGGCCTTCAGGTCGGCCTCGTCGGGCGGGTCGGCCAAATAGTCCAGACGGAACTCGACGGCCTGGGCGCCGGCCTTCGCCGCGGCGGCCAGGTCCGCCAGCATCGCCGGCACGGTCGCCCCGGTGAGCGTGCAGATCAGCAGTGTCTCTTCGCCGCTGGTCGCCATGGAATCGCCGCCGCCTTCGCGCTTGGCCGGCTGGGCGCACGCCTCGGCCGGCGAGGGGAATCCTATCGGATCGCCCGCCCGCGGACACGGCTTTTCCCCCGCGCCGACGCCTACTCACTTGAAGTCGTCGAACGACTTGCTCAGGCCGCGAACCGAGTACTCCGACAGCACGAACACGCCAGCGACCGAATCGGCTGAGGCGTATTGCTGCCCGCTGGCCGGGCCGTCGGCCGAAACCGTCAGCCGATAGGCTGTGGTCCCATCCGCCGTCGCCAGCTCCACGACTAGCCGCGGTGAGTCCAGGCCGAACTGCCCGCCCTCGACCTCCGTGTGCGCCGCGAACCTCTCCGCCTTGAGCAGCCGGGCGTTCTGAAGGAATGCATCGACCTTGGTGCCCGAGATCGTCACGTGCGGGTCGGCTGAGCACGTCCACCGCTCGGCGACCCGCTCCAGCAGCAGCTCCTTGCCGTCGCGCGTGATGCTGATCCGCCGCACGTCCGCGTCGGCGGGCGAGCCGACCGCCCGGTCGCGCAGTTCAGCGGTGAGCACGTCCCACAGCGCGGGGGCCATCTGCCCCACGGCTGTAAGGTCGCCGCCTTCGACCCAGGCGTAGATCGGCCCGGCTAGACTGACCGCGTGGAGCGTGTAGGCGCGGGCCCGCTCGCTCGGCTGCTCGGCGGCCGGGGCTGTGTCCGTCAGCTCGGCCGGGGGCGGCCCGATTGCGGCGGCTGTGGTCAGGGTGACTGTGACAGACTCAGCCGCCTCGGCGAACCCAGGCGGCACGTCCGGGCCAAGCGCGACGATCCGCTGGGCGGTGACGTTCCGCAGCGCCGTCAGCAACTTGTCCACGGACTGGCTGTCGGCCGAGGCGTCGATCGGCGCGGCCAGTCGCCATTCGCCGGCATGGTCCACAGCCAGGCGGTATTGCACATCGCCGCGCGTGACCTCCAGGGCGCGGGGCTGCTCGCGGGCGGGGATGTTCAGCAGCACGGCATCCCAGTATGTGCATGGCGGGTCGAGCAGCCGCTGCACGTCTGCCGTGCGCACGGCTGCGACCGCGCCGCCGTCAGACGACCGCACGAACGTCATGTCGCCGGAGGGGCTCTCGCCGCCCACCTCCACCCAGGTCGCCCT
Source organism: uncultured Planctomycetaceae bacterium (assembly GCA_964449175.1). Taxonomy (GTDB): domain Bacteria; phylum Planctomycetota; class Phycisphaerae; order SM23-33; family SM23-33; genus CAYUYH01. Next base: position 4,791 of record CAYUYH010000164.1, read on the forward strand.
GGCGACTCGCCCGGGGAGAGACGAGTCGGCCGCGTCCTCAACTGCGTGGAGAGTGACCTTGCATCGCGGCTGATCCAGGCCGTACGCCGCCAAGGCCGGTACCTCATCATAGAAGCGGACGGCGGTCAACTTCGTCGCGGCCGCGATTAGTTGCTCGACCGCATGCTGATTCGCCCGCCCGGCGTGGGGGATCTCCATCCGCCACTGCCCGTCACGCAGGGTCAAGGCGGCTTGGCCGGCGGGGTTGACCACCTCGACGCGCGAGATCGGCTTCTCGGCCGGCATCAGCAGGCTCTTGTCGCGGACGTCGAATAGCGAGGGCTGAAGGTCATCCAGCACAGACGCGGGCAGCTCGAACACCGATGGGCTATTCGACAGTTGAGCAAAGACCCCGCCGCCGGCCTTGCTGCCGATGGCCAATGCGACCGTCCGCCCCGGCTGGGTCGCCTGGGTGGCCGGCGCGGAGGCCGGCGGCTCGCCCCGGAGGGTAAGCGTGACGATCAATTGAGGCCGATCCAGTCCATAAGCGGCCAGGCCGCCACGGCGACTCGTCCGGGGAGAGCCGGCCGGGGCGTCAGAGACAAACTCGCTGATGGTCAGGGCGGTGAGCTTGTCGAGCAACCGGGTCACCGCGCCTTCATCGGCCCGTGCGTCGATCCGCGGGGCGACGACGCGCCAGGCGTCCCCCCCGGCAAGCAACTCGTAGCTGTCCCGCCCAGCGATCGCCACCCGGACGATCTCGCCGCGGGAGATGTCCCACAGCGACCTGTCGCGCCACTCGCTCATCGGACTGGCGAGCAGCTCGGCGAAGTCGAACTGGACCGCGAAGATCTGCCCGCTGCCCTCGTCGCGGACGTATGTCTTCGCACCGCCGCTCATCGGCACGGCGTTGCCGACGGCCAGCGTATGGGCCCGCCCGCGCTCGTCGGTCAGCTTGATCGTCCAGGGCGGTGAGGCCAGGCCGGTGACCGCGTTCCCCAGCGCCTCGTCGCCGGCGATGGGCTCAGCCGGCGAGGATGTGACTGCGGAGACGAGCCGGGCAACCTTGAACCTCTCGGCCTTGGCGTCGATCGGCTCGCGGATCATCCAGTCGCCGTCGACCTTGGCGAACGTGATCGTCGCGCCGTCGGCTGAGGCGATCGACAGCTCCTTGGCGCCGATGGGCGCCGGCTGAAACACGCCGGTCCTGCCGGCCTCGGACGCCTCGCCGGCGCGCCCCGTCCCGCCGCGATAGATGCTTCTCCCGACGACAAACGCCAGGCAAGCCGCCAGCGCGACGATCAGGAATACCATTGTCTTGGGCTTCATGGCGCCTCCGTTCCTACGCTGCCCGCCGCCTACCTCCGCCTGGCCAGCATCACCAGCGCCCCCGCGGCCACCACCAGCAGCGGCAGGACGACCAGGTAGCCGGCTCTCAGC
>CAYUYH010000165.1:0-6151 GCA_964449175.1 uncultured Planctomycetaceae bacterium
TTTCAGGGTTGGTGCGCCCGCGATTATTCTATGGCCGACGCCGCCACTGGACAAGGTGCAGCGGCCCCAACGCGCGCAATGAAACGCGGCGGAGCAGAGACTCCGCCGCGCCAATCCGCAATCCGCCCTTCGACGATGCTCAGGGCCCCGCGCAAAGCGCGGGGCAATCCGAAATCCCAAATCCGAAATTGTCAGATCCACTCGACCTTCAGCAGGTGGACCGAGCAGCTTATGCACGGGTCATACGCCCGGACGAGCATCTCCAGGTCGTGGGCGATCTGGTCCTGGCTGCGCCTGTCGATGACCTGGGGGACGTAGGTCTGCATGTCGCGGTCGATGTTGCCGAGGTTCATGCCCGTGGGGATGATGCAGTTGGCCTTCGTGCAGACGCCTCGCTCGTCGTACGTGTAGTCGTGCACCAGCAGGCCGCGGGGCACCTCGGTCAGGCCAATGCCTCGACCAGCCTTGGGGGTGACGTTGGGCGCCAGCGTCGCCTCCGACAGGTCCATGCCCAGCAGCTCGTCGAGCAGCCGGACGACCTCGTCGTAGCAGTGTGCAATCTCGACGGTCTGGGCAAAGTTGTTGGCGTAGGGGTTGTAGCAGGGGGCGGTCAGGCCCAGGGCCGCCGCGGCCGCCTTGCCGCGGGCGTTGAGCTTGTCGGCATTGTTGTTGAACCGCGACAGCGCCCCGACGGCCAGCGAGTCGCCCGTGTTGTGGGCGTGCTTGCTGGTGGAGTGCTGGACGCACTTCTCGTGGATGTACTGCTCGTAGTCGTGCGGGTCGATCACGCCGGCGGCTGAGCTCTTCAGGTCGCCGTCGTAGAGGGCGTACTCGTCGTCCCGCGTCAGCGAGATGTCCTCGCGCTCGCGCTCGAAGCTGGGGAACTTGTCGGCGATCGAGGCAACGATGTCCACCGTCGCGTCGATGTCGCCGGCCAGCGAGTCGGCGTATTCCTTGATCTTCAGCAGCGCGCCTCGCGGCGGGACGTAGGTGAAGCCGCCGGGGATCATCGAGATCGGGTGGACGTGTCGGCCGCAGATGTTGTCCGAGATCACGTTGCCAAGCTTCTTCAGCCGCAGGGCCCGCTTGACCACGTCCGGATGGCTGGCGGCCAGGGGTATGACGCTCGGCGCGGCGAAGGCGTCCGGAGCGGCCAGGAAGTACACGTGCAGGACGTGGCTCTGGATTTCCTCAGCCATCAGCATCAGCTTGCGAAGGGCGAGGACTTCCGGCGTTAGCTTCAGGCCGAACGCATCGTCCGTGGCGCGGATGCTCGCGGTGGTGTGCCCGACCGAGCAGATGCCGCAGATCCGGCAGGTCAGCAGGGCGGTGTCGCGCCAGGGCAGCCCCTCGATCATGCTCTCGAAGACTCGCGGCGTCTCGACGATCTCCAGCACGCACTTCTGGACCTTCCCGTCGCTGGCGCGCACGACGATGTTACCATGGCCCTCGACGCGGGTGAGGTGGTGAACGTTAATATCCAACGACTTTCCCATCTCTTGCTCCTGGGCGCCTGTACAGTTTTATTCCTTGGCCACGTCGAACACGCCGTTGAACAGCCGAAACTCGGCCAGCACCTGTTCCAGCGTCAGGCCGAACTCCTCCAGCACGTCCTTGGCAGCCTTGTTGTTGGGGTCGCTGATCATCCCGCGGCAGGCGTAGCACCGCCCGCCGTAGCTGGGGCACCAGGCATTGCAGCCGGCGCGGGCGACGATGCCCATGCAGAATTGTCCCTTGTGGAACAGGCAGACGTTCTCGCGAAGCTTGCACTCCACGCAGACCGGGTAGTCCGGGATCTGCGGCTTTCGCCCGGCGAGCAGGCTCTTGACCACTTCGAGGAACTCGTCTTTCGGTATCGGGCAGCCGTGGATCTTGTAGTCGACCTTGATGGCGTCCTCGATGGGGCGGGCGGCGCTGGTTTCGTACCAGCCGGCCTTGTCGCCGTAGACGGTCTTCATCGCCTTGTCGATGCCGCGGTAGTTCTTCAGCACGTTCAGCCCGCCGGTCGTCGCGCACGCGCCGAGGGCGACGACGATCTTGGCGTGGTTGCGGATCTTCTCCAGTCGGGCGCGGTCGCTCTCGCGCGTGAACGCGCCCTCGATGAAGGCGATGTCGCATTCGTCCTGGCGGTCGTCGATCGCCTCGCGGAACTGCACGATGTCCACGGCGCCGAGGATGTCCAGCAGCTCGTCCTCGCAGTTGAGCACCTGGAGCTGGCAGCCCTCGCAACTGGTGAAGTCGTGGAACGATATTCTCGGTTTGCCGGCCATCGATCACTGTCTCCGTCGGCCCGGCGCCGGTGGGGCGTCGGGCGGGCGTTCGTCAGATGCCTTCTCTCAGTCTGGTCACTTCGGCGTAGTTGAAGATCGGCCCTTCCTGGCAGACGTAGATGTTGCGGATCTGACAGTGCCCGCACTTGCCCAGCCCGCACTTCATCCGCCGCTCGAGCGAGCAGTAGATGTTGGCCTTTCGCAGGCCCATCGCCAGCGACTCCAGCACGGCGAACTTGAACATCACCGGCGGGCCTATGATGAACGCCACCGTCCGGGCGGGGTCCACCTTGGCCATCTTGCGGAACAGCGTGGTGATCACGCCGGTGTTGCCCTTCCACTTCTCGTCGCCGCGGTCGACCGTCAGCAGGAACTCGCAGTCCTTGCGCTTGGACCACGCCTCCAGGTCGTCGCGGAACAGCAGGTCCCCCGGCGTGCGGGCGCCGTAGAGGATGGTGACGCGGTTGAACTTCTCGCGCTGGTCGAGTGCGGCCTGGATGAAGCTGCGGCAGGGGGCCAGGCCCAGCCCGCCGGCTACGAACAGCAGGTCCATGCCCGCGACGGAGTCCATGTCGAAGCCGTTGCCGAACGGCCCGCGCACCGCGACGCTGTCGCCGGCCTTGAGGCGGTGGATGGCGTTGGTCACGTCGCCGACCGCGCGGATGCACATCTCCAGGTCGTCGCGCTTGCCGCGACCCGGGCCGGAGCATATTGAGATCGGCGCCTCGCCCAGGCCGAACATGCCCACTTCCATGAACTGCCCGGCCTTGTATTCGATCCCGCCGCCGTCCTCGAACTCCAGGCGGTACCACGCCTCGGTCGTGGTGAACTTACTTGTCTCGGCGACGCGAGCGACCCGCGGGATGTACGGCACGTCTGTCGCTTCGGCACACGCATGCTTCTGCTGATCCATGATCGTCGGTCCTCGTTATCGCCTATTGTCGCCGGCCCCGATTTCGGTGGCCTCGCCGGCGATCTGCTGGAAGGCCTCCAGTATCGAGATGTTCGCCACGCAGTGGCGGATGCACCGCCCGCAGCCGACGCAGCCGAGCCTGCCGGTCCGCTCGAGGACGTACTTGCCCTTGCGGAACATGCGGTGGCGCGTGCGGCTGTTGCGATGCTCGCGGAAGTTCTCCCCGCCGGCTACCTCGGCGAAGACCTTCAGCTGGCAGGAGTCCCACCGTCGCCGGCGGGCGCCGCTGGCCGCGTCGAGGTTGAGCTTGTCCTGCACGTCGAAGCAGTAGCACGTCGGGCAGACGTTCGTACACGTCCCGCAACTGAAGCACCGCCGGGCGATCGCGTCCCATAGCAGCGAGTCGTAGCTGGCGTCGAGCAGTTCGGGGAGGTAGCGCGTGTTGTAGGGCAGCTTCTTGTAGAAGTTGCCGGCCTTGACCTTCTCGTATGCCTGCTTGGCCTTGTGGTCTTCCGGGCCGGCGGGGTGGAACAGGCCGCAGTCCTTCAGCATCCGCGAGCCGGCCTGCGTGCCGACCTCGGTGAAATAGCGGTCGCCAAGGTCGGTCATGAACAGGTCGAACCCGCCCTCGGGCGGCTGGAGCGTGCCCATGTCGGCCTGGAACTGATGCTCGTTGGCCGGGGCCTGGATGTTCAGGCCGATGAGCCTGGTAGCCGCCCGCTTGGACAAGTAGTGCGGGTCGGCCGGGTCCAGCCCCATGGCTGCGTCCGTGGTGACGATGGCGTGCAGGTCGTACGGGTGCACGCCCAGCAGGACGGTCGCCTGGACGGTAAGCTCAGCCTTGCCGCTGTGGGGGTCGCCGCTGTCGAAGGTCAGCAGCGTCTCGTACCTCGGCAGGAGGTACTTCTTCGGCGGCAGGATCGTGATGTCGTAGTCCATTCTGATCCGCTGGATTTCGTCTCTCGAGCGGATCCGGTCGAACGCGAAGTGCCCGCCGCCGCGGTCGGTCGGCGCCATCACTCGGCTGTCGCGCAGCAGATGCGCGACGAAGTCGTCGAACTTGTTCTTGGGCAACGTCTGGGGAAGCATCCAACGCCCTTTCTGTCATGTTGCTTGATCGTCGCATTTGCCAGCCGGCGGGCCTAGCGGACTCAGCATATCCGCGGCAACTCCTCGCCGTATGGCATCTGCACGACTCTCCGCCCTCCGGCGGCAGTGGTCATCTCCACGATTGGGTTGTCGCCGGCCGCCCCGACGGTTCCGACGGCAGCGGCAGCGGCGGCGATGTCGTGGTCGGCTAGGATGGCGACGGCCTTGTTGGCTGCGTCGGCCTCGACGACGGCGACGAGCTTGCCCTCGTTGGCGGCCGACAGCACGTCCAGGCCCAGCATCTCGGCAGCCGCCAGCACCGTGGGATTGGCTGGGATGGCGGCTTGGTCGATCTCGATGTCGCGCCCGCATCCGGCGGCGATCTCCGCCAGTGTGGCGGCCAGACCGCCACGCGTGGGGTCGCGCATGAAGTGCACCGCCGGGCCGAACTCGTCCAGCAGCGCCTTGGCCAGGGCGGCGATCGATGCGCAGTCGCTCGCCAGGTCGGCGGAGAAGCTCAGGCCCTTGCGCTTGCTCATCACCGCCAGGCCGTGCTCGCCCAGCGGGCCGGACAGCAGGATGCGGTCGCCTTCGGCGATTCGGTCGAAGCCGAGTCGCCCGGCTGGGTGCACCACGCCGACGCCGCTGGTGTTGATCATGAGTCCGTCGCAGGCGGCGCGCTCGACGACCTTCGTGTCGCCGGTGACGACGGCTACGTCCGCAGCCGCTGCCGCCTCGCCGGCTGATCGCAGCACGCGGCGGAGCAGATCGATCTCCAGGCCCTCCTGAATGACCAGCGCCAGGCTGAGCGCGATCGGCGCCGCCCCGGCCACTGCCAGGTCGTTGACCGTGCCGACGACCGCCAGCTTGCCGATGTCCCCGCCGGGGAACTCCAACGGCTGAACCACGTAGCTGTCGGTGGTGAAGGCGAGCTTCTTGCCCTCGCCGGGGATTGTCGCGGCGTCCGTCAGGCGGCGGGCGTCCTGTCCGCCGCCCAACGCCGGCAGAATGACATCGCGGACTAGCTCGGCGGTGAGCTGCCCGCCCCCGCCGTGTGCAAGCTGTATGTGCTTATTGTCAGCCATGTTACGTCCTGGCGGGCCCGTGCGGCCTAGCCCGCCGACCGCGGCGCCCTCTCATATTTGTAGGCGGCTGCGCACGCGCCCTCCGAAGAAACCATGCACGGGCCCACCGGGTCGCGGACCGTGCACCTGGTCGCGAACAGCGCGCAGTCAGCCGGCAGGCATCGCCCGCAGATCACGTCGCCGCATCGGCAGCCTGCCGGCTCAGCCGACTCGACGGCGGGGATGTCGAATCGCCCGGTCGCGTCGAACGCCTCGTAATCGCCGCGAAGGGTCAGGCCGCTGGCGTCGATCTCGCCCAGCGCCCGCCACCGGGCCGGGACCACGCGGAATACCTCTTCCAGCACAGCCCAGGCCTTTGCGTTGCCGCCTGGCGAGACCGGCGCGTAGACGCTCGCGGCGGCCGGTGCGTCGTCGACGAGCTGCCGGAGTATCGCCTCCAGGCCAAGCAAGATTTGGCGCGGCTCGAACCCGGCCACCACGCAAGGCCTGCGGAACTCACTGGCTATCGGCTCGTACGCCTGCCAGCCGAGAATCACGCTCACGTGCCCAGGGCACAGGAAGCCGTCGATCCGCACGTCCTCAGCCGACAGCAGTGCGCGCATCGCCGGCAGGATCAGCTTGTGGGCGGTCAACACGCTGAAGTTGGCCAGGTTCCGCTTGCGGGCGTGCTGGACGGCCAGCGCGGTCGCCGGCGCGGTCGTCTCGAACCCGACGGTCAGGAAAACCACCTGCCGGTCCGCATGGGCAGCGGCCAGTTCGACGGCTTGGTCGGCGGAGTAGACGACCTCCACCTC
>CAYUYH010000166.1:0-6109 GCA_964449175.1 uncultured Planctomycetaceae bacterium
CCAGTCGGCTGCTGCGGCGGTGAGGTGGGGCAGGTCGCAGGCCGCCACCAGCCAGGCCGCCCGCGGCGCCCATCGCATCGCCGCCAGCAGGCCGGCCAGGGGGCCTTGCGCGTCCGGCACGTCGGGGAGGCGAGGAAGATGGCGGGCACCGGCCGTCACCTCGCCGGCGCCGACGACCACCACCTGCCGCGTCGCGCCGGCCAGCACGTCTGCCGTCCGCTCCAGCCAGGTCCTGCCGCCCGAGGCGATCAGGTGCTTGGGCCTGCCCATCCGCCGGCTTGCCCCGCCGATCATGACCGCGCCGTAGACGGGCGTCTGCCGCCACCGCTGGGTGAGCTCGTCGGTGAGCAATCTTGCGAACGCCTCCTGGCGGTCGGCGCCCTCGGCCAGTGCGGCCAGGATGTTGTCTGCCTCCGGCGGCGGCGAGGTTTCTTCCTCGCCGAGCAGGTAGACCGTGGGCAGGGGCAACTGCTTGTGGCCCTCGACCAGCACCAGGTCGTACCGCTCGGCCAGCGTGGCCAGCGTGCGCTCGAGGTGCTCGCCGCCTCGCGGGTGTCGGCGGGCCAGCTCCTCGTCGGGCGAGAGCAGGAACACGTCGCCGCCGGCGCGGAACAGGCGGTCGCTGTCCTTACCGGGCCGGTCCACGTCGATGGCTGTGCGGGTGTGCTTGACGACGGCGACCGCCAGGCCCTGGGCGGCGAGGGTCGGCAGGGCGGCTTCGATCAGGCCGGTCTTGCCGGACCCGCTCCAGCCCCGCACGGCCAGGATGGGCAGGTCATCGAGCATGGCCGTCCTCATCGCCCGGCGTGGCGCAGTCGGCCGGGTCGCCTCGTAGCTTGGCCAGGCCGTGCGGCAGGGCGCGCAGGATGACGGCGAGGTTCTCGGTCGCCGCGCGAGGCGAGCCGGGCAGGTTGACGATCAGCGTGCTCCCGCGAATGCCCGACACGCCGCGCGAGAGAATCCCGTGAGCTGTCTTGGCCAACGAGGCTGCGCGCATGGCCTCGTCCAGGCCCGGCGTCGGGCGCTGGATCACGGCCCGCGTCGCCTCGGGCGTGACGTCGCGCGGGGCGAAGCCCGTCCCGCCCACGGTAACGATAAGGTCGATTCCGTGCCCGTCGCAGTAATGCCTCAGTCGCTCGGCGATCAGCCGCTGATCATCCGGCACGATCTCCGCGCGGTAGACGTGCGCGCCGAGGGCGTCGATCAGTCGCTTGGCGACGGCCGGCCCGGCGGTGTCGGCTCGCTGACCGACCGACGCCTTGTCGCTGACGGTCAGCACGACGGCCTGGAACACGTCGCGCGGAATCGCCTCCAGCACCTCGACCGGGTCGCCCGCTCGCGCCTGCCCGCCGGCGACGACCCGGCAGAACACGCCGGCCCGCGGCATGATGCAGTCGCCCGTGAGGCGCTGGATGCGGCAGGGGTCGTGGCAGACCTTCCCGATCTGCGTGACAGACAGCTCGACCGCTTCGCCGACCCTCAGCCGGCTGCCGAGGCCCAGCGCGGGCAGGTCCACGCCGGAGACCACCAAGTTCTCGGCGAACGCGCCGGGCTGGACGGCGGGGAGCTTGCGAGCGACGGTCTGGATGTCCTCAGCCGCCAAGATGCTCACCTGCCGGTGGCCGGGGCCGGCGTGGCCGTCGCCTTCGATGCCGACCTCGGCGCGGAAGACGGCCGAGGGTGTCGGCGACTTCGGCTCGCCCTTGGCGGGACTGGTGCAGATGGCTTCGATCTTCGCCATGTCGGCGGGTCCTCAGGTCGGTCTCTTCCGTTTCCAGTTTCCGCTCTTGCCGCCGGTCTTGCTCAGCAGGCGGATCGGGCCTATCTCGATGCCCTTGCCGGCGGACTTGACCATGTCGTAGACGGTCAGGGCCGCGACGGCGGCGGCCGTCAGGGCCTCCATCTCCACGCCGGTCTTGCCCGTGCAGGCCACGTGGCTGGTCAGGCGAACGTGATCGTCGCCCAGCTCGGCGTCGACGGCGATCGCGTCGAGGGGGAGCGGATGGCACATGGGGATAAGCTCGGCGGCGCGTTTCGCGGCCTGGATGCCGGCGATCCGGGCGGTCTCCAGGACGCTGCCCTTTTCCAGGCCGCCGCGGCCGGCGAGCCGCTTGGCCAGCGCCCGCCCGACGTGGACGACCGCCTCGGCCTCGGCCGTACGGGCGGTGGGGCGCTTGGCGGAGACGTTGACCATCCTGGCCCGCCCGGCGCTGTCTGTGTGGGTGGATCGCTTGGTCATTCTGTTACCGTCCTGGCACGGCCATCCACGGCCGAAAGTCCACGATCCACCCGGCGGGCAGTTCGCCGCGACCGGCGGGGATCGTCGCCAGCCCGTCCGCCTGGCCCGCGGCGATGAGATCGGCTGATCCATGCGAGGCGACGGGCTTGAGCAAGGGTCCGCGGGGGCCCTGCGCGACGCGGACCAGGGCGAACCGCACGCGGTCGGCGTCTTTGCGGATGGGCCGGGCGAGCGGAAGGCGCATGATCGGCGAACACTGCTGGGCGGGCAGGCCGGCCAGCCGTCGCAGCGCCGGCGCGACATACACGCAGAAGGTTGCGGCCACGCTGACCGGGTTGCCCGGCAGGCCGAAGATGTGCCGCCCGCCGGCCCGCGTGGCATAGAGCAGCGGCTTGCCCGGCTTCTGTGCGACGCCGTGGAGCCGCACGGTCGCGCCGATCTGCCTGACGGCCTGCGGTACGAGGTCGTACTTGCCGACCGAGACGCCGCCGGTGATCAGCACGACGTGCGCCCGGCGGCAGGTGAGCTTGATCGCGGCGGCGAGCTTGGCCAGGTCGTCGGCGACGATCCGCGGGGCCAGGCCATCGCAGCCGGCGGCTGAGACGAACGCCTGGAGCGTCGGCCCGTTGGAGTCGCGCAGTTGATGCGGTCCGACGCGCGCGGCTGGGGAGGTGACCTCTCGGCCGGTGCACAGGATCGCCACGGTCGGCCGGGCGTGGACCTTGACCCTGGCCGCTCCGGCAGAGGCGCAGATTCCCATGTGCACGGGGGCCAGCACCGTGCCCTTGGGCAGCACGGGGGCGCCCTTGGCGGCCTCTTCGCCTCGGCGGCGGATGTTTGCTCCGGGGGCGACCGGTCCGCGGAAGGCGACCGCGGCGTCGGCGGCGCTTGTCAGCTCGACCGGCACGACGGCGTCGGCGCCGGGCGGGACGTTCGCCCCGGTCAGAATCCGCACGCAGGCGCCGGGCCTGACGCGCGGCCTGGCGGTGCTGCCGGCGGCGACCTCTCCCGTCAGCGGGAGGCGCGCCGCGCCGCCGGCCAGGTCGCGCGACCGCACGGCGTAGCCGTCCATCGCTGATCGGTCGGCCGGGGGCGAGTCGCGGTCGGCCCGGACGTCGGCCGCCAGGCAACAACCCAGCGCGTCGGTCAGCCGGCGACTGGTCGCAGGCAAGGGCCTGACGTGGCGCATAACGATGTCGAGGGCCTCGCGGGGCCTGATCATGGCACGTCGACTCGCTGTCCACGAAGGGGAGGGCACTAGGCTTGCCTCATTCAGCGCGATGACCTGAGCAGTGCTCAAGTTGCCGCACCACTATACCTTGGGCGGTCGGGGCTTTCCAAGCTTGCATCGGCCCGGGCGCCCGGAGGAGGGGCCAAGCGGGGGCCATTCCGGCGGCCAAGTGGCCGGGCCTTACTAATATCGCCATTGGCGGAAGTCGATACCCATAGTGTGGCTGCGCGTTGGGGGCGCGGCTGGCGATTGGCGCATGGGTGGGCCGGCAGTGTGTGTAGTCGCCGGCGGAAAGGAGTCGTCCGAAATGGGCGCACCAATACCCTCGATCATTCGGCGGCTGGCGCCGAAGGTCCGACCCCAGCTCATCATCGTGGGCGTGTTCCTTGTGCTGCTGGGGCTGCTGAACATCCTTCTGGTGAATCAGCGGGTCATCCTGCAGCTGTTCTACGTGCCGGTCGTATTCGCCGCGTGGCGCATGTGCAAGCGGGACGCCGTCGGCATAGCCGGGCTGGGAGCCTTGATGGTGATGGCCTACGCCATCTATGTGCCCGCGAAGCTCGTCGGGCGGACCGACAGCATGCTGCGGTGGCTGGACCTGGTCGTGTGGGGCGGCATCCTCGTCGTCACGGCCTACGTGGTATCGGTTCTGCGCAATCGGACGGAGCAGGCCATGCGCAACCTCCAGCGCGCCTACAGCGGCGTGCTGGCGATACTGACCAAGTTCATCCAGACGGTCGACGTCGACACCGAGGCGCACAGCGTCCGCGTGTCCACGTGCGCCGCCCGCATCGCCGACGAGATGGGCCTGGGGCAGGCGGGCGTGGAAGAGGCCCGCATCGCCGGGCTGCTGCACGACGTGGGCAAGGTGGAGGTCAGCGTGGAGATTCTTCGCAAGGCGGCTGTGCTTTCCGAGCAGGAGCTGTCGGCCATCCAGACCCACACAACGCGCGGGTCGGACATGGTCAAGCCGGTCGGCGGGATGCTCTCAGGCATCGCCGACGACATCGAGAATCACCACGAGAAGTTCGACGGCAGCGGCTACAGGGGGCTAAAGGCCGAGCAGATTCCCATGACGGCCAGGATCATCGCGGTGGCGGACGCGCTTGACGCTCTGGTGTCGGACCGCCCCTACCGCAAGGGCGTGGGCATATTCGAGGCACTGGACACGGTCCAGGCGGCCTCGGGGACGCACTTCGACCCGAAGGTGGTCGCGGCGCTCAAGAGAATGGTCGACCGCGACGGGGAGAATGCCGTCGCAGTGGGCGGCGCCGAGCAGTTCGCGGCGCGCTAGGCGGGACCGGCCGGCCGGCGAAGTCCGCGCAGGCCTCTGGCGGGCCTGATCCGAGAGAAGACGAGGTATTGGAGGATGGAATGACTCGGCGCGTTGCGATTGCGGCCATCGTATTGGGCAATGTGATCGGCATTGGCATCTATGCCTATAGGTGCCAGTCCGCCGGCGGCGTGCCGCGGACGGCTGCCGCGGTCGAGCCGCTTCCGACCGAGTCCGTCCCGCCTCCGGTGTCCCCCGCCGACGCCAAGGAGAGGTTCGGAACGAGCAATTGCCGGGCCGCGATGATCTTCGCAAAGGCGGTCGAGACGGTCGACCTCCACGAACAGGTCCGCCTGTACGCCGAGGCGATCAAGCTCGATCCTCGCTACGTCTGGGCCTATGTCAATCGCGGCAACGCCTTCTCGAGCCTGGGTGACGAGGAAGCCGCCATTCGCGACTACACCGAGGCCGCCTGCCTGGACTCCACGTGCGCCGAGACCTACTACAATCGCGGCGGATCCTACGAGAGTATTGGCCGGCTCGAGGAGGCGATCAGCGACTTCACCATGGCGATCAGGCTCGATCCGACCAACGCGGACTACTACCACAACCGTGGCCACGCCTACCACCAGTTGGGCGACTACGCCTCCGGCATCCGCGACTACGACCAGGCCATCAGGCTGGCGCCCAATGAGGCCGATCATTACTACAACCGCGGCACCTCCTACCTTGCCAGCGGCGACGCAGCCACGGCCGTCAAGGACCTGACCAAGGCCATCCAGCTCGACCCGAGCTGCCCCCTGGCCTACAACAACCGCGGTGGGGCACTCCAGCATCAGGGCGACATCGAGGGCGCGATGCGGGACTTCAACAAGGCGATCGAGCTCGAGCCGCGATACGCCCAGGCATATGCCAACCGGGCAATGATGCTCGCCCAGCAGGGGGACATCGCAGCGGCGATCGCGGACGTCAACAAGATCCTCAGCCTTTACCCCGACAACGCCTCGGCCTATCGGCTTCGCGGCGACATTCACTTCCAGGCCGGCGACTGCGAGGCAGCCATCGCCGACTACACGCGCTCCATTCGGCTGGCGCCAGACTGTGCGGAAACCTACCACGTCCGAGCGGCCGCATATTGCCAGACGGACAGGCTCGACGAGGCCGCCAAGGACCTCGCGACCTGTCAGAACCTCGGCGGCAAGGTCAACCCGCAGCTCGTACGCTTCGCCCAAGGCATGAAGCAATAGGGCTGTTGAGGCGGCCCGGCGCCATACCTCACCCGGCCAGTCGACATGGCCCGTTGGCCAGACCGGCGGGTGCGTGACAAAATAGTGGCGCGCCGGGGGCACAAGATGTAGTGGTATCC
>CAYUYH010000167.1:0-6035 GCA_964449175.1 uncultured Planctomycetaceae bacterium
AAGTTGCCCATCGCCCGAACCTTGGTGATGGCCTCTTCCGAAGTCGTCGCGCTTACCTCGCCCTTGACGGTCTGGCCGACGCCGTTCATCGCTTCGTAGGTGAAAACAGGCATGGTTAAGCTCCTACTTCCCACAGCCAGCCGACCTCAGGTCCCCAGCGTGCGGCCGGCCTAGTCCGTGTCCTCGTAGATCGTCTGGGAGACGACTTCCTCGATCGTCGTCAGCCCGTCGTATATCGCCAGCAATCCGCCGTCGCGGAGGGTTCGCATGCCCTTCTTGCGGGCGGCCTCGCGGAGAACGTTCGTGCTGCTCCGCTTCATGATCAGATCGCGAAGGTCGTCGTCGAGGATCATCATCTCAAAGATGCCGATTCGGCCGCTGTAGCCCGTGTTGCGGCAGGCCTCGCACTTGCGCCCGCGATAAAACGTCCTCTTGGCGACCTGGTCCGGCGTGAGGTTCAGCTCCATCAGGGCTTCTTCGGTGGGGGTGTAAGCCTCTTTGCAGCGGGGGCATATGCGACGCACGAGTCGCTGGGCCGCGATGCCCTCAAGCGTGGCCGTGAGCTTGAACGGCTCGAGCCCAAGGTCCAGCAAGCGGGCGATCGACGACGGCGCGTCGTTGGTGTGCAGGGTGGAGAATACAAGGTGGCCGGTCAGCGACGCCTGGACGGCGATCTCCGCCGTCTCCAGGTCGCGGATCTCGCCGACCAGCACGGTGTCGGGATCCTGACGCAGGAAGGATCGCAGACAGCGGGCGAACGTCAGCCCGATGTCCTCCTTGATCTGCACCTGGACCAGGCCGTCGATGTCGTACTCGACGGGGTCCTCGGCCGTGAGGATCTTCACCTCCACGTCGTTCAGCTCGTTCAGGGCCGAGTACAGCGTGGTGGTCTTGCCCGAGCCGGTCGGCCCGGTCACGATCACAATGCCGTTAGGGCGGGAGATCAATTGGCGGAAGATTCGCGTGTCGTCCTCGCGCATCCCCAGGCGGTCCATGTCCAGTTGCACCTGGGTGCGGTCGAGCACGCGCAACACGATGCTCTCGCCGAACATCGTCGGAAGCACCGACACGCGCAGATCGACCGGCGCGTTGTTGATCGTCAGCGCGATACGCCCGTCCTGCGGCACGCGGCGCTCGGCGATGTTCAGCCGGGCCATGACCTTGATGCGGGACGCAATCGCCGGCGCGATCGACCGCGGCGGGGGCAGCATCTCGTACAGCAGGCCGTCGATGCGATAGCGCATCTTGAACTCATCCTCGAACGGCTCGAAGTGAATGTCCGACGCGCGATCCTTGATCGCCTGCATGAGCACCATGTTCACCAGCCGCTTGACCGGGTTGGCCTCCGCGGCGCCTTTTAGCGTGTCCAGGTCGATGCTCTCGCCGCGGTTCTCCAGCTGGGCGAGCTGCTCGTCGCCGACTATCTCGTTTATCAGCTCGCCGATCGAGCCGAGCGCCCCGGCAGAGGCCGTCTCGATCCCGTAGTACTTCGTCAGGGCCGCTTCGAGCTGGTCGGCCTCGGCGATGCGGGCAACTATGTCCATCCCGGTCAGCGTTCGCAGGTCGTCGGACGCCCGGAAGTTGTCGGCCGAGGCCAACGCCACCACCAGCCGCTTGGACGGCTGGTCGCACTCGATCGGCATCACCTTGTAGCTGTTGGCCATCTGGGCGGGGATCTGGGCGATCACGTCGTCGGGTATCTCCAGCGAGCTCAGGTCGGCGTACTCCATGCCGGCCTGGAAGCCCAGAGCGAGGTTTCGCGTCTTCTCGTCGACGTAGCCGAGGTCGACGAGTATCTGTCCGACCACGCCCCCGCGCTGCTTCTGCACCTCCATCGCCTGGTTGAGCTGCTCGCGCGTCACCCGCCCCATCTTCACCAGCACGCGCCCGAGGGGCCTGCCCTTCAGCTCCCGGACCTTGTATTCCATTACAGCCATTGCAGATCACCTCCCCGTGCTACCGCTCTCTGGGGCTCGCGGCCGGTTGGGGTTTGGCGCCGGCGGTGGGCAGCGGCCTGCCCGCCTCGGCGGCTTCGATCTTCTGCTGCAGCTCGCCGGGGTTCTGGGCATGGTCGATCGCCTCGATCTTGTCGACCTTGCCGTCGCCCCATAGCTGGTACAGGTGGTCGTCCAGCAACTGCATGCCATACCGCTTGCCCGTCTGGATGGAGGACGGGATGCGGTAGACCTTGTTCTCGCGGATGAGATTGGAGATAGCGCTGGTCACGTACATGAACTCGAACGCGGCGATCATGCCGCGGACATCGCAACGGGGCATCAACGCCTGGCACAGTACGGCCACCAGCGACTCGGACAGCTGAACGCGGATCTGCTCCTGCTGGCTGGTGGGGAAGATATCCACGATACGCGTGACCGTCCTGTGGGCGCTGGTTGTGTGCAGGGTGCCAAACACAAGGTGGCCGGTCTCAGCCGCTCGCAGCGCCGCCTCGATGGTCTCCAAGTCTCGAAGCTCGCCGACGAGGATGACGTCCGGGTCCATACGCAGCACTCGCCGCAGGGCCTCGCTGAACGACGGCACGTCCACGCCGACTTCACGTTGGTTGATCAGGCACTTCTTGTGGTTGTGGTAGTACTCGATGGGATCCTCGATCGTCACGATGTGGCGGTCGAAGTTGTCGTTGATGTAATCGATCATCGTCGCCAGAGTGGTCGTCTTGCCGGATCCGGTCGGCCCGGTGATCAGGAAGATGCCCCTGGGACGGCGACAGATGCTCTGAACGGTTTTCGGCAGGCCGATGTCCTCAAACGTCAGCAGCTTGGAAGGGATCAGACGCAGGCATAGCGAGATATTGCCGCGCTGCTGGAACACCGACGTCCTGAATCGCCCGGCCTTGCCGAACTCGAAGCCGAAGTCCGTGCCACCCTGCTCCTGGAGTTCCTGCTGGTTGCGCTCGGGCGTTATCGCCTTCATCAAGGCGATGGTGTCTTCCGGCTCCAGGGCCTTGGTCTCCAGGCTCCTCAGTCGACCGTGAAGCCTGAGCGTCGGTGCCCGGCCCACATACAGGTGTAGGTCGCTGGCACCTCGCTTGACGCAGGTCTCTAGGAGTCTGTCAATGTGGATCATGGACATCGGTTTCTCTCCAACCTCATTATTCGCCTCGCCGGGCGCCCGCCGGCGGTGGACTCGCCGGGCAGCCAGCCGGCCTTGTCTCTATGTCCTGGCAGGGCAGGCGCTTACAATCGTGTCGATTAGTCGGTAATAAGCTCGCCCGTCTGGGCCGTTCTGAGGATCTCTTCAGGGGTGGTCGTGCCGTGGGCGGCCTTTAGCCGGCCATCGGCCAGGAGGGATCGCATCCCGGCCGCAGCCGCCGCCTGCCGCAGCTCGCCCAGCGTCGCCCCCCGGAAGGCCAATTCGCGAAGTTCGTTGTTCATAACCATCAGTTCAAAGATACCCTGGCGCCCGCGGAAGCCCGTGCCGCTGCAGTATTCGCAACCCTTGCCCCTGGAGAATGTTAGCTTCTTCATCTCATCCTCGGTGAAGCCCAGCATCCGCCCCAGCCGCGGGTCGTAGTCTTCGTACTTCTCCTTGCACCTGGGGCAGATCACGCGGATGAGCCGCTGGGCCATCACCGCTTGGATGCTGCTGGCGACCAGGAACGGCTTGACGCCCATGTCGACCAGACGGGTGATCGCAGAGGGCGCATCGTTTGTGTGAAGCGTGCTGAAAACCAAGTGTCCAGTCAAAGCCGCCTGTATGGCGACTTCAGCGACGGCGATATCCCGGATTTCCCCGACGAGGATTATATTTGGGGCCTGACGCAGCATGGCCCGCAGGATGCGGGCGAAGTTGAGGTCGATGGCCTCGTTGATCTGGACCTGGTTGACGCCGCTGATGTTGTACTCGACCGGGTCCTCGGCGGTGATGATCTTGCGGTCGGGGCGGTTGAGCTCGTTGATGGCCGCATAGAGGGTGGTGGTTTTGCCCGAGCCGGTCGGCCCGGTGACAAGGAACATGCCGTTGGGCCTGCGAATGATGCGCATGAACCGCTCGTAGTCGTCCTGCTCGAAGCCCAACGCCGGGATGCCCAAACGGACGCTCTCGGGCCGGAGAATGCGCAGGACGATGCTCTCACCGTGGTAGGCCGGCAGGGCCGAGACGCGGAAGTCGATCGCGCTGCCGGCGACGTCCATCTTGATTCGGCCGTCCTGGGGGAGGCGCTTCTCGGCGAGGTCGATGCCCGCCATGATCTTAAATCGGTTAAGCACCGAGCCTTGCATACGCTTGGGGATGGGCTCTCGCTCCAGGCACACGCCGTCGACGCGGTAGCGGACGCGGACCCGGTCGGACATCGGCTCGATGTGAATGTCCGAGGCCCGGGTCTCTACGGCCTGCGTGATCAACATGCCAACCAGGCGGACGATAGGGGCGCCGCCCTCGTCCTCCAGGAGGTCCAAGCCCCTGGCCTCGCCGGGGGCGACGTCGATGGTCTGGCGGCGAATCTCGTCGACGGCGGCGTCGATGCTGACCTCGGACGTGGGGTTGGAGCGGTTGAGGTAGCCGCGGAACTTGGCCTTGGTGGTCAGATACGGCTGCACCTCGCAGTTCAGGCGGAAGCGCAGCATGTCCATTGTCTCGAGGTCCAGCGGGTCGGTCAGGACGACTCGCAGCTTGCCCTTGTCGCGCGTCAGGGGCAAGACCATCCTGTTGCGGATGACCTCTTCGGGCAGCAGGTGCGCCTCGGGGGCCTGGATATCGGGGGCCAGGTCGAGGTACTCCATGTCGAACTGGTTGGCGAGGGCCTTGACGACATCCTCTTCGCCGGCGAGATTCAGCGCGACCAGCGCCTCGCCTATCCGCAGGCCGTTATTTCGGCCGTGCGCGAGGGCCTCTTCGACGCTCTTGGTGCTGGTGACGCCCCAATCGACGAGGATCTCGCCGAGCCGTTGTCGCTTCTTCCGCGCCATATCCTACTCGTTACCGCCGACCCCTGGCCGGCCGTGGAGTGCAGGGGCAGACCCTGTGGACCCGGCCTGGCGGGCTAGTGGGCGGCATTGCGTTGGCCAGTGCTCCGGCTTCTTGCGCTTCGGTGGGAGGGCAATCCATTGGGACCGCCAGCCAGGCAGGCGAGTGGTACACCGCCTCGCCAGAGCCTATCTCAATGAGCCACGCTCTATTGTACCGGAGTTTGCGAAGAACGGTCAAGGCCAGTTTGGCGCCGCTTAGAGCGCCGCGGGAGGTGCCGGGCGCCGTGTGGTTCGCGGTCGTCATAGCAGGGGTCCCAGGCCGTGGGCCTTGCGAATGGATTGGGCGGCGGCAAGCGCATGTCGGTCGGCGCTGAGAACCTTCACGAGGTTGCCGGACGTTATGCCGAGCCGGCCCGCGGCGTCGGCGAGGCGGCCGGAGGAGTGCTCGAGCAGATCCAGCAGGTACGCGGCGACAGGCCAGTAGCGCGCGTCTCGTCGGCCTGCCTGGAGGCGTCGCCGGCCGGCGTTCTCGCCGCCACGAGCGATGAACATGCACTCGGTCACGATAGCCGGCAAGTCGGCGCCGGCGACTACGGGCGAGCGAAGGGTACAGGCAATCTTCATCCGCAGCCGCTTCAGTGCCAGGGCCTTGTTTTCGTGCTGGCTGCGGCTGTCGTCGCCGTGGGCGGATACGCCGGTCGGCGGGTGGTGCAGCCGGACGGCTGAGGAGACCTTGTTGCGGTGCTGCCCGCCGGGGCCGGAGGCCTTGTACGTGTTGATGCGGCACTGTCGCAAGAGGGTCGCGTCATCGAGGCTGAGGTAGTCCCGGGCCTGCATGGAAGAGATACTATCGGCAATCAACCGCGGCGGCCAGTAGCGCGGGCGGCTTTGCACCTTCACAGGATCGGGCGGCGGCGTTACAATGACACTTGGGGCGAGTGCGACCAGCCGAGCTAACCTGAGTGTTGACCGGGCGGGTGGTCTTTGTGTACATAGGTGTTGGTGCGGAGCTTGGTGCGATGGCTGGCGAACCGATGAATGATTGGGCCGACGCGGAAACGCGCGTCGAGCGGGCTCACCGCCTCTACGAGCGCGGGCGCTGGGTAGAGG
>CAYUYH010000168.1:0-6030 GCA_964449175.1 uncultured Planctomycetaceae bacterium
CCACGGGCGGCCAGGAGGTTGACGTTGGCCTTGGCCTGCTCATCGCAGACGATGGCCGTGAACTCGACGCCGCCCAGCGTGATTCGGTGGCCGACCTTGGCCGGCGGCCGGCCTTTCTTGTCAGCTTCGGCATCGGCCAGGAGCCTACCCGGCTCGGCCTCCCAGAGCCGCTCGATGCTCCGTCGGCCCCATTCGACCTGGAGCTGTTCGACGGCTTCGCCTGCGGCCAATGCCGAGCGGCTGGCGCGGCGGGCGGCGGCAGCCATCGCAACCGATGCGATCACCAGCACCGCCAGCACCACCAGCAGCACGAAGCCCGATCTGTTGCGCCTATCCGCCATTGTCACCTGAGTGTGAAGTCTACAAGCTCGCCGCCCCGCCCCGCGCGCGTGACGACCACAGTAACCCGGCCGTCCTCCGGCATCGGCCGCCATTGACCGCCCGCCTCGCGCCGAACTACCTTGCCTGTGTGCAGCTCGATTCGCTCGACGCCGCACGCCAGCAGGTCCGTCCTGTTTTTGGCTGCGTCGCTGTGCTGCGTCCGCACCAACCAGCTCGCCTCGCCGACTTCGCGAACCTCATATGCCACCGTCGTCGGCAAGTGGACCAGCTCTCCCGAGTCATCAAGGCTCGCGAGCGTCCTTAGCTCGAAGCCCTGCTCCGTCGCCTGGACCTGACGTGCGTGGACCAGGTCCATCCGCAGCACGCGCCGAAGCGCATCACGGCCGCCTGCGTCGCGCTCCCGCGACCGCGCAGCCGACTCCGCCCGGGCAAGGCCTACTGTCACAGCCAGCGCCGCCGACGCCACTGCCGCGGCGATCGCCAGTGCAGCCAGAAGCTCAACGAGCGTCATCCCCAAATTGACTGTTGTTCTTGTCATGCAGTCTGGCGCCATGCTCTACGTGGGACCGCTCTAAATCCGAAGCACGAATCTCGAAATCCTAAACAAACACCAATCCACCAAATCCAAATGCTCCAAACTGGCGGTCGGCGGGACCATGTTGTGGTTCGCAGTTTCGGTCATTGGTGTTTGTGTGTTTGTTTCGGATTTAGAGATTCGGATTTCGGGCTTCCTTTTGTGTTGGCGGCAGGATGATCTCCACGCGCACCGCGGGCTGCTTGGCACTGTCCGGCGGGAAGATCTCGACGGCCACAACCTCGCCGCCGAGTGCTTCCGCCTCTGCGACCTCGGCGCGGCTGGTCCGCCATCGCCAGCCGGCCTTGCCGGGCACGTCGCCCCCGCCTGAGCGCGGGAACTCATCTGCCTCCAGCCGCCACCAGCCGGCCAGCAGACCGTCGGCGATCGCCGCCGCCTCCCGCCGCACAGCTGAGCTTCGCGTCTGGGCGCTTAACCGCCCGGCCGCCAACACGATCGACGCCAGCAGCCCGCCGAGCAGCACGGTCGCCGCCAGGACCTCAATCAGTGTGAGGCCCGACCTCGACTTGCCTGTCATCGCATTGTTCATCAGTCCCTGCATGGTTCAGGCGTCCCAAACTCAAATCTCGAATCTCGAAATCCTAAACAAACGCCAATCCGCCAAATCCAAATGCTCCAAACGGCCGGTCCGATGGGGAGTGGTGCGGTTTGTCGTTTTGGTCATTGGTGTTTGTCTGTTTGTTTCGGATTTAGAGATTCGGATTTCGGATTTCGCTCCGCGCAAGTGCTTCCAAGATGCCTCGCACCTGCGCGTCATCCGTTGTCTCCGTCACCTCGCCTGTCAGTCCGGCGAAGATCAGCCACCGCCGCTGCCGGCCCGGCCCTTCGATCAGCATCGCATACGTCGGCGCAAAGCCCAAGCTGCTGCACGCAACGCGTACGTTGCCGGCCGGATAACTCTCCGTCCCGGCCAGCAGGACGGCTGTGATCGTCAGGTCATCGCCGAGTTCGCACTCACCGCCGACCGACTCGCCCGCCGTGTTGAGCCGGCGGATTCGCTTGCCGTCGGCGGTGAACTCCATCACGACTGGGCGGCCCTGCCCGCGACAGTAGCTCCGCGTCAGCTCGTCGAACTGACGCGCGCGCCGGCAGGCGTCGTCCATGTTCGCCGCCTTCATCGGAGCGGCGACCCTCAGCGCGACGGCCGACGCGGCGATGCCGACTATCAGCAGCACCACGGTCAGCTCGATCAGGCTGAAGGCTTTTCGCGTCACGGCCCAGTTCCTAACGGCTCATGCGACACAGAGACGCAGAGGAACAGAGAGCAAGAAGCTCTTGTTTCTGAGCTGTTTCTTCTCATCTCTGACCCTCTGTGCCTCTGTGTCGAAAACACTCACCCACACTCACCCTCGTCTGGCGTATTCCTTCAGCTTGTCGCTGGTGATGTCCGTGTCGATGCCCTCGCCGCCCTCGCGTCCGTCGGCCCCGTAGCAGATCACCTCGAAGGCAGACGTCGCCCCGGGGCAGTTGTACTGGTACGGCCTGTCCCACGGGTCGCGGGGCACGCTGCTCAGCAGCGGATCGGGCAGCTTCTCGCCCGGTGTGGTCAGCACGGCCAACCCCTCGTCGTTCGTGGGGTATCGCCCGTAGGCCGCGTAAAAACTCTCGACGGCCTGGGCGATGGTCGCGATGTCCGCGCGGGCGGTGTCGCGCTTGGCCTTGTTGAGGTAGCCGCGGACGTTCAGCGTCACCGCGCCTGCCAGCAGGCCGATGATCACGATCACCACCATGATCTCGACCAGCGTGAAGGCACGGCGAGCGAGGCCGGTGTTCTGTCTACAGGGCATTGCTCAGCTCCAGGATTGGCAGGATTGTCGCGAAGGCTATCACGCCGACGAGTATGGCCATCGCCACGACCAGCAGCGGCTCGAGCGCCGCGCTCAGCCGCGCGGCCGCCAGCGCCACCTGCTGATCGTACGACGCGGCGAGCTGCTCCAGCATCTCCTCAAGGCGGCCGGACTCTTGTCCGACGGCAAGCATCTGGACGACCATCGGCGCGAACACGCCGCTGCGCCGCAGAGGCTCGGAGATGTCCGCACCGGCGGCGATGGCCGCGGCGTAGTCGTCCATGGCCTGGCGGAACATCTCGTTCCGCAACGTCCGGCGAACGACGGGCAGGGCGTCGGTGAACTGCAATCCGCTTCGCAGCAGCGCCGCCAGCATCACGGCCATGCGGGAAGTGTTCTCCTTGGCCGCCAACGGGCCGACCAGCGGCAGCTTCAAGACGAGCCTGTCTGCCAGGCGCTTGCCCGCAGGCGTTGCCAACGCCGCGCGGACGGCGACGGCAACTGCCGCAGCCGCGCCGATGATCGCCCACCACCAGCCCCGCAGCAGGTCGCTTGCTGCCTTGACCAACAGCGTGATCGCCGGCAGGGGTCGGCCCGAGGTCTCCAACGTCGACAGCAGGTTCGGCACGACGTAGGTCATCAGGAACACCGCCACCGCCACGCCGACCGCCAGCACGATAGCTGGGTAGATCAGCGCCGTCGTCAGCCGGCTGGTCAGTCGCCCGGTGGTCTCCTTGAACTCCGCCAGCCGCTCCAGCGCTGCCGCCAGCGAGCCGGTGTTTTCGCCGACGGCTGCGATGCTGACCGACAGCTCGTCGAAGTAGTCGGCGTGCTTGGCCATGGCGTCGGCGAGATTGACGCCCGCGGCCACCTGGTCGGCCAGCGACTGCACGACGGCCTTGAACCGCCGGTGCTGCTGGGCGGTGAGCGTCTGGAGGGCGTCCAGCAGTGGTATGCCCGCGCCGAGAAGCGTGGCCAGCTCGCGGACGAACGCGACGACCTCGCCCTGACGCCGCAGCCGACGGCGCGCGGGCAATAGCGCGCGCCTCTTGCGCACCTGGCCCACGCGGAGCACGGTCATGCCGCGATTGCGCAGGTGATCCCTCGCCGCGGCGGCCGTGTCGGCGATCACAGTCCCGCCGGCCACCGAGGCGTCAAGGTCCATCGCTCTGTACTCGTAAACAGCCATTCGATTTCGGATTTCGGATTTCGGATTGCGGATTGGACTCCACGATCAGGTCATTGGCCACCGGACAGACAGCGACCGGTCGAGGATCGGCGTGCAGACAGAAGCAGACTGCCGATGGCCGTTGGCTCCCTAATCCGCAATCCGCAATTCGCAATCCGCAATTCGCACTTTGCTCTTGACCCTTGCCGTCGCGCTCAGCTCTCGTCGGGCGAGGCGACGCGGGCTACTTCGTCCATGGTGGTAATTCCGGCTGCGGCCTTGGCCACGCCGTCGGCCCACAGGGACTTCATGCCCGCGGAGATCGCAGCCGCCTTCACCGCCGACGCCCGGCCTGAGTGCAAGATCAGCTCGCGGACGGACTCGCTCACCGTCAGCAGCTCGAAGACGCCGATCCGCTCCCTGTAGCCCGTGCCCATGCACTCGTCGCACCCGGCCCCGCGATGCAGCTCGCTGACCCGCTCCAAGCCGTTGCCGGCCGAGTGGAGGGCGGCGAGCTCCGTCGCGCTGGGCGCGTGGGCCGTCTTGCAGGCGGGGCATATCCGCCGCACGAGCCGCTGGGCCAGCACGGCCAGCAAGCTGCTGGCCAGCAGGTAGCTCTCCACGCCAAGGTCCAGCATCCTGGCCACCGCGCCGGCCGCGTCGTTGGTGTGCAGCGTGGAGAAGACCAGGTGGCCGGTCAGTGCCGACTGGATCGCCATACGCGCCGTCTCGCCGTCGCGTATCTCGCCGACCATGATGATGTCGGGGTCCTGCCGCAGCACGTGCCGCAGCCCCGACGAGAACGTCATGCCTCGCCGGGCGGACACCTGCGTCTGGCTGATGCCCTCCAGGCGGTATTCGATGGGGTCTTCAAGCGTGAGCACGTTCATCCGCCGGCTGTCGATCTCGCCGAGCGCGGCGTAGAGCGTGGTGCTCTTGCCGCTGCCGGTAGGCCCGGTGACAAGCACGATGCCGTGGTCGCAGCGGATCAGCCTGCGGAAGCTGCCTAGCACGGCCGGCGGCATGCCCAGCTCGCCAAGCTCGTACAGGCGGATGGACTTATCCAGCAGGCGGACCACCGCCCGCTCGCCGAAGCTGGTCGGCAGCGTTGCGATCCGTAGGTCGACCACGCGGTCGCCGACCTCCACCGTCGCCCTCCCGTCCTGAGCGAGCCGCCGCTCGGCGATGTTCATCCCGCCCATCACCTTGATGCGGCTGATGATCTCGTCCTGCAAGGCCTGCGGCGGGTGGAAGATGTCGTGAAGCACGCCGTCGACGCGGAGGCGGACCACGAGGCGGTCCTCATAAGGCTGAACGTGCAGGTCGCTGGCGCGGTGCTTGACCGCCTCCAGGAGCATCAGGTTGACCAGCTTGATCACCGGGGCCCGGCTGGCGACGTCCAGCAGGTCCTCGTTGCCGCCGGCTGAGCGCAGCCGCCGGGCCAGGTCGTCGCCGTTGAGTTGCTCGATGATCTGCTGCGTCCGCCCGCCGGCGGCCTGATAGCCCAGGTTGATCGCGCGGAGGATCTCGCCGCGCGGGGCGAGCACCCACTCGACCGGCTTGCCCAGCAGCCGAGCGACCGACTCGACCTGCTCCAGGCACCGCACGTCCCCAGCCGCCAGCGTCACGCATCCGTTGCCGCCGGCCAGGCCCACCAGGCCCCATCGCCTGGCGAAGCCGATCGACACAGCCGACAGGAACTCACCAGCCACGCGCCGGCCAGCCAAACTCGCCGCGTATTCCACACCAATCGCCTCCGCGGCCGCCGCACCAGCCACGGACTTCTCAACGCCGCCGTCGACCACGCCACCGGCGGTGGCTTCTGCCCCAACTAGGGACGGACCATCGCCGCCCTCAGGCTTCGAGACGGCATCCGTCGATTGCTCACGCACAGTTGCCATCGCAGTCAGCCCCAGTGCTACTGCATCAAACCAGCGCCCTCGGCGAGCTGGTTCGCCAGAATGGTAGTCGTGGTAGAACGGCAGCCCAGTTCAGACGTCGAAGACACTATATCAATATGTAGGCTATGTCAAGATGCCGATTGTGCGCGACGCTGGAGAAACTTCATAAGCCCATATCAGATCCTAGAGCCGGTTTCATAACTGTCTCAGTGTGATCATGAGGCACGCCACATGGAA
>CAYUYH010000169.1:0-5976 GCA_964449175.1 uncultured Planctomycetaceae bacterium
GCGCCGATGGCCGTGCCCACCTTGCCCGGGCCGACGATCGAGATGTGCGGGCGGCTTGCCATTTCGGATGCGAAAAGGGCAGGATACGCCGCATCCGTCGGCGGGGCAAGGTCATCCGCCTGTTGGGCGCCATGTCCCCTGGCACGGCCACGGGCCGTCCCGTGGCAGGCTGGCGACGCCTGGGCATGGTGTAGCGTGGCAGAAGCCGAGCGCTTGCCCCCCATATTGCCGGTTGATCATGGGCAGCCTCCCGCAGGCCATGGCGCCCGCGGGGGACTTGTCCGGCTATCGGTTCACGGTGGCCCGGGTGGGGTGGAACACGCCTTCCCGCAGGGCATCGATCGACGGCGGCCCGGCCGGCTGGGTCGTCGGCGCCGGCCTGGTCGTCGTCCTCGCGCGGTGCCAGTCGGGCAGTTCGATCTTGGCGCTGTCCTGCCAGGCCGTCAGATACAGCGCCGCCGTGAATTCAGCCGCCGCCTTCATCCGCTCGGTGGTGAACTCGGCCACATCGTCACTCAGCGGCTCGTCGCTGTCCGGCGGGGGGAGCTGAGCCTCCAGCTCGTAGACCCTGTTGATGTGGCTTCGGCTGCGCTCGATCTCGGCCAGGGTCGCCTGGAAGACCTGTTTGAACGGCGCGACCTTCAGCTCCCTGGCCAGGTCGGCTGGGGCCGTGGGCAGGTTGTTCGGCAGGGCATCGACGCGGATGTGGATGCCGGTTCGCGGGCTGCTGCCGTCTTCGCGCGCCCGCCCGTCCCAGTCGATCGTCACGTGCAGAGGCTGGCAGAGGTCGGCCGCGTAGTGCGCGAGCAGGCCGGCGTAGACGAGGCACTTCTGATGGATCGCCGGATCGTTCGGCCAACGGCGGAACTCGGCCAGCGCGACGGTCAGCCGCTGCGTCCACTCCGTGACGGCATATGGCAGCAGGCCGACCTTCTCCGGCCTCAGCCCGCGCTCGGCGCAGAACTGGATGAACTCGTATCGCGTCGGCGGGACCGGCTCGCCGCCCAGCAGCTCGATGTCGAAGTAGTGCTCGCTCGCCTCGGCTGCGTCAAGCTCCGGTGGGGCGATGGGGCGGGTGAAGGCGTCGTTGTCCTGTGAGACGTGCGCGATCACCTCGGCGCCCTCGGTGAAGAAGGCTGGCATCTCCCGCCTGGCCGCCTCGACGGCAGCCCGGCTGGCGATATCGTGGCCCTTGCCGTGCCAACCCGGCGCCGCAGCCGTCGGCGCCAGGACCATGATGAGGGTGATCGCAGCCGACCTTGTCGGTTTCATCGGTGCCCCTTTCCGTCCGGGCCCGGTCCCATCGCGTCGGGCCCGTCCAAGGCATTCTAGCATGTTCGCCCGGCGGCGCGCGAGCGGAGGGGCGCTATCGCCCGAAGCCCATCCGGAAGAACGCCGCGGCGACCCCGGCTATGGCCATGACAAAGCAGACCCTGTAGATCACGGTGAACACGCCCGCTGCCCGCGGCGACCGCCCCCGCTTGCCGAGGATCGCCCGGACGCCGCGAGCAGCCGCGGCGGCGACCGCCCCAGCGGCGAGCATCGCGCCGCAGACGATGAGCACCCAGTCGGGGCGGTCTTTCGGCTTGGGCAGCATGATCGCCACGACTGCCGGAACCACTACCGCCGCCGCATAGGCGAGAAACGGGCCAAAACCCTTCGGCAGCAGCCTGCGCTTCGGTCCGGATTTCACCTTGTAGGCCATGTCGCCTCCGTTGGCCGCGCTACAGCTTGAACCTATCACCCGGGGCCGGCACGTGGACGGTCTTGCAGCCGGCGGCGGTGAGGATGTCGGTCATGGCAGTCAACTGGGCGCCCTCGCCGTGGACGACGAACGCCGCGCGGAGATCCCTGGCGATCGGGCGGAAGCAGCGGGCGAAGTCGTCCGCGTCGGCGTGCGCGGAGAACCCGTTGAGAACCTCCACGCGGCACAGCAGCTTGTACATCCGCCCGAACACCTTTATCTCCTCGCGCCGCTCCACGATCCGCCGGCCCAGCGTGTGCTGGGCCATGAAGCCGATGACGATAACCGTGTTCGCCTCGTTCTCCACGTTGTTCTTGAGGTGGTGGAGGATGCGCCCCGCCTCGCACATGCCGGCTGAGGCGATGATCACGCACGGCTCGGCGATCTCGTTGAGCCGCTTGGACTCCTGGACGTCGGTTATGTAGGTGATCTTACCGGCGCCGAAGATGCCTCCCTCGCTGAACCAGAAGTCGCGCGCCTCGGCGTCGTAGCACTCCGGGTGCTTGCGGAACACCTCGGTGGCGTTTACCGACAGCGGGCTGTCCACGAAGATCGGCAGCGGTTTCAGCGACCCCTCGGCCAGCGCCTGGCAGAGGTAGTAGACGGCCGTCTGGGTGCGCCCGACCGCAAAGGCCGGGATTATGACCTTCCCGCCGGCGGCTGCGGTTTCGTTGATGATCCGGACGAGCTTGTCCTTCATGTCGGTCGGGTTGTCGTGGCGGCGGTCGGCGTAGGTGCACTCGGTTATCAGGTAGTCCACGTGCGGCATGGGGCAGACGGGGTCGCGGAGGATGGGCATCTTCGAGCGGCCCAGGTCGCCGGTGAACAGGATGTGGATCGGCTTGGACTGGTGGACGCCGACCACGATGCAGGCCGAGCCGAGGATGTGACCGGCCTCGACCCACGTGGCAAGGCAGCCGTCGGCGAACTCCTGCTGCTGGTTGTAGTCGACGGAGCGGAAGAGCTTGCTGGCGGCCTGGGCGTCCTCGACGGTGTAAAGCGGCTCGATGCGGTGGTCGTGCTCGTGGGCGCGCTTCTCGTTCCAGTAGCGGGCGTCTTCCTCCTGGATATGGCCGGAATCGGCCAGCATTATCTCGCACAGGTCGGTGGTCGCGGAGGTGGTGTAGACCGGGGCGGTAAAGCCCTGGCGGACCAGTCCGGGGATGTTGCCGCTGTGGTCTATGTGCGCGTGGGACAGCAGCAGGGCGTCCAGTTCGGCCGGCGGGAGGGGGAATGTGCGGTTCCGCTCCCAGGCTTCGGCTCGCCGGCCCTGAAACAGCCCGCAGTCCATGGCCACCACACTGCCGTCCAGATGAAGAAGGTGCATGGAGCCGGTAACGGTCTGGGCGGCTCCGAAGAACTCTAACTCGGCCATTCTGCCTCCGTCGCGCGATGTCCGCGCGCTTGTGTCGGCCTGCGGGGAGATCATCCGCCCCCGGCTAGGACAACACATCGGTCAAAAGGTACCTGTGTTTATACTGCTCGCTCCGTCCGCCGCGAAGGTGAATCTTCCGCCGCTCGGCCGACGCCAGCGTGCCCGGCGGCAGGACGACAGGAGCGACCGGCCCCAGCCGACCGCTGGCGCGCTTGGAGCGATACTCGACGTTAAGCTCGGCCAGGGCGTCGTCCAGCAGCTCCGCAAGCTTCTCTACCGTCAGGCCCGCCTGCGGCTCGATCCGCAGCTCATAGAACGGTGTGGCTGAGAAGCGGCCCTGGAGCTCGAACTTATCCACGGGCGCTCCGGCCCGCCCCGCCGCCAGACGCATCGCCTCGACCACCTGGTACTCGGTGATCTTCTCGCCGGTGATGTTGGCCGTCTGCGAGCCGCGCGAGAGGAACTCGAACACGGGGCTCTGCCCCAGCCGGTCCACCACGCGCACGCGGTCGTCCATGTTGTATCGCCACAGCCCGGCCCAGTTGGTCACGACCAGCGAGTACTCGCCGCCGATCCGCACCTCGTGCGCGCGAACGGTGGGGGGATTCGACTGGTCGGCGAGCTCAGCCGGGATGAACTCCAGGAAATTGCCGACGATCTCGGCGACGCCCGCGGCCGAGCCGTCGCGCAGCGGCACCGAGAAGCGGCCCTCGCTGGCCAGCAGCCCGATGTCGCGGATGGGCACGTCGCCGAACAGCTCCCGCAGCCGCCGCAGGTACAGCCCCAGCGTGCCGCCGGTCCAGTTGGCCAGGTACGTCAGTTGCCAGAAGTGCCTCGGCAGCAGCCGCCCGTCGCGGCGGATGCCCTCGACCAGTCGCCTGGCTGCGGGCGTGTCCGGCCTGAATCGGCAGGCGGCGGCCGCTGCCGGCGGCAACTCGCCCGGCGGGCTAAGCGTGCCGTCGGCGACGTCGCGGATGAGCCGCTCGGCATGCGCCTGGCCGGTCTCGATGAGCTTGATCGTGCTGGACGGGTTGGCCGTGGTTATGAAGGCCACGTCCCGCCCGATCGCGCAGCGTAGCGTGACGTAGTACTTCACCTCGGGGTCGGCGACCGCGGCGACCGTCTGAGGCACTACGTACATCCGCCGCACGATCCGCTTCTGCGTGGTCGCCAGCAGGCCGCTAATCGCGCCGCAAGGCAGGCCCGTGGGGCTTTCCGCCTCGCGCATGGGAGAGGAGATCTGCAAGATCGGCCTCAGCCAGGCGGCCTTGTGGTCGTTCAGCGCGGCCAGGCCCCAGATGTTCCAGCCGCGGCGCATCTCCCAGAGGAATCGCGAGGTCACGGGGATGTGCTTCGGCTCGCCGGTGGTGCCGGACGTGCGAGAGAACATCAGCACCTTCTCGCCCGGCGGCAGCAGGGCGGAGGTCTGGCCGCGCAGCACGCGATCCATGTATGGGCGGTGGGTCTCGTAGTCGCCGACAGGCACGGCGGAGGCGAAGTCGCCGTAGCCGCGCAGGCGGGCGAATCCGTGATCGGCGCCGAAGGCGGTGTCGGCATGTCGCCGGAGCAGCTCAGCCAGCAGGCGGTCCTGCACCTGGGCCGTGCGCTGGTGGGCCTTCAGAAACGCCCGCAGTTGCCTGCCGGCGTGTAGTCCGGCAAGTCTCGCCGCGGGGCGGAGGATGGTCCGCGCCAGGCTCATGCGCCCTCACCCGGCCGATCTGGCGGTACAGCCAACGCGGCGTGAATGTCGGTCATTGTCGCCATTGCTCTCAGTATTCGGACAGGACGTATCGCTGGGCTACGTCGTCGCCGAACCGCTGCTCGGCCGGCTTGGGCAGGGATAGTCTATCGCGGAGGTCGGCGATGTCGAACCTCGGCAGGAGGCCTTCGTCGTCTGCTGCGTGATGCGGACAGACGAACACGAGCAGCTCGTCGGCCAAGCCGGCGTCGATGAACTCGCCCAGCACCTCCGCGCCGCCCTCGACCAGCAGGTACGTGTGCTCGCGCCGGCCCAGCTCGTCCAGCAGCGCGGGCAGGTTGGCCATCGGCTGGGATTGGCGTCGGCCGCGGGCGCGAGTGGCCTCCGGCAGCTCGATTATCTCCACACCGCGCCGTCTCAGTGCCTCGGCCCTTTTCGGCGCGGCAGCGACAGCGGCGGCCGTCGTGGCCAGCAGCACCGGCCAGCGGCGCGCCGTGGCGGCCAGTTGGCAGCTTGGCGGCGTCTGGAGCGCGTCGTCCAGTACGATCCTCAGCGGCTGGGCTGAGGCGCCGGCCCGGCGGTCGGTCAGCATGGGGTCGTCGGCCAGCACCGTCTTCACGCCCACGCAGATGCCCTGGCATCGCCCGCGGAGTTCGTGGGCGTGGCGCCGGGACTCCTGCGAGGATACCCACCTGCCGGCGCCCGGCGGCAGGGCGAGCAGGCCGGCGGTCGTCTGAGCCCACTTGCAGATCACCCAAGGCCGACCGGCCGTGCGCAGCTTGATGTAGGGCGCCAGCAGGCGGCGGGCCTGAGCCTTGCACACGCCGACGGTGGTGTCTATGCCGGCGGCGGTCAGTGCGGCGATGCCCCGGCCGGTGACGCGGCGGTCGGGGTCCTGCATGGCTGTGACGAGTCGGCCTATGCCCGCGGCCACCAATGCCTCCGTGCACGGCGGCGTCTTGCCGTGATGGCAGCAGGGCTCCAGCGTGACGTACATTGTAG
Source organism: uncultured Planctomycetaceae bacterium (assembly GCA_964449175.1). GTDB lineage: Bacteria > Planctomycetota > Phycisphaerae > SM23-33 > SM23-33 > CAYUYH01. The sequence goes on from CAYUYH010000169.1 coordinate 5,821, forward strand.
CCCCGTGGACGTCGTGGCCGGCGGCGTTGGCCGCCGCGATCGCCTCGATCTCCGCGTGCGGGCCGCCGAACTTGCGATGCCACCCGCGAGCCAACTCCGCGCCGTCGCGCGCGAGCACCGCGCCGACCATGGGGTTCGGCTCGACTGCCCCTCGGC
>CAYUYH010000170.1:0-5911 GCA_964449175.1 uncultured Planctomycetaceae bacterium
GCGCGAACTTTTTGTGGCGCAAGCCATTACCGCAATGGCGCATAATCCCCGTGAGTGCGGGGATGGTGTTGTTTGAGCCCGCCAACGACATCCCCCACTCGCCACAGCTCGCCACGGCGAGTCGCCTGTGGAGACCTGACCGTGGGGGCTTCCTGCGTATAATGCCGGCACGAGGGGATTGCACGCCCTGCGGATCGGCGTTAAGCTGCCGGGCCATGTCAACTGAAGACACTAAGCCAACTTGGTCGCTGCCGTACACCTCTCCGCTGCCGGAGGGTGCTGGGGCGCGCGGGCACATCAAGCGCCTTCGTGTCGTGGCGTACATCGTGGCCGCGGTGCTGCTGATAATCCCGGCCGTGCAGTTCCAGTACGGCACGATGACGCGGCAGCGCAAGGCCGACGCCCGGGCGGCTGCGTCCGCCCCGTCGCGCGAGGCCGACGTCACCAAGACCACCAAGGGCGCGATAGGGCGGTGGCGGATCGCCGTGCGGGAGTTCTGGGCCGGCGGGGAGATCTACGAGCCGAAGGCGCCCGGCAGGCGGACCTGGCTGCACCCGAACATGCCGTTCACCGTGATCCTGCTGACGCCGTTCGCGTATCTGCCGCTGTGGGCGGCGACGGCGACGTTCAACATCCTCAAGCTGCTGGCCATCGCGGCGGCGCTGCTGATGATTACCGGCGCGGCGAACCACAACGGGCGGCGGATGCCGGACTGGGTGGTCGCGCTGGGGCTGCTGTGGGCGATCAAGCCGATCGTCGGCGACATCCAGCACGGCAACACGAACGTGTTCGTGCTGGCGGCGATCGCCGGCCACCTGTGGCTGTATCGCCGCGGGCGGGACATCGCAGCCGGGGCTTCGTTGGCGCTGGCGATCTGCCTGAAGATGACGCCGGCGCTGTTCGTGCTCTATTGGATCTACCAGCGCGGGTGGAAGGTGCTGGCTGGCGCCGCGGCGGCGCTGGTGGTGTACGTGGCGGTCGTCCCGGCCGTGGTCGTCGGGCCGGGGCGGGCCGTCGAGGTCACGCGCACCTGGCTGGACAACCTGATCGTACCGGGCCTGGTCAAGGGCGCGTGGTATCCCATCCACATCAATCAGTCGGTCAGCGGCGTGCTCGGGCGATACATGCTCGCCGAACCCCAGCCCGGCGGGGACATCTACTGGAACCCGGACGACAACTACTACGAGGAGCTGACCGAGCACGACTGGATCGCGTTCGTTTCGCTGTCGCCGGCGGCGGCGAGGTGGGTGGTCCGGGCGGCGCAGGCGATCATCGTGATCATCGGCGCGTGGGCGATCGGCTGGCGGCGCCTGCCGCGCGACGACGGCCGGCGGGCGCTGCACTATGGGCTGGTCGCCGTCGGCATGCTGCTGCTGAACCAGCGGACATGGGACCACCACGCGACGGTGTTGCTGATCCTGACCGTGCCGCTGTGGCATGCGATTGCATACGGGCGATGCGGGCGTGCGGCGCGGGTCTCGGCCTTCGCCGCGACGATGCTGGCCGCCGCGTGCCTGTGGCTGAGCAGCAACGGCGTATTCAAGCTGGCGGCGAAGCTGGCCGGACAGGGCGGCAAGACGGGCGGGACCTGGGCGGACAAGGCCCTGGCGTACGGGCCGGTGTTCTACTGCTTCGTGCTGCTGTTCGCGGCGGGGGTCATCGCGGCCGTCTCGCTGCGCCGGGCCGATCGGCCGTACGCGGAGTGCAGGCAGCGCCTGGGCGAGGGCCGCACGTAGGAGCCGCTAGGACTCTTCGGCGGTCTTAGGCGGCGATTCCGGCTGGCTGGTCTCGGCCTCGGGGGCTTCTCTCTCGGCGGCCTCCTTTGCGGCCAGAAGCTCGGCGGCGGAGGGTTTGTCGCCCTTGGGGGTGGGGTAGGACACCCGCGAGTGGTAGATGCCGCAGAGGCTCTTGATCAGCGAGGTTTCGATGCTGTGGACCTCCGTGAGCGTCAGCTCGCACTCGTCGAGCTGGCCGTCCATCAGCCGGCGGGTGACCATCGTGTGCACCTGGTTCTCGATTCGCCCGGGGGTGGGCTCGGACATCGACCGGACAGACGACTCAGCCGCGTCGGCCAGCATGAGGATCGCGCACTCCTTGCTGTGCGGCTTGGGTCCGGGGTAGCGGAACTCCACCTCCTCCGGCGGGCGCTGGTCGGCGGCCTTGCGCTGCTCGCTGGCGGCCTCGTAGAAATACTGAAGCAGCGTCGTGCCATGATGGCTGGTGATGAACTCGTGCAGGATCGCCGGCAGGCCGTATTGCCTGGCCATCTCCAGGCCGTCCTTGACGTGCCCGATAATGATTAGCAGGCTCATGGCCGGCGACAGCTTGGCGTGCTTTGAGGTGGGGGACGTCTGGTTCTCGGCGAAGTAGTCGGGCTTGTTGATCTTTCCGATGTCGTGGTAGTAGGCGCCGACTCGCGCGAGCAGTCCGCGGGCGCCGATGGCGTCGGCGGCCGCCTCGCACATCGTGCCGAGCTGGAGGGAGTGGTTGTAGGTGCCGGGCGCATCGACCGCGAGGCGCTTCAGCAGCGGCCTGCTGGCATCGCACCACTCCAGCAGCGTCAGGCTGGTGGCCACGCCGAAGACGCGCTCGATGACCGGCAGGCCTCCCTGGACCACGAAGCCGACGAACACGGCCGAACCCGCCGCCCATACGCCGTCGGCAAGCGTGAATCGCCACGGCGTGGCCGAGGCCAGGCCGGCCGCCCATACCGCCGCGAAGGCCAACCCAGCGGCCGCGACCGACACCTCGATGAGCCTGCTGCGACGCCTTATCTCGCCCAGCAGGAACACCTCCGCCATCATGCCCGACAGCAACACGACCAGCAGCGACAGCCCGGCCCGCAACTGGAGCACGACCAGCAGCGAGAGTATCGCCCCGATCACGAACGCCAGCCGCTGCTCGTAGGCGATCGTCACCGTCACGACCGCGATCAACACCGGCAGGATGACCGCGTGGGGGTTCAGCTCCGGCCAGATCGCCGTCAGCTTGGCCGCGGCGAGGACCGCGGCCAGCAGCGCCGTCAGTGCGAATGCCCTCCAGTGATCGGCAATGATCCGCTCGTGCTGCCGCCAGATGTATCCGTACAGCAGGGCCAGGATCAGTGCGACGGCGATCGTCCTGCCTGCGAGGCGCAGGGCGGGGATGTAGCGGTTGGCCTCTATCTGGGCGGCCAGATACGCCTCGTGCTCGGCGCGGAGAAGCTCCAGCTCCGAGGCGGCCAGGCCGACGACCTTCGTGCCGCCCGGCGTCTGCCGTCGGCTCTGGCGGACAAGCAGTTGCCCGGCGGCGTAGGCCACCTTCGGCGGGTCGGCGAGCACCTTGTCCAGGCGGGCCTGTAGCTCCTGCTGCGTGGCGGCGGCGTTGTAGCGATATAGCGGGTTGTTGGCCCTGAAGACCTCCAGCAGGTAGCCTCTTACGTATGACCGCAGGCTGGGGGGCATGGTGGCGGCCAGCCTGTCCGCCAGGCGCTCCACGGTGCTGTCCGAAGCCAGGCTTATCAGCTTTGACACGTGCCGCGTTTCCCGGCCGCCCGGGTAGACCATGTGGAAGCTGTCGGCGGACCTGTTCACGTCGTCGGGGCGGACCAGGGGCAACTGAGTGAGTTCGGCGCGGAGCAGCTTTAGGTGTTCGGCGTACTCCTGCTGCCTGGCGGGCTGAGTGTAGGCGGCGGGGCCCTCCAGCGGCGGACCGGCGGCGGGGGCGACCTCGTCCGGCGGCTCGCCGTCCGCGGCCGGCTGGCTCGTGGCGACCAGTTCGGCCGGCAGGGCGGCCAGCTTGGCCATGATCTCCTCGACGAGCTGCACGTTCAGTTGGAATGTCGAAGGCGTGGTGTTCTTGACGCTCTCGATCTGCTCGTTGAGCAGTTGCTGGGAGGGCACCTCGAAGTCAAGCCGGGCATGGATGTCCGCCGGGATGTACTCGCCCGGGCGGTAGGGCAGAGGGTCGGTGGGCCAGGCGTCCATCAACACCGCGACAATCAACAGCAGCGATGCCAGTAATGCCGCGCCCAGGCCGCCCGTTTCCCGGAACTTCCGCCAGGCCGACGGACCCGCCGACGGCACGCGCTTGCGGGACTCGATGCGTCGCTTGCGGGTTGTCTTTCTGTTCCACCACATGCCGGGCCATCAAGCAGACGCGTCTTCGGCTTCCGCGTCAAGTAGATTGTCGCCGCCGGCCGACTGCTCGCCCCGCTGGGCCCTGGCGGCATATGCATCCACTATGTTCTGCACGAGCCTGTGGCGGACGATGTCCTGGCGATCCAGTCGCACAAACGCCAGGCCTTTTATCCCGGACAATCTGCCCTTGGCGTCGAGCAAGCCGCTGGAGACGCCCTCGGGCAGGTCGATCTGACTGTCGTCGCCGGTGACGATCATCTTCGAGCCGTGGCCCATCCTGGTCAGGAACATCAGCATCTGCGCGACGGTGGTGTTCTGGGCCTCGTCGAGGATGATCACGGAGTCGTTGAGGGTTCGCCCCCTCATGAAGGCCAGCGGGATCACCTCGATGACGTCGTTGACCATGAAACGGCGGGTCTGGTCGTAGTCCATCATGTCGTGAAGCGCGTCGAACAGCGGGCGGAGATACGGATTGACCTTCGCCTGCATATCCCCCGGCAGGAAGCCGAGCTTCTCGCCGGCCTCGACGGCCGGACGCACCAGGACGAGCCTTCTGGACTTCTGGTGCTTGAGCAGGTGGACGGCCATCGCCACCGCCAGGTACGTCTTGCCCGTGCCGGCCGGGCCTGAGCAGAAGACCAGGTCCTTGGACTGCATCGCCTCGATGTATCGTCGCTGGCCCGGCGTCTTGGGATGTATGACCTGCGAGCCGGCGTAGACGTCCACGGCTTCGGCGCCTCCGGCTGCCTGCTCGCCCGCGGCAGCGGCGGCGAGGGCCGAAGCCACGGTGGCGTCGGTGACGGGGCGGCTTCGGCGGATCGCCCGCTGGAGGTGCTCTATCACCTTCGCCGCGCGCGAGACGTTGGTGGCCGAGCCGGTGACCTTGATCTGCCCGTCGCGCGCGAAGACCTGCACGTCCAGTGCCTGGCGGATCATCTTGAGATGTCGATCCGCCGGGCCGAACAGCAGCCCGCGCTTGTGAGGCTGCTCCAGTGTGATGTTCAGCTCCAAGGGCCGCACCTCATTGTGAATCGCGCTCGTGTAACCTCAAGTTCACTCGTATGTAGGCCGATCCGCCCGGGCCCCTACGGCGCCGGGCTCCCGGTCAGGCTGTGCCTCGCAACTGGCTTGGCGCGGCGCGAACCCGGTGGGGGCAGCCGCGGGCCCTTTCGTGGAATCGGCCAATCCACGCGGCTGGAAGATCATATTCCATGAATTATAGGACCTGGTGCGGTCGGCAGCAAGGCAGGTCGCCCGCCGGCGGCTGGCCTCGACCCGCGCAGAAGAACGAGGCGACGGGCAGGTTTGCCTCGTCGCCTCGCCAGTGCTCTTGCCAGCGTCAGCTCATCCGGCCCCCGCGTCCGGGCAATCGGCTGAGCCGCTCCAACGCCCGATCACTACTACTCGTGTGTGATCGGGCCGTAGAGGAACGCGTCGTTGGTGTCTCTCCAGTCAGTCCAGTACTCCGTCTTGGTCGCGCTTTCACATTTGTCTGCGTTTGCCCTATCCCCGTAGGTGGTGTATATAACGTCGTACGGATGGGCCCTTCTTCCGTCGTTGGCCAGCTCTCCGATGTCGGCCCTCTTCTCACCACTGGCCTGGCTGTCGCCCTTAACCACGTTGATGTGCTCGCCCTGATGGTTGGGGCTCATGTTGATCTTGATGTCGGACTTCGACATCGCCGGCACCCTCGTCCATGCCGTCAGGTCGCTGCTTCTGGTCCCGTCGAAGTTGGGGTTCTTGTCGGCCATGTAATACTGCTGAGGGTTGCTGTACACGTTGCCCTTGTACAC
>CAYUYH010000171.1:0-5894 GCA_964449175.1 uncultured Planctomycetaceae bacterium
CCCTGGAGAACTCCGAGGAGATCAGCGACCGGGAACTGGTGCTCTTGCCCCATTTCCGCTGGAAGTTGGCCCTAGCCTTGGCAAGTGCACTCTGCAGCGCGTCCCTTCTGGCGCTCTTGCCTCGCCGGGCAAATATGATTCGATTTACGTCGGCCTTGTGCTGAAGATTACGGAACAGGCGCTTCACCAAGTCATCGTAGACCATGTTGGCGTCAAGCCGTCTGCCGCTAGCGTGCAGTACCTTGGCCAGGGTAACCAGCTGGGTCTTCCGTCGAATGGCGACCTGTACCTTGGCTCCCAGCGAAGGCAGCACATTGAATACCTCCCTTCGCACCTCGGGAAGGTCGTCCTTCGCGTGGAAGAAGATCGCAGTCTTTCTGGCGTCGGTCTGCATCGATGGGACGCCCCTAAAGTACGGATCGTCCAGGAGCTTCTGCCTCAGGTCGCCCAACTCGGCGGCCGCACGATCAGGATTGGAGAGCTGGGCAACCGCGAGCATGAAGAACTTGCTGCAACCCGGACTGCCGACCAGAACCCTCCCTCGCCTGCCAAACAGGGTCAGGTCCCCAGCCTCGTCCACGAAGTAGTGATGTGTGGTCTCAGTTGCTGCCGTCATGGAAGACGCCAATCGCCGCTCTGGCAGGAGAGACGTTAGCCCAGTGGGCCGTGAGGAGGCAAGGAGATCATTCCAGGATCGCCCAAGAAGGCATGTTCAAATACCCCATGGGAGTGCCAGCCCCGCCGGCCTATCGTAAGGCGGCGAGGAGCTCATCGACAGACTTGACGACTTGCTGCGGCAGGCCGTCGGCGGGGGCGGGTCTGTGGGCGTGGAGTTGGCCCGGGCGGAGGTACTGGACCGTCCGCCAGCCGAGGCGATTGGGGGCGACGAAGTCCTTGGCTGGGTTGTCGGAGACGTAGGCGCAGGCCGAGGCCGCCGCGGCGAGCTGTTTGGCGATCTCCTCGAAGCCGGCCGGCGAGGGCTTCCAGCAGTCCCTGCCCAGCTCCTCCGTGAACACGACGGCGTCGAAGAACCGCTCCAGCTTCAGCGCCTCCAGCTTCAGCCGCTGGGCCGGGAGAAGGCCATCCGATAGCAGCCCCAGCCGGTATTGCTCGTGCAGCCTGGCCAGCATGTCCGCTGCGCCGCTGTACGCGCGGATGGCCGGGGCGTGGTTGCGATAAACCTCGACGAGCTCGGCGACCTGCTGCTTGGTCAGGTTCAGGCGAAAGTGACTGCCGGCGGCGTCGAAGATCTTCTCCCGCTGCCCGGCCAGGAAGAGGTCCCACATGTACCGCTCATACCGCGTGACGGTGCCGAGCCGGCGGCGGATGTGGTCGGCTACGGCGCGGTAGCCGCTGTGGACGTAGTCGCGCTCGGCGTACAGCGTGTCGTCCAGGTCGAAGACCACGGCCTGAACGGGGGGGTTGTCGGAGTCGGCCATCGTCTCGGTCCTGTTGCGGTGCGGACTCGTCGGGCACGCCGGGCGGCCTTGGCCCTGCCTGAAAACCCGGTGACGGGCTTCGAGCGGGTCTTTCGCGTGCTGGCCCCGTCCGGCTGCATCGACGAATCGGCGGGATTCGCCTGCTTCGCCGTCCTTGCCAGGCCCGCAAAATCCCGCGCTCTCGGGCCTACGTCAGCGTTCTCAGACAGAGCCTAATGGAACCTCGGCACGGTGTAGCCCGGCAGGGTCTCCACGCCCTCGTCCACCTGGATGAATAGGGCGTCGTCGAATCGCAGCATGAGCAGCCGGTCGGTGAAGTTGCCCATCTCGGCGGTGATGGGCAGGTCCAGCACTTCCTGAAGCAGGTACAGCGGCAAGTTCGCCCCGGCGGCGATCGACAGCGGCGCCCCGCCGCCGAAGCGGGCGTTGATCTCGAAGAACCGCACCGGCCCGGTCCCGCTGCGACGGCACTGGCAGCAGAACACGCCCCACATGCCGTCCAGCTGCTCGGCGAAGGTTATCGTGCTGTTGATCAGCTCCTCGTCCTTGACCGTGATGCCCTTTTCCACCTCGCCGCTTCGCACCAGCAGCCGCTGGCGAGGCACGACGCAGCGGATCTTGCCGTCCCGACTGCGGTAGACGTCCAGCGTGTACTCCTGGCCGGGCACGTATTCCTGGACGATCATCAGCTCGCCGAACGTCTGCACGTGCCCACGGAGCTGCTTGTCGTTGCGGATGATGGCCGTGCCCACGCCGGCGTAGCCGGAGATCGGCTTGACGAAGCAGGGGTAGAACGGCTTCTGCATGAACTGGCTGAGGGTGACAGTCTTGATCGAAGCCAGGCCGGCCCTGCGTATCATGTCGTTGGTCTTCACCTTGTCGCGGCAGAGTGTCACCGCCTGCTCGGAGCCGACCATGACCGTGCATCCCATCTCGGCGAACTCGTCGCGGTGGCGGGCCAGGCTGCGAAGGTCCAGGTCGGTCAGCGGCACGAGCAAGCCGACGTCGTGCTTCTTGACGATGTCTTTCAGCGCGGGCATGTACTCAGCCCGTCGGGCGGGGGGCACGAGCAGGCCCAGGTCGGCCTTCTGGAAGGCGGGGGAGGCCTGCGTGATGTCGGTGGCGATGAGCTTGCCCCTCACGCCCAGCTCCTTCTTGGCGCGGTTGAAGGCGTGCATCAGGGCGACACGCCGCCCGGCACACGTGAACAGGATGTTCAACTGTGGCTTGCTAATCGCCTTCGCGCTCCTTGTCTCGGCTGTAGCGATGCTCGTAGACGCTCTCGCGACGGGAGAACACAGAGGCCACCGTCTTGAGCATGATACGCAGGTCCAGGGCGAGGCTCTGATTATCCACGTAGTGGAGGTCCAGTTCTATCTTATCTTCATGCGTCAGCTCGCCGCGGCCGAACGCCTGGGCGTAGCCGGTCAGCCCCGGCCTTACGTCCAGCCGCCTGCGCTGGCGCTCGTCCCACCGCTCCGCCTGGCGGAGGTACAGGGGCCTGGGCCCGACCAGGCTCATCTGCCCGGCCAACACGTTCAGCAACTGGGGCAGCTCGTCCAGGCTCTTCTCCCGCAGGAACCGCCCCAGGCGGGTCAGTCTGGAGTCTTCCGGGCCGCGGGGAGATCGCCCATATGGATCAACATCGGCACGCATCGTACGAAACTTCAGCATTGTAAAGGGCTTGCCTCGCCAGCCGGCCCGGGTCTGGCAGAACAGTGCCGCCCCCGGCGAGCCCAGGCGGATCGCCACGGCCAGCAACAGCATGGGCCCGCCCAGAACCAGCAGGGCGATCAGACTTAACATTATGTCCAGAAATCGCTTAGCCATCTTCCGCGACGCGAGACTGGCGAGCCGGCTGCCGGGGCTGTTCCCCGTCGTCGGCCAGGCCAAGGGCCGGCGCCGCCCGGTGGGTGGGGCGGCTAGCCCAGGTGTTCGGTGTACCAGTCGATCGCCTTGGCCAGGCCTTCCTCGAAGAACACCGCCGGCTTGTAGCCAATGGTCCGCCCGGCCAGGGCCACGCTGGCCAGGGAGTGCTTCACGTCGCCGGCCCGGGCGTCCTTGTAGATCGGCTCGAGGCTGGTGCCCAGCAGGGTATTGAGCTGGGCGGCGACCTGGTTGATCGTCGTGCTGTGGTTGCAGGCGATGTTGATGGCCTGGCCGTCGCAGGCCTCGGCCGGGGCGTTGGCCGCAAGCCAGTTGGCCTGGCAGACGTTGTCGATGTAGCAGAAGTCGCGGCTCTGCTCGCCGTCGCCGAAGATCACGGGCCGCTGCCCGCTCAGCAGCTTGCTGGCGAACGCTGGTATCACCGCCGCGTAGGCGCCTTCGGGGTCCTGGTATGGGCCGAACACGTTGAAGTACCGCAGGCAGAGCGTCTCCAGTCCGTAGGAGGCGGCGTAGCCCCTCATGTAGCCCTCGCAGGCGAGCTTGCCGGCGGCGTATGGGCTGATCGGGCGGGGGGCCATCGCCTCGTGCTTGGGCGAGGCGGCCTGGTCGCCGTAGGCGCTGGAGGAGGCTGCGAAGATCACCCGCTTCACCCCGGCCGCGCGCGCCGCCTCGAGGATCGTGATCGTGCCGTTGACGTTCACGTCGTGGCTGGTCAGCGGGTCGGCCACGCTGCGGGGCACCGAGCCGAGCGCGGCCTGGTGGAACACGACCTGGCAGCCGGCGACGGCGGAGTCCATGGCCTTGCGGTCGCGGATGTCGGCCTCGCGCAGGTCGATGCGCTCGGCGATGTCGGCGACGTTGGCCCGCTTGCCCGTCGAGAAGTCGTCGGCGACGACAACATCGTGGCCCTTGTCCAGCAGGAACCTGACGAGGTTACACCCGATGAATCCGGCCCCGCCGGTGACTAAGTATTTGGCCATGTGTTCGTCCTTCTAGCCGGCTGCGCCAGCGGACCGCTCGTGGTCGATGATCTGCCGGAGTGTCGCAGTCAGGTCGAATCGCGGCTTGTAGCCGATCAGCTTGTGGATCTTCGCCAGGTCGGGCACGCGCACGAGCAGGTCGTCGAACGGTCGGCCGTAGGCCTCCTCGTAGCTGATGTGGCGGATCGTGGACTTCGATCCGGTCAGCGAGATGACCTGTCGGGCGAGGTCGTTGATGGTGACGGACTGGTCCGAGCCGATGTTGATGACCTCGCCGACCGCCCCGTCGCAATCGATGAGCTCACCAAGCGCCGCCACCACGTCCGCGACGTTGCAGAAGCAGCGGCTCTGGTCGCCCGTGCCGAACACCGTCAGCGGCTCGCCGGCCAGCGCCGACCGCACGAACCGCGGCACGACCATGCCGTACTGGCCGGTCTGGCGAGGGCCTATCGTGTTGAAGAACCGGCAGACGATCGTCTCCAGCCCATACTGCTCGCGATATGCAAGCGCCAGGAACTCGTCCACCATCTTGCTGCACGCGTAGCTCCAGCGCGTGTAGCGGGTCGAGCCCAGCGTGGTGTCGTCGTCCTCGCTGAAGGGGACCTTGGTGTTCTTGCCGTAGACCTCGGAGGTCGACGCGACGACGATCTTCCGGCGGAACTTGTTGGCCAGGTCCAACACGACCTCCGAGCCGTGGATGTTGGTCTCGATGGTGTGCACGGGCTGCTCGACGATGAGCTGGACCCCCACGGCCGCCGCCAGGTGAAATATCACGTCGCTGCGGTCGACCAGGGCGGTCATGGTCGCGGCGTTGCGGATGGTCTCGCGGACGAAGCGGAAGCCCCCCCGCCCCAGCAGGTGGGCGATGTTGGCCATCGAGCCGGTGGACAGGTCGTCCACGATCGACACGGAGAAACCCCTCTCCAGCATGGCCTCGGCAAGATGCGACCCGATAAACCCCGCCCCGCCGGTAATCAAGACGTTCATAGTGCCAGCCTTCTCGATTCGCTGAAATCCACGGTAGCGGGGCAGGATACCACCGCCGCGGGCAGGCGGCAACTGTCAAACAGACAGGCACTAGGGAATAGGCATTAGGCAATAGGCAACGGGCACCAGGCATTAGGCAGCGGGCGTCTGCGGACTGTGACTCGCCGCCAGGTGTCCGCTGATCGTCGTGTCCGCCTGCCGCAGTTGGCGAGGCTAGGCTGGCGGTTGGGCCTGGTCGGCCGGTGGCTGGTCTGCCGCGGGCGGCGGCGGGGCCTGGGCCGCGGAGTTATCCGCCGGCGGCCTGTCGGTTGGCGCCTCCGCGGCGGGGGGCTGTTCGGTCGCCGCGGCGGGCTGAGGCTCGGCGGCTGGGGCGGCCTCCGCGGCTGGGGCTGGCTTCTTGGCCTTGGGCTTGCCGCCGCCATGGCCGTGGCCCAGTGGAGCGAGCACCATGGAGATGCGCCGGCCTTCCCTGCGGTAGTCGCGATCCACCTTGCACACGTCGGACAGCGTCTCCTTGACGCGGGCGAAGACCTTCTGCCCCTCGTCTATGTGGGCAAGCTCCCTGCCGCGGAACCGCAAGATGAACTGGACCCTGTCGCCC
>CAYUYH010000172.1:0-5890 GCA_964449175.1 uncultured Planctomycetaceae bacterium
CCGCGACGGACACGAGGACACAAAGGCACTCGAGCGGGCCACGCAAGCCCTCCGCGGCGTGCCGGCGCCCCCGGGGCCTCCGGCGGAAGTCCTGGCGACGCTTAACGGCCTCGACGGCCAGGTTGCCCCGGGCGGCCAGGCGGCGCCGATCAAGATCAAGACAAGGAGATTCCCCATGAAACGGGTTATGAGCATAGCCGCGGCAGTGGTGCTGTTTGTCGGCCTGACTGTTGCGGCGTACTTCGCATTCGAGGGCGGCGCCACGGTCGCCTTCGCGGAAGTGCGGCGGCAGATCGAGCAGGCCCAGACGATGTCGGTGCACATCAGCATGGAAATTGTGGCGGAATTGGCGCCCGGCGCGCCTACCCACATGGAAATGGACCTCTACTACAAGGATCCCGGCCGGCTGCGCGAGGAGATGACCATCCCGGGCATGTCGGAGAAGGCTGTCGTCACGATCGACTTCAAGACCGGCCAGATACTCTCGCTGATCCCCTCCGAGAAGCAGGCTGTGAAGGTTAACATCGGGCAGCTTCCCCAGGCCCTCCAGGAGCAGAACAAGGACTTCGTCGCTGAGATGAGGAAGATGGTGCAGGGCGACGCCGAAGAGCTGGGCACGAAGACCATCGACGGCCGGGAGGTCAAGGGCTTCCACGTGACGGCGAATCAGCAGGTCATGGACATCTGGGTAGACGCCAAGACGGGTACGCCGGTGACCATGGACATGGAGATGATGGGCTTCGGCAAGATGACCATGAGCGACTTTGCGATAGGCATGCCGCTGGACGAGTCCCTGTTCAGCATGGAAGTCCCCGAGGGCTACAAGCTCATGAACATCGATATGCCCATGGGCGATCTGAGCGAGGACGACCTGGTCGCGGGCCTGCGCCAGATGGCGGAGTGGAACGGCGGTGTCTTCCCCGAGGCGCTGACGCCCACGCCTGAGCTCATGAAGAGGATGCAGGTACAGAAGGAGGAGTTTGAAGGTCTGTCGGACCAGGAAGCCGCCCAAAAGGTCATGAAGAAGATGGTCATGCCGATGGTCCGAATGAGCCAGTTCGCACACCTGGTCAAGGACCTCCAGTACAGCGGCGCGGGCGTGGCCGTGGGCGATGCAGAGAAGATCATCTGCCGCTACAAGCTCACCGAGAACGTCAAGTCGGCTGGGCAGGGCCCGTATCGGGTCATGTACGGCGACTTCAGGATCGTCGACGCAGCCGAGTAACATGCCAGGCCTGCGGACGCAACTGGAATAGACAAGCATGTCTTGGCGCGGCGGGGCTCTTGCCCCGCCGCGCGTTTGCGCGCCAACCAACATGCAGCCGGCGGCGGGGCAGGAGCCCGGCCGCCCAGTGCGCGGATCGCAAAGAACACGCGAAACACCGAGGGCGGGCCAAACGGCTCGCCCTCGTGCTTCGTGTCCGCTGCGCCCTCCATTGGCGGGTTATTTCAGCTTCCGTGCAACTATGGCTACTTCTGTAAGGCCGCCTGGAGCTTGGCGTCTTTCTCGGCGTCGGAGAGCTTGTCCCAAGCGACGGGACAGCCGGCGCAGCAGAAGCCGACCTTCTGCCCCTTGTACTCGCGTATGAGCGAGTCGGGCACCTTGGCCGGGTCGATCTTGTTGCCCATGATCGGGCAGACGGCGTTTACCACGCCCGCCGGCGGCGGGATCAGGGCCTTGCGGGCCGCGGTCACCAGGGCCTTGGCCTCGCCCAGTGCGGCGACGGCGGCGTCCTTGTCGCCGGCCTGGACGGCCTGGTGAGCGGCGTCGATGGCCTTCAGCGCCTCAGCCAGCTTGGCCGCGCCGGCGGCGCAGTTTCGGCAGGTCGTGCCGGCCTTGGCGGCACACATCGGACACAACGGGCCCGTGCCGGCGGCACATCTTGCGCAGAGTGCAGCGCCTTCAGCCGGAGCTGTGGTGGCGTATGTGGCGGCAAAACCGACACCGACCACGATGCCGGCCAGAATCAATCCGACGGCTAGTAGGTGAACAGGCGTCCTATGCCTCATGGCATGGCTCCTTTAAAGGTTCGCGCCCTTTGTCTGGGCTATTGAATTGTAGGCACGCTCCCGGCCGAACGGGGCAATCGCTGATTGCGGATTTCGAATTGCGAATTGCGGATTGAGAGCCAGGGACTGAATCCTGCGTAGCCGCTCCGTCGCCGCAGCTATGGGGCGTCGGCGACTTGGCGAAGTGGGAAGAGACTGGGGACTAGGGACCAGGCATTAGGCAACAGGCATTGGTGAGTAGGCACTCGGGCCTGGGCATTGAGCATCCAGCATTTGACATTCGGCATTGGGCATTCGCCGCAGGCGGCGTTCTACCATCCGCCGCCGGCGGCGCCTTCGGCGACCGGCTTGGCCCACGAGGCCGGGTCGCGGAAGTAGTGCTTCAGCATCATTGCCGCCAGCACGCCGTCGGCGCACGCGGTGACCAATTGCATGGCCGCCCGCTGGCGGCAGTCACCGGCGACGAACACTCCGGGCATGGAAGTCCGCAGCGTCGTCGGGTCGCAGGCGACGTAGCCGGCGTCGTTCATCTCGACGGCCCCGGCCAGCCAGCCGGTGTTGGGCGCCATCCCGACGAACATGAACACGCCGTCCACCTTCAGCTCCTCGATCACGTCCGTCTCGACGTTGCGGATCTTGACGTTGTCGATCTCGGTCCCGTCGGCGTTGGGGACGATTTCCTCCAGCACGTACGGCAGCTTGATGTCGATGTCCTTTTCCTTGGCCGTGGCGTACAGCTCTTCCACGAGCACCTGCTGCGCGCGGAACTCTTTTCGGCGGTGGATCATCGTGGTCCTGCGGACGAATCGCTTGGCCAGGTATATCGTGTCCTCGACGGCGGTGTTGCCGCCGCCGACGGCGAGGATGTGCTTGTCGCGGTAGAACGCCCCGTCGCAGGTGGCGCAGTAGCTGACGCGCGTGGCCCGGCGCATCTCGTCCTCGCCGGGCACGCCGAGCTGGCGGTAGTCGCTGCCGGGGGCGAGGATGACCGCGCGGGCGAGATAGGTCTTCTCGCCGTCGTTGACGCCCAGCTCCACGGTCCCATCCTGGCGGTGGGCGAGGGCGTCGACGGCCTGGTTGACGGCGATCTCGGCGCCGAACGCCTCGGCCTGTTCGCGCATCGTCCGCACGAGGTCGGGCCCGGTGACGGTCCTGTAGCCGGGGTAGTTCTCGATCCGCTCGGTGAGCATGATCTGCCCGCCGGGCAGGCCATTCTTCTCCAGTATCACGGTCCGGTAGCGGTCTCGCGCGGCGTACAGCGCGGCCGCAAGCGCCGCCGGCCCGCCGCCGACGATTGCCACGTCCAATACGTCTTCGCTCATCATCTCACCTCGATTGGCTCCCCGCCGCGGCGGCGCCTAGTCCGCGTCGATCTGGTTGAGCATCTCCCTGGCCGGGGGGAAACGCTCCAGCACCTCCTGCCGCGTGGAGCGTTCCATGACGGTGTGTCCGGGACTGTCCTTTCGCAGCAGTCGGCCGGCTTGGTCGAACAGCAGCAGATCCTCCTCGGCGTCCTCCGCCGCTCGCGTCGTGGCGCGGAAGCCGCGAACCTCCCGGCCGCCGAACTCCACTTCCTCGGGGCCGACGACCGTGAACGTGCTGACGTCCAACTCGCTGCCGTAGCCGGCGTACGCGGCGAAGCCATAGGACCGGGGCTTGGCCAGGTCCATCAGTCGCGGGAGCATCATGCTCATCGCCACCGGGAGGTAGCTCGGGGCCACCGACTCGTCCAGGACCTTCTGATGTGTATCAGTGGTCCTCTCGCGGGCGCCGAGTTGTCCTGGCATGGCGAATTGCAGCTTGTTGCCGTCCTTGGTCATGCTCAGGGCGCTGCTGCCGGCCCCGCCGGCGCCGATAGCCCACGTGCAGCTCTCCATCACGCGGTCGGCCGAGGCAAGCATGACCACGGCGACCTGCCGGGACGGCTCCCCGGCCACGTGCAGCAGCGACCAGGCCTTGACCTCCACGCCGTCTCGCCCGTAGACCTTGGTGGCGCGCTCGCGGACGACCATGAAGCCGATCTCGTTGTGCAACTGCGTGACCAGGAACCACGTGTCCCGCGGCTCGACGACGGCCGCGAGCTTCTCAGCGGTGATCGATGCCAGCAGCTCACCCCCGGCGGCGAGGTTGGCCTGGCGCTGCTTGAGCAGCTTCTCGGTGTCCAGCAGCTCCAGGCTGCCCAGCACCGCCTCGTGCACTGCCAGCAGCTCTTCGCGGTCGGCGGCCGGGCCGAAAATGTGCAGCAGGAACAGCTCCCCGGGCGCGGTCAGGACGTATACGTACCGCTGCCAGAACTGCCCCCTCTCGATGGTCTGGACCACTCGCAGGTCGATGGCCTTCCGTCCGCCGGCAGTGATGACCCGACTGGACTGGACCACGAACTCGTCCTTCTTGTCCATGTCCTCGGCCATCTGCTTGGCCCGATCTTCGAGTTGACCCTCCGTCACGTCGGTCGACTGTCGCAGGGCGATCAACCGCCATTCAATTGCCCCGGTGGTCCTGTCGCGGGCGGACCAGACGACTGACCGCGAGGCCGCACGCTGCTGGACGCGACTTGCGCGGGCCGGGGGACGGATGGAGTAGCCTTCCGCGAGGTTGAAGTATCGCTCGGCGAGTTCGACGGCTGGGGCGGTCGCCGGGTTGGCCGACAGCTCGGGCGACGGCTGGGTCGCAGGCTCGGGCGTCGGCTCGGCCATCGGCTGGCTCTCCGGCTCAGCGGGCCGGGCGGCTGGCGCGCAGCTCGTGCCCTCTGCGACAATCGTCAACGCCAGAAACGCGATCAATATGCGCATGGCAAGGCTCCTTCCAGTCGGGCGCATTATAGGCCGCGCGCCCGCGGAAGGCGAGCGGGGCGATCAAGACCGGAGGACAGGAATACCGGGCTGCCGCGACGCGAGGAGGGGCGGCGCAGGCTGGTCAATCAGCCAAACCGTCAACCGGCTAACTCGTTGACTCGTCGACTGGTTGACTCGTCACAGCGAGAGGCGCGAGCTGTAGGCCTCGGGCGCAATGCGGAATGATCAATGTCAAATGCCTAATGCCTGACGCCTGGTCCCTGGTCCCTGGTCCCTGTCTCTTGGTCTGGCGTTCCCCGGCCTTGCGGAATCGGCCTCCGGGGAGGGCTGGGCTTAGTTAAGTCCCCGCTCAGAATGCCGATATGACTCTCAGAACGCCGGGGCGGGGCCTGTTTCCGGCGAAGATAGGCGTGTGTCTTGCGAAAGGAGCTAGCCTTGCCAGCTACTGCAACGCGCGGTGCCAAATCCGCGAGCCGATCCGGCCAGGTCGCAGCCAAGGGGGGCAAGACGGTAGCCACCGTCGCTCCGGACTGCATGGTCGCGCAGGCGGCTAAGAAGATGCGCGACGGCCACTTCGGCTGCCTCGTCGTCCGCGGGGACAGCGGGAAGATTCTCGGCATAGTCACCGAGCGTGACGTGCTGAACCGCCTGGTGGCGGGGAACCTTGACCCGCGGGCCACGCCCGTCAGAAAGATCATGACCCGGAAGGTCATCTCGTGCGACGCGTCGCTCCCGCCGGCCAAGGCGCAGGAGATCATGATCGCCAACGGCATCCGCCACATCCTGGTGACCAACGGGCAGACCCCGGTGGGGATGCTCTCCAGCCGCGACGTGATCGCCCAGCAGCTCCAGACGTACAAGGGCATGCGCGTGGCCGCCGAAGAGGTAGCCCGCCTGACCACTCGTCTCAAGTCGCTGGACACCGACGACGTGGCGGCCATGATCGCCGCCGAGGCGCCGGTGATGTTCGGCGCGCGTCGCAGCGTGCTGTATCTGCCGCGGTCGTCGGCCAACGCCTCCGTCATCTGGCGCAACGGCTGCTGCCGCGCCGAGCAGGCCCTGAAGCGCAGCGCCCGCTCCCGGAT
>CAYUYH010000173.1:0-5846 GCA_964449175.1 uncultured Planctomycetaceae bacterium
ATATGGTATGGCGCAAGCTTATATTCAGAAAATAGTTATGAAATAGACTCTAGTCCCTCGTCCCTCTTTTCTTCCTCGGCAGGCCCTTGATGATCAGCCGGCGGATGGCGTTGGCGGCGCCGTCGGCGTCGTGATGGTCGGTCACGTGGTCGGCCGCGGCCAGGGCGGCGTCCGATGCGTTGGCCATCGCCACGCCGATGCCGGCCCACTGGAGCATCTCGACGTCGTTGTCATTGTCGCCGATGGCCATCACCTGATGCTGCGAGACGCCCAACTCCCCGGCCACCGCCCGCAGGGCCTTGGCCTTGGAGACGGTGGCGTGGCATATCTGGAGCAGGTGCTCGTCGGTCTTCATGATGGTGACCTGGCGGGGATACTTGCGGAGGATAGCCGCCGCCAGCTCGAGCAGGCGATCCGGCTGGCCGAGGAGCAGCAGCTTCGTGACCGACTCGGTCAGCCACTCACTCGTCGGGGCGACCACGTCCGGCTGGAACATCCTGCCCGTCTCGGTAACATAGGCCTGGTCGAGGCGGTCCGTGCACCAGCGGTCGAGGATCTCCGCCGAGACGGCCACCTCCGGGTACTTCCGCCGGGCCAGCGTCACGATCCCGCGGGCGATGCGGGCCGAGACGGGCCGATGCAGAATCAGCCTGCCCGACGGCGGGTCGAGCACGAGCGCCCCGTTGTAGTTGATCATCGGGGTGTCCAGGTCCAGCAGCTTGTAGAAGGGCATGACGCTGCGCGGCGGGCGGGCGGAGGCCAGCACGATGTGCACGCCCGCTTCCTGCCGGGCGGACCGGAGGATCGCAGCCGTCGTCTCGGTGACCTGCTTGGCCGATGTCAGCAGCGTCCCATCTAGGTCTATGGCCACCAGGTGTATCTTGCTCATGTAATCTCCTTGGCCCGCGTAGTATAGCGGCCTTCAGCCCGCGGTGCCATGCCCCGCAGGGGGGCAACGCGGCCTGTTACGAGCCTGGAGGCCTGTATCTGCCTGCATGGGCAGGACTTAGGCCGAAGCGACTCCTTGGCGGGCCGTTGCGGCGGGCGGGGAGACGGCCAGCAGGGGGCCAATCTTACTCTCAAACCCGCCCAGATCGCCCTTGACGGAACGCCCTCGCCGCAGTATACTAGCTTTCGGTCAGTTGTGGTGGGAGGACAAGCTCTGGCCCCTCACTGCTCTGACTGAGTCGGGAGCCTGATGTCCGTGCAGCTCGGTTTGGCCCCGACAACAGTCCGCGCAACACCGTTCGCAAATAGACAGGCGGAGCAGTTCAGTTGCAGTTTGTGCCTTGACATGTAATCGTTTTGCATGTACTATCGGAGAACATAAGGCAGGGAATAACCCCCCAGAAAAGCGAGAAGGAGAAGTGACATGAAAAGGATGCTTGTAGCGACTATGGTTCTATGCCTAGCTGCTGCAATGGCGCAAGCCGGTATCATGTCGACTGTAGCCAAGACTGGAACGGTTACCGTCGGCACTACCGTCGTTGACGTCTACACGATCACCCAGGAAGCCACCACCGACGCCGCCGGGAAGATTTCCGACCCCAACGGCTTGGTCGGCGCGGTCTTGCTGGGTATCGGCAACGACGGCGGGACTCTGTGCACCAACCAGGGCGGTGACCCGTTCCAGTATTGGTATGAGGTATACGGTGGGCACTGGAAGACGATCGACTCGGCCCTCCCCAACCCCATGATGAATGATGCCAATGCCTGGGCGGCGGACACGCAGTTCCTGCCCACGGGCTTCCTGACCTGGTCGCCCGTAACGGTCACCCCCGATGAGACCAACGACGCCAGCATAGTGGACACGCCGGGTACCGGCATGGGCCCTGATCTGGGCCTCGGCGAGCTGTACGCTCAGTTGGCCGTCCCGACGGGCAACCGTACACAGTCCATCATCGTGGCGAAGGTCGGCGTGGTCCAAGGCTCCACGGTCTGGGCTCGCAGCCAGTCGGCGGATGCCACTGGCCAAGCGACCGACGAGACGTTCCAGGTTCCCGAGCCGGCAACGATGACGTTGCTTGGCCTGGGTGCACTGGCCCTGATTCGTCGTCGCAGATAGGGCTGTCTAGACGCAAAGTAGTGAAGGCTTAGAACCAGAACTCGCAAAATCGCATCGATGAAGATGCGGGGTTAGATCCCTTAGGGCTTCGGTGAAAACCGAGGCCCTTCTTTTTGCGCTTGCCCGCGGGCTGCCCGCGATGCGCCGGCGGAGAAGAGGCTCCTAGTCGCCGGCGGGCGCGCGTGCGCGGATGGCCTCAGAACTCCAGCGCGAGCCGCTCGGTGAATCGCACGGCCAGCCCGGCCGCGCCGCCAGCTAGCTCGTCGCGCCGGAGCACCTGCCCGCTGCCGCGAATCTTGCCCTCGCTGCTGTAATAGCCCGCCCCCGGCGGCACGGACATCACGAACTCCAGGGTTGCCTCCACCTCAGGCGCGTCGGCCTGCGGTGCCTGCACGTACATGCCCCCGGAAGAGATGTCCCTCGTCAGCCACTCGTCGC
This sequence comes from uncultured Planctomycetaceae bacterium, assembly GCA_964449175.1. Classification (GTDB taxonomy): domain Bacteria; phylum Planctomycetota; class Phycisphaerae; order SM23-33; family SM23-33; genus CAYUYH01. The sequence continues at coordinate 2,504 of CAYUYH010000173.1, forward strand.
CGCCCGGGCCTTCAGTCTCTAGGACGGGCGCGACCGACAGGTGCAGCGGCAGCCGGCGATGATTGCGGCGTTCCTGCCTGTCCATGGCGACTCCTTTCTACCGGACATCGTCGCCGCCGCGGCCGCGGTGCCATGAGAGCCGCAACCGCGGGCCTACCGGCAATCCAGCCCCGCGCGGTCGCACAGGGCCTTCAGCGCAGTCGCCGCCTTGGCGAACAGGTCCGGTCCGGTGAAGCCGTTGAACTGCCCTGCCGCCTTGAGGTGCGGCTCGAGCGTCGCGACCCCGCTCCAGTTGCGCCGGGCCAGGTCGGCGAGGATCTCGGGAATCTGCCCGTCGCCGTGCCCGGCCGGCACGCACGCCGGGTCGCCCGGGGTCTTGTCCTTGATGTGGAGATACGCGGTCAGCTCGCCCAGCCCGCCCAGCCAGGCGTCGTCGTAAGGCGCCACGCCCTCCTCGACGAAGTTGGCCGGGTCGAACACGCTGCGCAGGTGCGGGGAGTTGATCGTCCGGAATATGTCGAGCACGCCTGCCGGCTTGCAGCCATAGATAGCCTTCTCGTTCTCGTGCATGAGGACCACGTCGGCCGAGGCCGCCAGCTTGACCATCGCGGCCAGGCGCTCCATCACGCCCTGGCGCTGGTCCTCGATTCGCTGCCCGTCGGCCGGGTAGAAGCTGAACACGCGAATGAGGTTCGTGCCGAAGATCTTCGCGGTCTCGCAGCAGTGTCGCAGCAGCTCCAGGTGCGCGTCGAAGTCCTCGTCGAGCCGGATCTTCCCGATCGGCGAGCCGATGCACGGCACGGAGATGCCCGCGTCGTCCAACTGCTTGCGATACTCGCCCGCCTCGGCGGCGGTCAACTGCGAGACGTTCTTGCCGTTGACGCCGCGAATGTCGATGTGGCGAACGTCGTTGGCCAGGCAGATGTCGATCTGGCTGCTGAGGTCGTCGGCGATCTCGTCGGCGAACGCACTGATAGTGATCATGGGTCGTCTCGCTGTGGTGGTGTGCTCCATGCGTAAGCAAGCCTAGCAGCGGCCGGGGGCGAAGGCAAGGCCTGGAAGGGGCCCGGCGTAGCCGAGTCGCCGACGCTCCATAGCTGTGGCGACGGAACGGCTACGCCGGAGCAAGCCAGGCATCCTCCTTCGCTCTCCGCTCCGCTTCGAGGTACGGATTTCGGCGAGCGGAGTCGAGCCGCGGACGAGCCAGGCCACTGGGCATTAGGCGGCAGGCTCAGGCGCGCCGGACATTTGACATTTAGCATACGGCATTTGTCATTGGGCATCCGGCCCCGGCCCGGCGGCTCCGCGGCGATGATCCGGGCGTCTGGGGCTTGACATAACGTCAAATCGCGATAGGATATAGGCGTCCTCGCCTGCGCGCGGGCCGGCGGGGGCGTCATCTCAACCGGCAGGGGCGGACAGGCTTTGCCCGTGCCCACCTCAAGGCTGGCTGGTGTGATTGCTGCCGATTCGCGGAGTTCGCCCGACGGCAGGAGGACCTATGATGCTGCATTCGCGGACATGCGCGGGCAGCCGCGTGGCACTGGCGGCTGCGATCGTCTTGCTGCTGGCCGCCGCGGCCGGGGCGGACAACACCTATTGGCAGGCCGACCCCAACACCGCGGGCGATTGGCACGACCCGAACAACTGGAACCCCTCGCTGCCCGGCGCCGGCGACACGGCCTACGTGGACAACGGCGGGACGGCGCAGATCGCCGGCGGGACCGTGGACGTCAGCTACATCCGCGCCGGCGACACACTCGCCGGGTCGATCGTCCAGTCGGCCGGCACAGTCGCGGTCACCGGAGGCCTGGACGTGGCCTACGGCACCGCCGCCAGCGGGTCATACAGCCTGGGCGGAGGGTCGCTTGGCTCGGGCGTCCAATGCGTCGGCCGCAGCGGAACGGGCGCGTTCACGCAATCGGGCGGGCTCAACGAGGTCGGCCTGTACATGTACATCGGCGCCAACCCCGGCGCTTCCGGGACGTACAGCATGACTGCTGGGTCCATCCATTCGGACGACCAATACCTGGGGTACTTCGGACGCGGCAGCTTCACACAATCCGGCGGCACGAATACGGTGGTTGGGCAACTCCATGTGGGGAGTTACACCGGCGCCACCGGCACGTATGACCTGAGCGGGGGCTCGCTCGACGCCTACTCTGAGTACCTGGGCTACTCCGGCGGATGCGGCACGGTCAGCCACTCCAGCGGGACCAACGCAGTGGACTACATGCTCTGCCTGGGACAGAGCCAGGCATCGACCGGCGCGTACACTCTCAGCGGCGACGGGCTGCTCGTCGCGGAACTGGAGTACATCGGCAACTCCGGCGCGGGGGCGTTCACGCAGACCGGCGGGGTCAACGACGTGCTGGGCGGGACGGTCCGCCTGGGCAGCGGGTTCTATGCGTCGGGCACGTACAACCTCCGGGGCGGGCGGCTGAAGGCGTCGGTCCTGAACAGAGGCTACGGCGCGTACAACTTCAACTTCACCGGCGGGACGCTCCAGGCCGGCAAGGTCGCTTTCAATCTGACCAACAGCGGTGGCGTGATTGCACCGGGCGCCTCCATCGGCCAGACTGCCGTCGACGGCGACCTGACGCTGAACTCGGGCGCTGTCGAGATAGAGGCCGACCCCAACTTCAACTGTGACCTCGTCTCCGTCACCGGCTCGGCCGCTTTGGGCGGGGCGCTGAACATGCTCTGCGAGGCCAGGCCCATGGAGGGGGACAACTTTGCCATCATGTCGGCTGACGGCGGCTTCAGCGGGGCGTTCGCCGCGATCGTCAGCAACATCACACTCGGCATGCAGGCCGACCCCAACGACCCGAATGCGACCTTGCCCGCGTTTGCCGGCGGAGTCGACCCCAATGCCGCCGGCAGCTACCTCGTGACGTTCCAGGGCCTGACCGTCGGCGACGCCAACGGCGATCACGCCGTCGACGGCGGCGACCTGGCACTGATGGGCGGGACGTGGATGACGTCGGACCCCAACTACGGCTGGGGGGATGCCGACTTCAACGACGATGGCTCTGTCAACGGCGGCGACCTGGCGCTGATGGGCGGCAACTGGATGTGGACGCTGCCGACGCCCCCGCCCCCAGCCACCGCGGTCCCCGAACCGGCAACGCTTGCCCTCCTCGGCCTCGGCGCCGCAGCCGTCTTCAGCCGACGCAACCGCCGGGAGTCAGGACAGCAGTAGCCAGTAGTCAGTCGCCAGTAGCCAGGATTGACTATTGACCATTGACGATTGCGGGCAGGTTCTGGTCAGCATGCGAGCGCAGCTTGTTGACTAGAGTCTATTTCATAACTATTTTCTGAATATAAGCTTGCGCCATACCAT
>CAYUYH010000174.1:0-5809 GCA_964449175.1 uncultured Planctomycetaceae bacterium
CAACTGGGGCATGGGCGGAATCTTCAGCTTCATGCCCACCTGCAGCTTGTTGGAGTCGACGTCCGGGTTGGCCTTGGCGATCAGAGGCCAATATTTGCCCTTCCCCTTGCCGTAGACCTTCTCGGCGATGGTCCAGAAGCCCATGTCGCCCTTCTGGACAGTGTATATCGTCATCTTGGCCAGCGTCGGCGACGCGGGCGCCGGACGCGTGGTCGCGATAGTCGGCTTGATCGCCAGCGGTTCGGTCGCCTTGACAGGCTGCGTGGCCGGCGCGGGCGTCACGGCGACGGGGAGGGGCGCGGGGGTCGGCCTGAGATCCGTTTCACTGATGGCCGGGCCTACCGGGCTTGGAGCGGTCCGCTCTGTCCCGCCCCTGCCGAACCCGGGGATAAGCGTGTCCCTGGTGTCGTTGCGGCCGGGCATGACCTTGTCCTGGAGCGCCTGGTCGGCATTGGCGTCGGCCAGCTTGCCCTGCGGCGGGCCGGGCTCGTGGAAGACAACGTATACAACCGCCACTATGGCGACAATCACACCAACGGCGATACCGATCTTCACCTCGGTGCGCATCTCAGTTGCTCCTGACGTTGCGGGGAAAGGGCGTCCTGTGCCTGCGCCCTTTATATGCCCCCGGACGAGCCAATGCCAATGGAAATCCTCCCCAAGGCTGCGGGCGGGTGCGCGGCTGGATTGTGGCACTTCTTCGTGGAACAGCCTTTCCAGGCTGCCCGCCACAGGCTAGACGCCCCGTACCGCCATTGGGCGCCACTATTCTGCCTCGCACCCCCGCAGGCGGCTGCCCTGCGGGCTATTCGTCCGCGGCGGCGACGATCTCGGCCGTGTCGCGGGCGATCATCAGCTCCTCGTCGGTGGGCACGACCCAGACGGCCAACTTGGCCCCCTCGGCGGTGATGGCGGCGGCCTGGCCGGCGACGGCTTGGGCGTTGCGGGACTCATCCGGCACGGCCCCCAGCCGCCGGAGGGCGTCGCATATCCGCCGCCGGATTCTCGGGCGGTTCTCGGCGATCCCGCCGGTCAGCACGACGGCATCGACGCTCGGCAGGATCGTGTAGTAGGCCCCGATGTACTTGACCACTCGATGGACGAACACGTCCACCGCCAGCGCCGCCTTGGCGTCGCCGGCGTCGATCGCCCGCAGCAGGTCGCGCATATCGTTGCTCAGCTCGCTCAGCCCCAGCAGGCCGGACTGCGTGTTCAGCGCGTGGTCGATCTCCCGGGCGCTGAGCCCGCGGGACATCATGTGCATCACGATGGCCGGGTCGATGTCGCCGCATCGCGCCCCCATCACCAGTCCCTCCAGCGGCGTCATGCCCATGGAGTGGTCCACGGCCGCTCCGGCGGCGACGGCCGTCATCGAGCAGCCGTTGCCGAGGTGGACGGTGATGAGGTTCACCTCGTCGGCCGGCTTGCCCAGCAGCTTGGTGGCGGCCAGCGTGACGTAGCGGTGACTCGTGCCGTGGAAGCCGTAGCGGCGCACGTGGTGTCGCGTGTACCACTCGGTCGGGATGGCGTAGCGATACGCGTGAGGCGGCAGCGTGGCCAGGAAGGCCGTGTCGAACACAGCCACGTGTGCGGCCGACGGCATGGCCGCGGTCGCCGCGCGGATGCCGGCCAGGTTGGCGGGATTGTGCAGCGGCGCCAGGTCGCAATTCGCCTGGACGATCGCGATAAGCTTCTCGTCGATGCGGGCCGAGGCCGTCACACCCTCGCCCCCGTGCACCACGCGATGGCCCACGCCGTTGATCTCGTCGATGCTGCCGAGCACGCCGTGCCGCGGGTCGACCAGTGCACCGAGGATGAGCTTCAGGCCCGATGTGTGGTCCGGCGCGTCCGCTGGCTGGTCGTGTTCGCAGCCTTCCCCGCCGGGCGCGCCGCGGACATGCCGCAGCCTGGCCTGACCGGTGCCGATGCGCTCCAGCACGCCCCCGCACAGGACCGACTCGTCGGCCATGTCGTAAAGGCGGTACTTGATCGAGCTGCTGCCGCAGTTCACCACGAACACTATCATCGCACGCTTCTCCCAGACACCCACTCGCCGGCCAGCGGCCGAAAGGCGAAGCGTGATGTTCACCCCGCACCCGCCGCCTGTCAAGCGACGTTCGCGCAAGCCGGTTGTGTGAGGTGCGCGGCCGGATTGTGGCACCTCTTCGTGGAACAGCCTTTCCAGGCTGTCTGCCACAGGCTGGAAAGCCCGTACTCCCATTAGGTGCCACTATTCTGCCGCGCACCCGTTGTGTGAGGCCCGCCTGCTTGGGCCTACCGCCGCGAGCGGCCGCTGGTACAATCACCCGCATGGAAGAGGTCCGCAGCAGGAGTCCGGAGGCGACGCACGAGTTTGGCCAGGGATTCGCCGGCCGGCTGAAGCGCGGCGATTGCGTGGCGCTGGTCGGACCGCTGGGCGCCGGCAAGACTGTCCTTGTCCGGGGCATCGCAGCCGGGCTGGGCCTGGACGACGAGCGGCTGGTCTCCAGCCCCACGTTCGTGCTCGTGCAGGAGTATCCAGCCTCCGTGCCGATCTTCCACGTGGACCTCTATCGCCTCGCCGACGCAGCCGCCGAGCTGCGCTTGCTGGGAATCGACGAGATGCTCACCGACGGCGTCGTGCTGATCGAGTGGGCAGACCGCGCGGGCGACGCCCTGCCGCCGCGGCGATGGGAGCTGACGCTCAGCCTGACCGGCAAGAGAAGCAGGCTGCTGCGGGTCGATCGGCTCGGCGAATGACCAGCCGCAGCCTTCCTTGCCGCGCCGCCCAACGAAAGCAAGGGCCCCGGCCAACCGGCCAAGGCCCTTGCCATTGTCCTTCACAGATCTCCGGCCGCATCGCGCCGGGCCGGCCTGGTTCTCTTGTGCGACTACCTTCGCCGGCGAACCACTGCGAGACCGCCCATCGCCAGCAGCGCCAGCGTGGCCGGCTCGGGTATCGCCTGGCCGGGCGCCGGGGTCGGCAGGGTCCACATCCAGGCGCCGCCCAACAAGGCGAGGTCGCCGCCGTCAACCTTGCCGTCGCCGTTGAAATCGCCGTCTGCCCAAGCCAGGCTGGGCGCCGTCTGCATCCAGTTTCCGCCCATCAGGGCGAGGTCTCCGCCGTCGACGTTGCCGTCTCCGGTGAAATCGCCGTCTTCCCAGGCCATGGTGCCGCTGGTGTTCATCCAGTTGCCGCCCATGATGGCCAAGTCGCCGCCGTCGACCGAGGTGTCGTGGTTGCAGTCGCCGGGGAACGGCCCGGACGAGCCCTGCATCCAGTTGCCGCCCATAAGCGCCAGGTCGCCGCCGTCGACCGCGTGATCGCCGTTGGCGTCGCCCCAGGTCAGGCCCTGGAAGGTCAGCATATACGCCCTGTAGTCGTTCGCGTCGATCGAGCCTCCGAACGCGGGCAGTGTCACGTTCGGATCGCTGGGGTCGGCCTGCAGGCCGTTGGCTATGTTGCTGTCGAACACCTCGAAGTCGTTGGTGTAGCCGTAGGACTTGATGATCTGGAACTTGTCTCCTTCCTTGGGCCTGTAGCCGCCGGTCTGCACGTCGAGCGTACCGGCCAATATGGCGCCCCCCAGGTTCAGGAAGCCGTTGCCTTCGGCATCCAGGTCGATGATCAACTTGGCCACGCGCTCGAAGGTGCTGCGCATCTCCAGGTCGTTCATGTACACGTAGGCGTCCTTGTTGACCCGGAGTACGCCCGTGCAGGCGTTCCAAGAGGCGACAACGACCGTGTCGTTGGCCTCGAACGAGCCGCCGAGCAGGTTCAGCTCGCCGTAGCTGTGGCTATAGGCTAGGTGTCCGATCTCGACCGCGGCGCTGTATTGGCCCGATTCTGCCCGGTCAATCTCGAACTTGCCGCCGGTGATGTTCATGATGCCGACGCCGGCTGCGCGGGGGGAGTTCGGGTCGAACTGTGAGCCGGTATACTCGCCGGCGCCAATCTTGAGCTTCCTGTTGCCCCCCATTCGGAAGTAGCCGCCGGACATGTTGAACGTCCCCTCACCCGGGGACAGGTAGCCGGTCGCCATGACTTCGGCCCGCCCGATTGCGGGGTCCTCGCCGCCGGGCTCGCAGTTGATCGACCCGCCGGAGATGTTCACCTCACCGTATCCGCCCCAGCCTATCAGCCAAGTCGAGGCAATCGACGTCGATCCGCCCGTTTGCGTGAAGTAGCCGCGGGATACGTTGTCGGTGGGGCCCATGGCCGGCCCGGCATGGCCCAGGTTCAGCGAACCTATGCCACCACCGCCGCCAATGGAGACGTACGTCGGGACGTTCGGGTCGGCCTGGCTGACATTAATATAGCCGACGCCGCCCTTTTCGTCACCCGCCTGGAGGCTACTGTTGTTGTACCAGGTGCCGCCGCTGACGTTCATGACGCCAGTGGCGTTCGGTCCGGAGCCTACGTAGAACCTCTCTGCGATTGTCGGCAAGCTCCAGAACTCGCCGCCGGACTGGTTGAACACGCCGACGACGGCGTTGTTGGGATCCCCGTTGTTGAGCCCGACGCGCGTGGTCGTACCGCCGACCAGATCGACATAGCCGTCCGACATGTTGAATGTGCCCTGCGACAGGCCCGCTGTGTCGCCGTAGCCGATCCTCGCGCCGTACCCGCCGAAGTCCACGGTCAGCTCGCCGCCGGCCATGTTGTACGTGCCGTTGCCGCCGCCGTTGCCCACGAGCAGGTCCGCGCCCAAGGCGATGCTGCCGCCGGTCTGCCGGACCATGCCCTCGTAACCGCTGCCCACATTGAAGGAGTTGTAGGCAATCAGCTCCGCCCCGCTGAGCACATGCAGCTCGCTGGCTGGCGGCGTGGAGAGGTTCGGGTCATACGCCCCGCCGACCCACAGCTCGTAGATCTCCGGGACCATGGAGTCGAGCGTGACGGTAGACCCGTTGCGGATGTACGCCCCTTCGTCGTAGACGCCACTGGCAGGCACGCGCTGAGCCGTGCCGCCGACCTCCTGCCAATTCGTGGCCACGTCGTAGTTCGTGTTGTCGGCGCCTATGTACTCCATGTACGTGTCAGCCGCCGACGCGCCGGCGGCCGACGCTACCAGGACGGCCAGCGCGGCCAGGAAAGGTATCTTCCTCATCTCCATCCTCCCGTCCTATCGGTAGGAGCTCACTAGGTAGGTGCGGCGTGACACGCTGCCGCCGTGATCCTGGGGCTCCTGCAACTAGGTAAGGTACTAGCCACTGCTGCACTCAACCCGGCCGGCGTCTGTGGGACGACACGACCGGCACAGAACCTATTATAGCATAACCCACTCCGGCCGTCTGCAAAATCGCACATTCTCGCCCCTCGTCCGGCATGGCCGCCAGATAGGCTAATCTCCCCGCCCCCGGCGGCTTGCAGCCGGGTCAGGCAGGGGGATCCTCGCACAGGCGGGGGCTGGCAGAGCCATTCGGCGGACAGAAGGACATCTGCGCGGAAGGCAGGAATGGAGATGCGGATGTGGCGGGTCTCGGCCGGGGTGGCCAGAGCGGCTACAACGGCAGCGCGGGGGCGGGCGGCGCGAAGCCGGTCGGTTTGCTCAGGCGGCCACTGCAGGGGCGGACTGAGCGTACCACGTCGACACCGACGCACGGTCAAAGGCCAGACCCACGCGATAGCCCTCTTCGCCGGCTCGGGAGCGGATCACCGAAGCATAGATGTTCCGTCGGCCATTGCCGTCGGACCTGGGCAGGCACAGGACGATGCGCTGGCCAGGGTAGAACGGCCGATCGCACATCGCGCCCATGCCGCTGCGGGAGATGTCCGTCATGTGGATGGTGTCCATGACGTCGCCCCCGTCGGGATCTAACCTTACAC
>CAYUYH010000175.1:0-5725 GCA_964449175.1 uncultured Planctomycetaceae bacterium
CAACAATGCAGACATCCTCCAAGAGGTCGGGGGGTTCGCTGACAAGGGGGTGGTACCCCTGGCTGCGCCAAGATCCCTGCCCAATCGACACCCACGGGGGGACAAAACACATCGCGACGATTGCTGATACACCCAACCAAAGGGCGATGACCTGCTGCTTAGTCACGTGAACCTCTCCCCAAGTGACGCCAAGAAGATACCCTGGCGACGGCGGGGACGCAATACCGTGGGTCCACACGTGTCCCAGTGGGTATGGAACCCGGACGGCCGCCGGTACGGAGGCCCGGAGGGCCGGAAGAGGGTACCCGGGGGCGTCAGCCCCCGGTTGTGGGTGCCCCCATCTTGTCAAGCCCCGAGGGGGCGGCAGAGTGCTGGGCCACGGGGCTGCGGCATGCCTTCTGTCGCCCCTTCAGGGCTCTGCGCCTTCTTGTACGGACGTTGACCGGCGGCTCACGCCGCCGGGTATCTTCTCCCGCCCCTTCGGGGCTGTGCGAGGTAGTGACGTCCGGAGGTACTGGCCCTTGCGAGGGCAGCAGGGTCCTGCGTGGGTTGACGGAGCTTGCTGAAGTCCAGCTATCTTCCATCGCCCGTTCGGGGCTCGGGCGCCCGGTGTAGTGAATCGGACTGCTAGCTGAGTGTCTCGCCCTTGATTTCGAAGCCGGGCACGGCCTTGACGAACTCTGGCGTGATCTCCGTCTTGCTCAGGTCGGTGGTCGTGGTCGAGTTGCCCTTCTGCACGACGCGGCTGGCCTTGAGATAGCCCTTGCCGCACTGCTTGCACCAGACGCCTTCCACCTGGATCTTGAGAGGGAGCTTCTTTCCGGCGGCCTTGCCGGGGGGTGACAGTTCCGCCAGGCGTCGGGTGAACTCCTGGTGCTTGCCCGCCTTGGCCAGGTCTTGCAGAGACTCGAGTTCCTTCATCGCCTTGCTCCAGGCGTCCTCCTGGACGGCCTGCCTATCAGCCTTGGGGACGCCCTTGACCGACGCAGCCGCCGGGATCGCGACAAGCGTGCGCTTCTTCATGTAGAGCTGGCAGGCGTCGCAGTATGGCGCCGCCGCGGCGATTATCGCCCACACCAGCCCGCCGAAGGCGAACCCGGCGACCTCAAGGGCCCTCAGTCCGTAGCCCCACGCGCCCAGCGGCTCGCCCGGCTCATCGCCCGACGAGCTGCCCTTCCAGTAGTAGGAGCGCGTCACGTGGTCGAAGTACTCCACAAAGCCCACCGGCGTGCCGTCCTCGTAGGTCGGGTCCGCCGCCCGATAGTCGAGGTACTCGGCGACTGCATAGCAGGCTACTTGCAGGACGACGATTACCACGCAGACCGCGGCGGCGACCCTTATTCCCTTGCGGAAGATCGCGATGCCATATCCGCTGCCGGCGGCAAGCCCCGCCAGGATCGCTCCGATGGGGAATACCCCGGCGACATAGAAGCCCATGATGAGGATGTCCGCCTGGCCGACCAGATGAACGATGCCGAGCGTGATGGCAGACGTGGCCAAACCGGCCAGGATGACCGTGAGTCCCATCGACTTCTTCGTCGTCCACCATGCGTTCTCAGTGTCCATAGACGGTTCTCTCCCACCTACAGAGGCTGCACGTGCCTTGAAGAACGGGCCCATGCGAAGGCGGATAAGTGCGAGAGGGCTCGAACCCTCCTGCGCCGAAGCTACGGAGGATCGGAAACCCTCTTCTGGTACGGGCAACAGGTCCGCCGTAGGTCGCCGCGGCGACCGGAGGCGAATACGCGCGACAGGACTCGAACCTGTAACCTTCGGTTCCGTAGACCGACGCTCTATCCAATTGAGCTACGCGCGCGAACGTCGCCGCGGCGGCAGGCCGGCCGACGACGGCGCGCATTGTAGCGGGGCGGTCGCGGCCGCGTCAAGACGCCTGCGGAGACCCCGCGGCGGGGGCGCCATTGAGCATCGTGATGAATACCCGGCGGGTCTCACCGGGTCTTTTTGGTCAGCCAGACCGCGCGCAGGCCGCGGCCGGGCGGTGTGAGCGTGACCTTGCCGCCGCCGTTGACGGGCTTGCCTGCGACCATTCCGCCGCTGTCCGTGTCGATCCAGTTGACGGCGAACTCACCGGCCGCGGCGCTCAGGTCGAGCGTGACGTTTCCGCCGGCGGTGTAGACCAGGTAGTTGCTGCCCGGCTGGGCCAGGCACCACTGCCGCTCGGCGTCGGCGAGGAGGTTCGCGGGGGCCATCTTGGGAATCGCGGCCAGCAGCGCCGAATCGGTGAGGTTGCGGACGTCGGGGATCGACCCGCCGCCGATGAGCACCGCCCACGCGGCGTTGCCGCCCTCGGCGGAGTAGATCACCGCCTTGTCGGGGAACTTCGTGCGATACTCGCGGACGGCCCGGACCACCTGCTCGAAACTGCTGGGGCGCGGCTTCATCTGGCGGGCATGCTGACGCGGGGCCATGTTCTTCCCGCCGGGCGGGGCGTAGGCGCTGCCGTCGGCCTGGTAGTGCCAGTAGCGGATGTCGATCATGTCCACGATCTTCGCGCGGGCCGGGTCGGCAAGTATCGCGTCCTGCACGTCCTTGGTGCAGCTCAGGGCGACCATCGCGTCGTTGCCGGTCTCCCTCTGCCACTCGGCGATGGTGTCCAGCCAGAACTCCACGAACTCCCTCGGCCCGGTGAACTCGGCGCTGGTGGACTGGATGACGTTGGTGTTGCCGACGAAGTTGTTGAGGCACTGGCGGATGTACGCCCGGTGCAGTGCCCGGCGGACCGGGTGCGTGGTGTCGTAGAACAGGTGCGCCTGGTAGATCCTCTTGTCGCCGGCGAAGGGAGGCGGCTCGGGGAAGCCGGTGTCGTTGATGTTGTTGGCCGACCGCCACGGGCAGTCCGCCCAGTGCGCCCCGGCCTCGATTATGTTGTGCTGGAAGTAGTTCTGGTGCAGCAGGACCAGGCCCTTGCGGTCGGCCAGGTCGGCGAACCGCCTTAGCCGCAGCCAGTACCACGGGGCGTAGCGCGTCAGGTCATACTTGCTCAGCCCGTCCCAGGCGGTTCCCTGTCCGCTGCGGGCGAAAGGCTGCTCGTAGAATGGCGGCCAGACGTTTCCATCGGCCCGGCGGACGCGCAGGTGGTCGTCGCGCCGGCGGTCGTACCACAGGCCGTAGTGATAGTCCCTGACCACGCGCCGGCTGGCCTGCATCTGGTCGGTGACCTGGTCGAGGTCGTCGGTGTAGCCCACGCCGACGCGCCCGGGGACGAACCGCGTGAGGCAGTCACGGAACCTGGCCGCCACCGGCGGAGCGATGCTGCCTCGCCACCAGACGCCGCCCGTCCGCCCGCCGGTCAGCAGCTTGTCGCCGCAGACCAGCCAGCCGTTGCGGAGCGCCAGCCTGTTGTCCTCGGCCGCGGGCGGTGCAGCGGGGCAAGGGGGCAGCTCATCGACGGACTTGGCGCCCTTCGCGTCGGTCGGAATAGGCCGGCGTTGCTGCGCCCGTTCAATGAGCGTCAGCACCGTCTCAGCCGGCACGCTGGAGAGGGCGACCGCCTCGGCCGCCTGCTCGATTGTCGGGCTCGATCCGCCTCGCGGGTAGCGAGGCGCGTCCCCGACTCGGCTGGCCGCCTCTCTGCCCAACCTGTCGGCGAGCTGGCCCTGATAGAGGCTCTGCGGGTTGACAAAGCCGTCGTTCGCTCGCCAGATCGCGTTGCCGACGCGGTCCGCCCAGCAGCCGAAGCCCCAGTTCGTCGCGGTCGGCGGGCTGACGCAGTGCATCCGCGCGGCCGCGCACTGCCACAGCACGCAGTTGGCCGCGGAGAAGCCCGCGCTGTCGCCGTAGAACCGCCTGTAGTTGAGGTCCAGCCCGCCGCCGTCGATCTTCACGTTGTCGTACAGCACGCCGCAGGCCCAGTCCTCGACGGGGCCGCTGTCGGCAAGCGACTCGACGCTCTGGCAATAGACGAAGGCGTTCGGCCCGGCGGCGCAATAGCCGACTGAAAAATCGTGTCGGCCGTGCTCGCTCCAGCACCGCAGGAACAGCGTCATCTGCCCCATCGTGAAGAACGTGTGCCGCCTGTACCCGCCGTCCTCGCTGACCGGCTCCAGCGAGATGCAGTCGGCGACGGTCACGTGCTTGCAGGTCTCCCAGACGGCGACGGCCGAGCCGGCGAAACCCGTGAACGTCACCTGCCGCACCCATGCGTTGGCGGCGTTGTCCATCGTCACGCCGCACCAACTGTGTGCCTCGTCCTTGGGGAGGTCTTTGTCGGTGGCCGAGACCAGGCGAATGTTCTCCACGCCGACCTGGTTGATGCGGCCCGGCCAGCGGTACGGGCGCACCTCGGCGCCGCCGAACCGCGACTCGATGGCCATCGTGATCGGCGCGTCGATCGTGATGCGATTGCCGTCGATGGCCGTGATCACGCGGTCCCACGTGATGTCGTGCAGCCCGGGCTTCCAGCGCGACATCCAGTCGCCCATCCAGCCGCCTTCCTTGGCGGTGCCCAGCGCCATCGACCACTCCTGAGTGGAGGGGCGGCGGATCATGATCTCGTTGCCGACCTTCAGGCCGGCGGTCCGGGCGAGGGTCAGCTCGGTCGCGCCGACGGGCACGTACTCGTCGGTGATCGCCGCGACGTTCGCCTTGCCGAACGGGTCCGTCCGGTCGTCGACGCCGACGATGCGGATCAGCGTGCGGCGGTCCTGGCCGGTGGCCACGAGGACCGTGCCGTCGTCGCCCATGCCGCTGCCGCGCAGCACCACGCCGCTGCCGCGGATGATCAGTTGGCCGGCTACTTCGTATCGCCCCTTGGCCAGCAACACAGCCCCGCGGACGCCGCTGCGGTCGCCGGGCAGTGAGGCGACGTAGTCGATGGCCGCCTGGATCCGCGCGCCGTCGTCGCCGTCGGCTGGCGGCACGACCACGACCACCGGCACGTCGGGGATGTCCGCATCGCCGCCCATGTAGCCGCAATGCGAGAAGTCCGGCACGCGGTTGCCTTGGGCGTCCGGCTCGTACACAAGCGAGCCGTCGCGGGCCTGCGTGACGGGCTCCGGCGGGCGGGGGCGGTCCCCTCCGCGCTGAGCCAGGGATAGTTGCGTCGCCGCGGCAACCACGAGCACCACGGCCGCGAGCCAATGGGGTGAGTAGGTCATCGTTCGATCGCTCCTATGAGAAGTCCTGGACGGAAGCGCAATATGGCCAAGCCGCCCGGGCGCCGCGGCGCCCGGGCACGTGCAACGGACCAGATCATACCACTTCTAGCGCCCGGTGTGCAGTGTGTGGATGTTGTTGGCGGGGTCGCGGTAGTCGACGAACTGGCGGGGGTTCGTGCGGTTGAGGAACTCCTCGAGGTTCGTGTAGCCGTCTTTGTCGCTGTCGGCCGGGCCGTCGGCGGCGTCGGCGGGGTTCAGGCCGTAGCGGGCCTCCCACTCATCGGGCATGCCGTCGAGGTCCCTGTCAGCCGGCGGGGTCGCGCCCGCGGCGGGCGAGGGGCAGTCGTCGCTGGTCCAGTGTTCGTACCAGTTCGGGTCGAACGTCAGCGGCGAGCCCTTGCCCCTGGGCCACTTGCCGTCGGGGCTCTGCCAGAACGGTATCTTGCCGGTTCGCGTGGTCATGCCCTCGATGAAGTGTCGGTCGGTGGCGTCGCGGACGGGCAGGAACGCCCCGGCGATGGGCGTGAGGATCGCCTCGAGCTTATCGGCGGGGTCAGTGGTCACGGGCTTCGTCGGCCAGGGGTCCTGACGGGTCTGAACCGGCTGGG
>CAYUYH010000176.1:0-5711 GCA_964449175.1 uncultured Planctomycetaceae bacterium
GACATGGTTCGCTCCGCTGGATGGGGTCGCCTCGGGATTATAACGGCCGAGGCGGGGGCGGCAACGGTTATCGACCTTGCGAAATCCCCGCCGCGCGCCTACGTTTGGCCTGACGATGGGCGAGCCTTCCCTTCAATTCCAGGCCGCGGCCAGTCCGGCGGTGCTCGTCGCGCTGCTGGGGGCGATCGCGCTGATACTGTTGGCCGCGGCCGCCGGACAGTTCGCGCGGCGGCAGTGGCGCCGGGGCGCGGTCCTGCTCTGTGCGGCGGCCGGTCCTGCGGCGTTGCTGCCGACGGTTGTCGTGGAGATCGTCCGCCAGCAGCGGGCGCGGAATCGCCCAGCCGTCGTGCTGCTGGGCGCCTCGGCGGTCGTCTTGGCCGCCGGAGTGGCCGCGGCTGCGGCACTGGCGGGCCGGTCGGCGGAGGCGGCGTGGATGATACTGCTCGCCGGCCAGGCCGCCGGGGCCATGGGCGTGTTCTACGCCGGCGCGTACGCGCGCCTGGGCGCCGGACGACTCGCGGGCCTGACTGCGATGCGGATCGCAGCCGTGGTCGCACTGATGCTGGCGATGTTCAAGCCGGCTATCCGCGCGACGGTTGACCCACTCTCGCTCAGGCCGCCGCTTGCCGTTCTGATCGACCGCTCCGGCTCAATGGCCACCGCCGCCGAAGACGGCGCGCCGCCGCGGTTGAGCCAGGCCGTCGCCGCGCTCGTGGCCAACAAGCAGCGGCTGGAATCCGTGTTCAAGCCCACGTGGACGACCTTCGCAGCCTCGCCCGACCCGCCAGCCTCGCTGGAGGCGATCGCTGGGCTAAGGGCGTCCGGGCCGGGCAGCGACGGCACGGACATCGCCTCAGCCATCGGCGCCACAGCCGGGGCTGGCGAGCGGCCCGCTGCGGTGCTGCTGCTGTCCGACGGAATACACAACGCCGCCGGCGACGCCGCGCAAGCAGCGGCCCAGGCAGGGGCTCCCATCTATGTGGCCGGCGTCGGTTCGGCTGAGCGCCTACCGCCCGGCCAGCGGAACATTGCGATCGCGTCGGTCGACGCGCCGCTCGCCGTGGCCAGCGAGACAATCGCCTCCGTCCGCGCAGCCGTGCAGATCGACCAGCTCGTCGACGTGCCGCTGACACTCCGCCTGCTCGATGAAGATACGGGCAAGGTGCTGGACAGCGCGACCTTGTCAGCCGCCGGGCCGTCGGAAGTGCTGACGGCGGAGCTTAAGTGGACCGCCCAGGCGCCCGCCGACGCCGGCCGAGTGCGCCGACTCGCGGTAGCCGCCGCGCCGAACCCAGCCGAGGCCATCAGCGAGGACAACTCCGCGCCGCTGCACGTGCTCGTGACCGATCCGCGGATCGGCGTGCTGTACGTCGAGGGTTCAATCAGGCCGGAGTACAAGTATCTCCGCCGCCTGCTCGACGGCGACCCGCAGATACAGCTCGCCTCGCTCGTGCGGGTCAGCGGGGGCGAGTTCTGGTCGCAGGGCGCGATCGGCGGCCGCCGGATCACCGCGCTGCCCGCGCGCGACGACGACTTCCGTGGCCTGGACGTGATCATCATCGGCGACCTGGACAGCAGCTTCCTGAGCGCAGCGGCGATGTCCGCCATTCGGCGGTTCGTGGCCGGCGGCGGGGCGCTGCTGATGCTCGGCGGGCACAGCAGCTTCGGCCCGGGCGGGTATGGCGGCAGCGACATCGAGGCCATCCTGCCGGTCACCGTCGGCGGGCGAGATCAGCCGCAGGAGACCGACGCCTTCCTGCCCCACCTGACGGCTGCCGGCGCGGCCCACCCGGCGATGGCGGGGATGGATGAGTTCCTGCCGTCGCCGGGGAACGTCCCCGCCGCCGCCGAGTCGCTGCCGAAGTTGGCCGGCTGCGTGGCCGTGGTCGGCGCCAAGCCCGGCGCGTCCGTGCTGGCCGTGCACCCGACGCGCAGCAACCAGGCCGGGCCGCTGGTGGTCCTGGCCGTCCAGCAGGTTGGCGGCGGGCGGACGGCGGCCTTCACGGCTGACACTACCTGGCGGTGGCGACTGCCGATGCAGGCAGCCGGGGCGGCCGGGCCATACCAGAAGTTCTGGCGGCAGTTGATTCGTTACCTGGCCGCCGCCGAGGCCCAGACGCAGCGGGCCGAGCCGGCCGTCCTGCTGCGGGTCGACCGCGCGTACGTCCGCCTCGGCCAGGCGTGCAAGGTCACCGTCTGGGCGGACGACGGCGACGCCGCGCCGATCGACCCGTCGCGTCTGCGCTGCACGATCACCCCGGCTGGCGGCGAGGCGCAACTGCTGTCGCTGTCGGGCGGGTCCGGCGCGACGCTGACCGCGACGGCCAAGCCCAACGAGGCCGGCCAGCACGTCATCAAGGCCTGGGCCGTCGACGCCGACGGCGAGACGATAGCCGCCGATGAGCTGGCCATCTTCGCAGCCGGCCCGTCCGGCGAGGCCGACCGGCTTGCCCCCGACTGGACGGTCCTGCGGGCTGTCGCCGCTCGCTCCGGCGGGCAGGCGGTGGAGCTGGCGGACCTGGGCCGACTCATCGAGCAGATGGTCAGCCGGCACGGCCTGGCCACCCAGGCTGCCCCCGCTGGGCGGACCTATCGGCTGTACCACTTCCCACTGCTGTTCGCCGCGTTCGTGGTGCTGGTCAGTGTCGAGTGGCTTCTGCGGCGGCGCTGGCAGCTTCACTAGGCGGGGGCGAAAGGTTTGTTTTCAGCCGCGCCGGCGGGTAGCATAGTCCTCTCCGCGGACGCCAAGAAACATGGGTAGCGCACTCGCCAACAAAACCGTCCCCACACCCCGCCTGTTGACGCGCGGCTCACTCGCGATGAGGCTGCGAGGGGGGGCCATCGCAGCCGCCGCAGTGGCGGCGCTGATGCTGGCTGGGACGCTTGAGCCGTATCCCAGCGGGGCCGGCACGCACCGGCAACTGCACCTGCCGGCGTGCAGCATGCTGGCCAGGACGGGCTGGCCTTGCCCGACGTGCGGGGTGACGACTTCCGTGGCCGCGATGGCGCACGGGGACGTCCTGGCGGCCTTGAAGGCCCAGCCGTTCGGCGTGGTGATCTTCGCCGCGACAGCAGCGCTGGCGGTCGCCGGCGGTTTCGAGCTTGTCTCAGCCGCGCCCGTGTTCAGCAGGCTTCGGCCTCGGCTGTGGTGGGCGCTGGCCGCCGTGGGGGGGATTCTCGCCGGTTGGGCGACGAAGCTGGCCTTGGGCGTCGCGACAGGGGAGCTGCCGATCCGATGACACACATGCTGCGACATCCCGCTCTTCTCCGCCGGCTGGCGAGATCGACTGCGCTGGCGGCGTGTTTGCTCACCTGCGCGGCTGCGGGCGGGTGCAGCTCGATGGGATACCTGGGGTATCTGCTCTCGCCCGAGCCGGCCAAGCAGACCGTCGAGGCTGAGTTCAATGGCCTGGCCGGCGGCAGGGTCGCCATCATGGTTTTTTCCGACGAGCGCGTGCAGTACGAATACCCTTACGCGCGGCTGACGCTGTCCGCCGTGGTCAGGGCTGAGCTGACCGAGCGCATCAAGGACGTGACGGTCATCGACCCGACCAGGGTGTGCGAGTACCAGGACGAGCACATCGACTGGGACTCAATGGACAAGACGGTCCTGGCGAAGGATCTGGGGGCTGATTACGTCCTGTTCGTTGTGCTGGTGGAGTATTCGACGCGCGAGCCGGGCAGCGTGAACCTGTACCGCGGGCGGATCACCGCCCAGGTGGGCCTCTACCAGGCGGACCTGCCTGAACAGTCCGCCCGCGTGTGGCGATGCGACCGGCTGGCCGTGGTGTATCCGCTCGAGGACCCCGTGGGGCTTCTCGGCGAGGACGACCGCGTCATCCGCGGCACGGTCGAGCGCATGTTCGCCGATGCGCTGGTCAAGAAGTTCTACGATCACAAGGTGGCGAGGCAATAGATGAAGGCCGCTGCTGCGTCCATCTTGGCCGCGGCGTTGGCTGCCGCGGCGATTAGCCAGAGCGGCTGCGCCGTGTTCGCGTGGACCGTCGCGCAGTTCGCCCCGCCGCAGAAGGTCAAGGCGCTATACACGCCGCCGAAGGATAAGAAGATCCTGGTGTTCGTGGACGACGTCCACAGCCAGGTGACCTACCAGCCCGTCAAGGCTGAGCTGACCGACCGGCTTAACGCCAAGCTCACCGACCGCAAGATCGCCGGCTCGACCATCCCTTATCGCAACCTGGCCCACCTTGCCGTGACCGGCGAGGGCTTTGACGCGATGCGCGTGGTGGAGGTCGGGCGGCATCTGGGCGCCGACCTGGTGCTCTACGTGCACATCGACAAGTTCAGCCTCAGGGACGACGAGCAGGGCCCGCTGTGGCGGGGTCGGCTGGGCGCGACGATCAGGATGGTGGACGTCGAGAAGGGCAGGCTTTGGCCGCTGGACTCACCGGCCGGCTACGCCGTGCCCACCGTCGAGCCGCCGCCGGTGGACGACTCCTCGCCGAGCTACGGGGCCAAGCTGGCCAAGGACATGGCCGAGGAGATGGCGGAGCGCATCGCGTGCTGCTTCTACGACCACACGCTCCCGGCTGAGGGGACCTGGCCGAAGGAGTAGGGCACGTTCCGCTGCCCCGCGGGGAGTCTCACGTTTGCGGATCCCACCAGCAGTTGCCCTTGCCCTCGACGGCCTGGGCGGCCTGGCGACGAATCTCAGCCAGCTCATCGCCCGGCAGCTTGCTGTAGCTCAGTGCGGCGGCGAAGGCGGCGTCCTGCTCGTTGGGGAAGCTCAGCCCAAGCAAGGCTACGTCCGGCTCAAGGCTCAGCGCGTAGTGGACGCACTGGGCAACGGTCAGGTGGGGCAGCAGCGGCTTGGCCCCGCCGGTCTGCCCGCCGGAACTGACCTTGCCGCGAGGTCTCCGCAGGCGACTCGCCGTGGCGAGGCGAGCTTGCAGCGGCTTGCTGTAGCCGGTCGTGTCGCACAGCAGCTTGCCCGCGCCGAAGGCCTTGAAGCAGACCGTGCCCACCTGCTTCTCGCGGGCCAGGGGCAGGACAGTTTCTGTGTATCGCTCGTCGCAGAAGGCCCCGACGGCGAACAGCACCACGTCGCAGAGGCCGGAATTGATAGCCTCGACGAGCACCTCGGGGTCGTGGCTGGAGATGCCGCGGAAACGGCACTTGCCCTGCTCGATGCAGCGGGCGAGCTGCTCCATGCCGCCGCCGGGGGCAGCGACCCGCCGCCAGCCTTCCAGCGAGCTCAGCCCGTGGAACACGAACGCGTCGACGTTGTCCATGCCCAGCCGCCCCAGGCTGCCGGCCACCTGCTCGGCGACGGGCTGGTCGTGGTGGTCGATCTTGTCGATCACGAACATCCCGTCGCGCCTGCCCTTCAGCGCCTCACCCACGATCTGCTCGCTATAGCCGCTCTCGTAGGACGGCGCGGTGTCGATTAGGTTCAGCCCCGCGTCCATCGCCCGGCGGACGGTGGCTACGCACTTCTCGATCGGCATAGACCGGTCGGCTAGGTCGCCGATGCCCAGGATCGTCGCCTGGAAGCCGGTTCGGCCCAGCGTGCGGGACGGCTTGAACGCTCCCGCAAAGGGATCGGATGACATTGCAGCCTCCTCAGCTCACTGTCCGGCTCGTCGGCGCACGAGTCCAAAGGGGTCTCAAGAACCACCTTGAGGGGCGGCGGGGCTCCTGCCCCGCCGCCTGCAACGCATTGAAAGCTCATGTCTCGCGCGGCGGGGCAGGCG
>CAYUYH010000177.1:0-5654 GCA_964449175.1 uncultured Planctomycetaceae bacterium
GGACTACGAGCTGGTCTTCCAAGGCCTGACCGAAGGCGACGCCAACGGCGACCACGCCGTCGACGGCGGCGACCTTGCCCTGATGGGCGGCAACTGGATGGTGACCAGCGGGCGGGTCTGGCTGGACGGCGACTTCAACGGCGACGGCTCGGTTGACGGCGGCGACCTCGCACTGATGGGCGGCAACTGGATGTGGACGCTGCCGACCCCCCCGCCGGGTTCGGCCGTGCCTGAGCCAGCGAGTCTGCTGCTTCTCTCGGCTGCGGCGGGGCTAGCAATGCTAAGGAGACGCCGCCGGTAGACGGCGAGCCGCAACAACAACCAACAGTAAAGAAAGGGGAAACAGCCATGTATGCATCTAGATACATAGCGCTTGGCGTATGTCTTATCCTTCTGGCCGGCAGTGCCCTGGCCGTCCCAGCCTTCCCCGGCGCCGAAGGTTACGGTGCGATAACGCCCGGCGGGCGCGGCGGCGCGGTCTACCACGTGACCACGCTGGCAGACTCCGGCCCGGGCAGCTTCCGGGCGGCCTGCTCAGCCAGCGGCGCAAGGACAGTGGTGTTCGATGTCTCCGGCACGATCCAGCTCACCAGCGAACTCAGCATCACGAATCCCTACATCACCATCGCCGGCCAGACCGCGCCGGGCGACGGCATCTGCGTCGCCGGCGAGACGCTGAGCCTCGACACACACGACATCATCGTGCGGTATCTGCGCGTTCGTCGCGGTAACACCTCGCGAGAGGACGACGCCCTGGGCTCCGACAGAACGACGGGCAACATCGTTGTCGACCATTGCTCGGTGAGCTGGGGACTGGACGAGAACCTGTCCATCTACCGGTACAAGGACGCTTTGGGCCACGTCTCCCCGACCGAGAACGTCACGATTCAGTGGTGCATCAGCTCCGAGGCGCTGGACCCGTGTAACCACGCCTTCGGGGCAACCTGGGGCGGAGACCACTGCAACTACCACCACAATCTGTTCGCCTGCAACACGGGGCGAAACCCCAGCATCTCGTTCTCAAACTGGTTGGACCTCCGTAACAACGTGCTGTTCAACTGGCGTCACCGCAGCGTCGACGGGGCCGGGCCGGAGGCCCACGTCAACATGATCAACAACTACTACAAGTCGGGCCCGGTGACCTACAGCGGCGAGCTGAAGTACCGCATCGTCAAGCCGGAAATCCGCGACCCGAACTGGATCGGCCCCGGCTGTGCCGGCTGGTGGTACGTGGAGGGCAATTACGTCAACGGGTATCCGGGCATCACCGCTGAGAACTGGAGCGGGGGCGTGCAATTCGAAGAACCGGGCATGGACCCCAATGACGCCAGGGTCACCACGCCCTGGGCCACCCCGGACATCGTCACGCAGTCGGCTGAGGACGCCTACGAGCTGGTGCTCGCCGGCGTTGGAGCGGTCATGCCCGCGCGGGACGCCGTCGACCAGCGCATCGTCAGCATGGTCGAACAGGGAACGGTCACCTTCGGCAACGGCATCATCAATCATCCCAGTGACGTCGGCGGCTATCCGACGCTGAACTCGCTGCCCGCACCCACCGACAGCGACCAGGACGGCATGTCCAACACTTGGGAGACCGCCCACGGGCTGAACCCCTACAGCGCCTCCGACCGCAACGGGGACTACGACGCCGACGGCTACACCAATCTCGAGGAGTACATAAACGACCTGGCCGCCTTCAAGGCCACTCAGCCGATCGTCTGGGACGGCGGAACGGGCAGATACGAGCTAATCGACAACTGGGATATCGCGTGGCAGCCATCGTCGCTTGACGTGGTGCAGATCAGCTCGGGCAAGGCGACCGTCGGATACCTCGGCCAGCAGGCAGGGACGATCTACGTCGGCAACAGCTCCGGCGAGCTGGCCGTCACGGCCGGGAGCCTCGGCGTGACTGACGGCATCTACCTAGGCAACGCATCAGGCTCACAAGGCACCCTGACGTGCACGGGCGGGACGCTGCTCGCCGGCGGGCAGATCGTCGTGGCCAGCGCCGCCGGCAGCACCGGCGAGCTGACAGTCACCAAAGATGCCCTCGTCCAGGTCGCCGGCCTGAACGCCAGCAGCGCGAGCGGGCGCGTCGCCAAGATCAACCTGGAGGTCGGCGCCTCAGACGGCAGCATGATCCACACGTCCGGCTCGTCGGCGCTTGGCGGAACGGTGAACGTCGATTGGCTGGATAGCACCCGGCCCAAGGAAGGCGACACGTTCCAGATCATCGACTCGTCCGACCCCAACGCCACCTATACCGGCAGCTTTGACGCGATGCTGTGCGGCGACATCACGATGGGCATACCCTCTGGCCTGGACCCGTTCGGCGGGCAAGCCAATGGCGAGGACTACGAGCTGGTCTTCCAAGGCCTGACAGAAGGCGACGCCAACGGCGATCACGCAGTCAACGGCGGCGACCTGGCCCTGATGGGCGGCAACTGGATGGTGACCAGCGGGCGCGTCTGGCTCGACGGCGACTTCAATGGCGACGGCGCGGTTGACGGCGGCGACCTCGCCCTGATAGGCGGCAACTGGATGTGGACGCTGCCCGCGCCCCCGCCGGGTAAGGCCGTCCCCGAACCGGCGACACTCGCCTTACTGGCGATGGCGTCGGCTGCACTGCTCCGTCGCGGGCGCTAGGAGTCGCTTCGGCATCTAATCCAAGGCGCGGTGGGGCTCCTGTCCCACCGCGTGACAACCGCTCGCCCATGGCGTTCCAGGTGCGGGGCGGATTTCGGTGAGCCTGCCGAACCGGGACCCCGCCACCCCTACTTCCGACAAACTCTCAAGCATGTCATCCCTCGACAGGGAAGACGTGCGCGCGGGCCAGATCGAGCTTGATACCTACGTGGCTGCCGGGGGCAATGTCCCCCCTGCCGGCAAGCGCGGTCACCATCTCGCCGGCGGCGCCCGCTTGGCCCGGCTCAGCGGTCAAGCGGAGGATGGTCTCCCGGCCTTGCGGCTCGACGGAAGCGACATGGAGCATCAGGTCGGCCTGATCGTCGGCCACGCCAGCGGTGACATGCTCCGGGCGTATGCCGACCGTGACCAGCGCGCCAGGCGTCCGCGTGAAGTCCGCCAGCCGATCGTCGGGGATGGCCAGTTCCCGGCCAAGGATCCTCACCAGTGTTCGCCCGTCCTTGCTTGTCAGCTCCCCTCGCAGCAGGTTCATAGCCGGCGAGCCGACGAACGCGCCGACGAAGGCCGACGCGGGCCGATCGTACAACTCATCCGGCGAGCCGACCTGCTCGACGCGCCCGTCGCGCAGCACGGCCACGCGGTCGCCCAGGCTCATCGCCTCCACCTGGTCGTGGGTGACGTAGACGGCTGTGATGCCCAGCCGCTTCTGCAGGGCCTTCAGCTCCGCGCGCATGGCACCGCGGAGCTGGGCGTCGAGGTTGCTCAGCGGCTCGTCCAGCAGGAATACGCTGGGCTGGCGGACGATCGCCCGCGCGATGGCCACCCGCTGCCGCTGCCCGCCGCTCAGCTCGCGGGGGCGGGCACGCAGAAGGTCGGCGATGCAGAGCATCTCCGCCGCCCGCTGGACGGCCGCGCGGACCTCAGCCTTAGGCCGGCGTGCGACGGTCAGCGGGAAGGCGATGTTGTGGTAGACGTCCATGTGCGGGTACAGCGCGTAGCTTTGGAAGACGAACGCGACGTTCCGCTGGGCGGGCGAGCGGAACACCCCGGCGGCTACGTCGGCGACGGCATGATCTCCGAAGACGATCCGCCCGGCCGACGGCTTGTCCAGCCCGGCGATAAGGTTCAGCAGCGTGCTCTTGCCCGACCCGCTGGGGCCAAGCAGCACGAACATCTCGCCGTCTTCGACGGCCAGGTCCACGTCGGCCAGCGCGCGGACGCGGCCTCTCAGCGAGGCGAACTCCTTCGACAGTTGCTCTATCCGCACGATCATGATCAGCCCTTCACCGCGCCGTGGGTCAGCCCGCTGATGATCCGCCGCTGAAAAGCCAGCGTGATGGCGACCACCGGCAGAGTCGTGATCATAGACGCAGCCATGATGCTGCCCCAGGGTATCTGCCCGTACAGCCCCTGGAACATCGCGATGGCCACGGGCACGGTGCGGGCACGCTCCCCGGTCAGCATCAGCGCGAACATGAACTCATTGAACGCGAAGATGAACGCCAGCAGGAACACGCTCAGCACGCCCGGCGCGGCCACCGGAAGGATCACTCTGAGAAGTATCTGCCATCGGCTGCAACCGTCGACCAGTGCGGCGGCGTCCAGCTCGCGCGGAATCTCCGCGAAGTACCCCACCAGAATCCACAGCGACAGCGGCAGCGTCCAGGCGACGTACGGCAGCACGAGCGCCTGGTAGGTGTCGAACCACCCGGCCAGGCTCACCAGCTTGAAGAGGTAGCCGACGATTCCGATCTGCGGGAACATGGCGACGGTCAGCACGGCGAACAGCAGGTACATCTTGCCAGCCAGCGGCAGGCGCGTGATTGCGTAGGCGGCCAGCGACGCCAGCGAGACGGTGATCGCGGCGCTGGCCAGCGAGACGATCATGCTGTTGAGCAGATAGCGGGGGAAGTGCAGCGACTTATCTGTAAGCACGTCGCGGTAGTTGGCCAGCGTCGCGCGGAACTGCGAGTCGGCGGCAAGGAACTCGGGCCTGGCCGCCAGGCTCACGACGGCCATGAACGCGAACGGCGCCAGGCAGAACAACAGCGTGAAGGCCACGCCCGCCGCCGTCATCGCCCGCTTGACGCCTTGCTCGCTCATGTGCCCTCGGGGCGGAACCGCCCCACCTTGACGTAGAGGATCGACAGCGCCAGCGCCAGCGCGAACAGCAGCACCGACACGGCCGAGCCGTAGCCGTAGTCGCATGCGGCGTAGAACTCGTGGGCGTACAGGCTCATCGACTCGGTGGCCCCGCCGGGCCCGCCGCCGGTCAGCACGTACAGCAGGTCGAACACGCGCAGCGCGTCGATGGTGCGGAACAGCAACGCCGCCACGATCCCCGGGCGGATCAGCGGCAGCGTGACCCTCCAGAACGTCTGGAACATCCCGGCCCGGTCGACGGCGGCCTGGCGGAGCAGGTCCCCGGGAACGGTCTGGAGGCTGGCCAGCAGGATGATGGCCACGAACGGCGTGGTCTTCCAGACGTCGGCGACGACGACGGCGACGAAGGCTGCCGCGCTGGTGCCCAGCCAGTTGACTGGCCCATCGGCCAGGTGGGCCTTGACGGCGAGGAAGTTGGCCAGCCCGTAGTTGAGGTTGTAGATCAGCTCCCACGTCCTGGCCGAGATAGCCGCCGGCACGGCCCAGGGAATCAGCACGCACGCGCGGACCAGGCCGCGCATGGGGATCTCGGCGCTGAGCAGCAGCGCGAACACAAGCCCCAGCGCCAGCTCCAGCGGGACGGAGGCGAGGATGAACAGCAGGGTGAATCGCACCGAGCCCCAGAAGGCGCTGTCGGCGAGCACGTCGGCGTAGTTTCGCAGGCCGACCGGCTCGGCGCGGGGGATGTAGGGCACGTCGAGGAAGAAGCTGTTGACGGCTGTGCCCACGACCGGCACGAGCACGAACACGGCCAGGAAACCTGCCAGCGGGAGGGTGAACAGCCAGCCCGCCGCCGCTTCGCGGCGCTTGCGGCTGGCGCGGGTGGCGGCGTCACTGCGGGGCAT
>CAYUYH010000178.1:0-5634 GCA_964449175.1 uncultured Planctomycetaceae bacterium
GGCCGACCCCACCGGCACGGGCGGGGGCGGCGCGTCGACAGGCGGCGCCCTGGACCCAGCCGCCGGCGGCGCGGG
Organism: uncultured Planctomycetaceae bacterium; assembly: GCA_964449175.1. Classification (GTDB taxonomy): domain Bacteria; phylum Planctomycetota; class Phycisphaerae; order SM23-33; family SM23-33; genus CAYUYH01. The sequence continues at coordinate 76 of CAYUYH010000178.1, forward strand.
GGCGGCACACCGGCACACGATCCTGCCTCGCCACCGTCGCGCGGTGCAGCGGTACTTCCAGCGTCAATCGAGGTGAATAGACCAGCCCTGCCGGAAGACTAGAGATATGGCGGAGGCAACTGCCGCGCCGCGGTCGCCCGCCCAAGGAGCGCACATGGAACAGCAGTCCAGCCAGTCGCCCGCGTTGATCGATCCGCCGGTCCTCGAACGGGCGCTTTCGTTGGCCGACGGAATACTCGCCCAACTCGACCGGATGCTGCTCGGCCGAAGCGAACTGCACCGCATGGTGCTGGTGGGCATCCTCAGCCGCGGGCACATACTGCTGGAGGGCGTGCCGGGCGTGGGCAAGACGGCGATGATCAAGGCGCTGGGGCAGATCCTCGGCCTGGAGTTCAAGCGGGTGCAGTTCACCCCGGACCTGATGCCGAGCGACATACTCGGCGCGCACATCCTCCGCCAGACGGCCGACGGGCGGCGCGAGATGACGTTCCAGCCCGGGCCGGTGTTCACCAACATCCTGCTGGCCGACGAGATCAACCGCGCCAGCCCCAAGACCCAGTCAGCCCTGCTGGAGGCGATGCAGGAGCGGTGCGTCACGCTGCTGGGCGAGACGCGCGAGCTGCCCGATCCGTTCTTCGTGCTGGCCAGCCAGAACCCAATCGAGCTGGAGGGCACCTACCCGCTGCCCGAGGCGCAGCTCGACCGCTTCCTGCTGAAGATAGTGGTGGACAACGTGGACGCCGGCGTGCTGGAAGAGATCATATCCACGCGGCGTCGCGGCGAGCCGCCGCCGCCGTCGGGGCCTATCGCGGCCGGCGGGCTGGGAGAGCTATTTGCGGTGATGGACCGGCTGTTCCTGCCGACCGCCGTCGCGCGGTACATCTCCCGCCTGACGGCCGCCACGCACGCGACTGGCGGCGAGGCGACCGAGCTTGTCCGCAACTACGTCACCTACGGCGCCAGCCCGCGCGCGGCGATCGCGATGGCCGAGGCAGGCCGGGCGCACGCGCTGCTGGCGGGCAGGCCGTCGGTCGGCTTCGAGGACGTCAAGGCCGTCGCCCCGGCCGTGCTCAACCATCGCCTCATCCTGAACTACAAGGCGCGGTTCGACCAGGTCGGACCGTTCGCGGTAATAGACTCACTGCTCACCGGCCTGGACGAGGCTGGGCTGAACCTGCCTTCCGACGTGCGTGTGGCCGAGGCGCAAGGGGGGCAGGAATGAACGCTCGCCCGGCCAACCTGTCGGCAATGGCGTTGGCGGCGGCGCTGCTGGCAATTGCGACTGCGCCGACCTCCGCCGCACCGCCCGCCGGCACGGTCTTTGGCCAGGTGGTCGTCTCCGTCGAGCCGACCCCGGCTCCGGGTCCGATGGCTGAGATCATGTGGGGCTACATAGAGTACCGAATCCGCCTGACGAACCTCTCCAATGCCGCCGACCACGACGTTGACCTGATCTTTCCGAGCGACCCCAGGGGGTACTCATACGACCACATCCGCCGGATCACGCGGCGCGTTCGCGTGGGGCGCGGGTCGTCGATGGTCGTGTCGATATTCCAGCCGCCCCTCGAGGCGGCGGGCGACACGATGGCCGTCGAGGTCGATGGCAAGAGTTTCGACAACGCCGTGTACATGCCGACGATGGGGCACGGATCGTACTACGGCCCCTGGGGGCGCTACTACGGCTACCGTGGGGGCATGCATCGGCCGGCGCCGATACTCGCCAGCCGGGCGGTGCCGGAATACTTCCGCGATGAGACCACCGCGAAGTACTCCAACGAAGTGGGGTTCTTCCGCAGCGAGCTTCCCGTCGGTGGCTGGAGCGACAATTGGCTGGGCTATACCTGCTACGACGGCGTGCTGATGACGGCCACCGAAGCAGCCGGCCTGCCTGCGCCCGTGTTGGGGGCGCTGAGGCGCTACGTCGAGTGCGGCGGCGTGGTGATCGTCCATGGCCATGAGGTGCCGCAAGCCCTAACCGACGGCGGGTGGAAGCTGCCCGGCGAGAAGGGCTGGGCGGTGGGCCTTGGCGCGGTGGTCGCGAGCATGGGCGACGAGACCAGGCCGGGCTGGCACAAGCTGCACGTCAAGTGGCCCGACCTGCCGTTGGCGGACGCGGCGCGCGCGTATGCCCGCGGCGACGCCGAGGTGTGGCTGTCCGGCAGGGTCAAGGTGCCCGTGCGGGGGCTGTTCCTGGCCGTGCTGGTCTTCGCCGTGGGCATCGGGCCGGTCAATTTGTACCTGCTGAGCAAGCACGGGAAGCGCATGTGGCTGTGGTGGAACGTGCCGGCGGTGTCGGTGGTGGCCTGCCTGGCGATCTTCGGCTACTCCATCGCGTCGGAGGGCTTCACCGGGCGGATGCGAAGCTCGACGCTGACGATCCTCGACGAGAACGCACATCGGGCCACTACCATCGGGTACCTGTCCTTCTACAGCCCATTCACGCCGTCAGGGGGGTTGCGCTTCGGCTATCAGACCGAGCTGATGCCCGTCACCGAAGGCGACCCGTTCCACGGTGGCCGGGGCAGGATGATGGACTGGACGAGCGGCCAGCACCTCCAGAGCGGCTGGGTCGTCGCCAGGGCGCCGGCGAACTTCAACATCCGCCAGAACGCCGACCGCCGCGAGAGGATCAACCTGCGGACTGAACCGGACGGCACGATGGTGGCCGTCAACGCACTGGGCGTGCGCGTGACCCAGCTCTACGTCCGCAATGCCGACGGCGTCGTGCACTGCCTGTCCGACCTGCCCGCCGGAGGGGAAGGGCGGCTGGAGCTTCTTCGGGCCAGTCACTCAATTGCGCCGGGCGCGGAGGTCATGCGCGAGATGTTCTCCGAGCACTGGGCGACGATGTTCCGCCGCGTTCGCCTGCGCCCGGCGAGCTTCCTGATGCCCGGCTGTTACCTGGCGATATGCGACAGGTCGCCGTTTGTCGGCGAGCCGTTGGCCGGGGCGGAGGTGGACGGCACGGCGATGGTCTACGGCATCTCCAGGAGGGACGCGGATGGAAGTTAGGGTGCTCAACCTCAAGCGGTACTTCGGCCGGACCAAGGCGGTGGACGACATCACCTTCGGCTTCTCGTCGGGGCACGTGTTCGGGTTCGTCGGGCCCAACGGCACCGGCAAGACGACCACCATGCGCATCCTGGCCACGCTCGACGAGCCGACCGCCGGCGACGCGAGGATAAACGGCGTCTCGCTGGTGGAGGAGCCCGAGCGGGCGAGGCACTATGTCGGCTTCATGCCCGACACGCTGCCCGCCCACCGCGACATGACGGTGCACGAGTACCTGGACTTCTTCGCGCGGGCCTACGGGCTTCGCGGCCCCAAGCGCGCCAGCGTCGTCGGGGGCATCGAGGAGTTCGTCTCGCTGACGGAGATTCGCGAGAAGACCCTGCGCGCGCTGTCGAAGGGCATGAAGCAGCGGGTCTCGCTGGCCAGGGCGATGGTGCACGACCCGCCGGTGCTCGTGCTGGACGAGCCGGCCGCCGGGCTGGACCCCAGGGCGCGGGTCGAGTTGCGCGAGCTGCTGAAGGCGCTGGCCGGCCAGGGCAAGGCGATCTTGATCAGCTCGCACATCCTGACCGAGCTGGCTGAGATCTGCAACGGAGCGGTGATCATCGAACAGGGCAAGATACTCCGCGCCGGGTCGATGGACGAGATCGTCGCCGCTGTGTCGTCGCGGAAGATCGTCGTCATCAGGCCCGCCGGAAGCGCGGAGGATCTGTACAAGATGTTGCTGGAGATGCCGCTTGTCCGCCAGGCTACGATCGTCGGCCAGGAGGTGGAGGCCGAGGTCGACGGCGCCGACGACGGCGCCGCCAAGCTCCTGGCCGCACTCATGGCCAAGGGAGTGGCCGTCGCCGAGTTCCGCCAGAAGCGAATGCATCTTGAAGACGTGTTCATGAGTGTGACGAAGGGCAAAGTTCAATGAATCCGGCACTGGCCGCGGCGACAGCGGTCGCCGATCGCGTCAACCCGATCGTCGTCAAGGAACTGCGACAGGCGGTGCGCAGCAGGTTCGTGATCGCCATTCTCATGCTCTTCCTGCTGGTGAACCTCAGCGTGATCGGCGTGTACGTGATGTTCGCCGATGAGGCCGCGACCAGCTCGACCGGCGGGAGGGACATCTTCATGTGGCTCCTGGCCGTGCTCGCCTTCACGTGCATATGCATGGTGCCGATCTACGCTTCCGTTCGCCTGGCGGCAGAGCGAAACGACACGAACACCGACCTGCTGTTCGCCACGACGATCAAGCCGGCCGCGATCATCCGCGGCAAGTTCTGGGCGGCGATGGCGATGGCCGTGCTGATATACAGTTGCTGCATGCCGTTCCTGTCCGTCACGTACCTGCTGCGCGGCATCGACCTGCCGACGATCTTCTTCCTGCTGGGGATGGGGCTGATATGCATCGCCGCGGCGGTGATGGCGGGCATACTTGTCGGAGCGCTGCCGGTCGGCAGGATCTGGCGCATCTTCCTCGGCCTGGGGCTTTTTATCTGCCTGGTCATAGGCACGCTCTTCGCCATATCGGCGGCCGGTGCGACGGCCTACCTCGGGCTGATGGGGACCACGGCCGGGGCGTGGGAGTTCTGGGCCGCCGTGGGAACCGGCGTGCTCATGCTCCTGGCCTTCGTCGGCCTGCTTTATGTCCTGGCGGTCGCCGCGATGAGCCCCTCGCGCGCCAACCGGACCATGCCGATCCGCGTATACGTCACTGCCGCCTGGATCGTCCTGGGCGTGGTCGCCTGCCTGTGGAGTTGGCAGGTTAGCGATCCGGGCCCGGTGGAGGCGTGGGTCGGCTTCAGCCTGGCGGTTGCGTCGGGGGCCGTCTTCCTTGCGATCGCCGAGCGGGAGAGCTGGTCGCCCCGCATCACCAGGAAGATTCCCCGCTTCGGCCCGGGGCGCGTGTTGGCGTGGCTATTCTACACGGGCTCCGCCGGCGGCGTCCTCTGGTGCTGCCTGCTGGCGGGTGCGACAGTCCTTTGGGCGCTCATCTGGGGCGAGGCGACGGGCGCGTTCACCGGCTTCTTCCCGTACTCCATGTGGGCACGGTCCGGTCTTGAGCAGACCCTCCGCATGATGGGCGGCATCTTCCTCTACGCGTTCTGCTATTGCATGCTGGCGTCACTGCTGCGACACGTGCTGTTCCGCGGAGTGGCGAGGACCTTCCTTCCACTGGTGGCGGCGCTGCTGATGGCCGCGGGGCTGCTGCTGCCGATCCTGGCGGCCTACCTGGCGACGGGACAGACTATGGACGTCGAGCGGCTGCCCATCGGTTACCTGTTGGCGAGCCCCATCGCCCTGACGGCGTACGATCCGGAGAGCCAGGTGGTGGTCTGGGCGTTCCTGATTGGCTGGTCGCTGTTGATGGCCGCCCTGTCGGCGCCGTGGCTCGTCGGGCAGTTCCAGCGCTTCCGCCCGCTTCAACCGGCCGCCACGGCTGAGACGAGCGACCAAGGCGGCGCGTGACCATGCCCGAGGCGATCGAGCAACATCTCCTAGCCGGCTGCCGGGCGGGCGCGCGGTCAGCGCCTACCTCGGCGCGCTGGTGGCGCTGCG
>CAYUYH010000179.1:0-5574 GCA_964449175.1 uncultured Planctomycetaceae bacterium
GACTGATCCTGGCCTACGACCGCGCCGGGCGACGCCGCGAGGCGCTCCAGGCCGCCAAGGCGATGGCCGGCATCGGCCGCGTCGGCCGGGCCGAGTCGCTGCTCACCCAAGGCGAGCTGCTGGCCAGTTGGGGCCTCTACCAGCAGGCCAGCGAGGTCCTCGGCGCCCTGGCCGACGAAACGGAGTATGCCGGCGTGCCAAAGGTGCAGTATCTGCTCGGCAGGGCGCTGGCCGCGATAGGCCGAGACGCCGAGGCGCTGAAGGTCCTGGGCAAGGTGCCTCCGTTCGCCGACCCGCTGTACCTCCAGGCCCGCAAGATGATGGCCGCACTCGCCGAGACGACCGACGAGAAGCTGGCTATCCTGCAATCGGCGGTCAAGGTCAAGGGGCCATCCGTGGACATGCTGCTTGCGGAGATGGGCATCCTGGTGGCCGCGGGCAAACCCGGCGAGGCGGCGAAGATCTTCCAGGAAAACGCCCCCAGCCTCGGGGCGACACTGGCGGGCATGGACGAGTTGAACTACCTCGCCGTGCAGGCGGTGCTCGCCTCCGGCGACGTCGCCTCCGCCAGCCGGTGGTGCGAGCGACTGGCCGGCCAGAGCAAGGCGGAGATCTGGCGACGGCTGGCGATACTGCTCTGTAGCGACGACGAACTCGACCGCGCCAAGGGCCTGCTGCCGGACATCAACGAGGCCGACCTGCCCTACGCCATGTTGGGCGCCGCTGTCTCGGCCAAGGCCGGTGACGCCGCCGCGGCGGCCAAGTGGGGCGAAAGGGCCAAGCAACTCGCCGACGCGATGGTGTCTGCCCACCCGGACAACCCGCTGCGGGCCGACTGGCTCGTCCTGACCGCGCTGGCCAGTGGGCACGAGGCGTTGTTGGCCGACTACTTGCCCAAGTGCGACCAGATCGAGCCGATCCGGCGCAGTGCAATCAAGGCGACCGCCGAGTCCATGCGAACCCGTCCGAATCCCGTATTGGCCGCCAAGCTGCTGACCGCGGCGATGGCCGGGCGGGTCCTGCCGGATCTGGGCCACCAGTGGGCGCTCGATGCGCTCCGCGAAGAACCGTCCAACCAGTATGCGGCCGTGCTGGCGGCCGGCCCGGACAGCGGGCGCGACGCGGAGGTCGCCCGCAAGGCCATCAAGCTGCTCGACCCGGCCGACAACCTCACCGGCATGTACATCACCGCCTCGCTGCAGATGCTCGACAAGGAATACGTCAAGGCCGCCGAGTCCTACCGTAAACTCGCCGCCGCCGCGGGCGACGACCCGAAGTACGTCTACTTACAGGGCGAGGCCCTCCAGAACGCCGGTGAAGCCGACAAGGCGCTGGAGATCTACGAGCAGGTCTACAAGACCAACGGCGACCCGGTAGCCGCCAACAACGCCGCGTACCTGATCTCGGAGATGTACTCGGACGACCAGGCGAAGCTGGCCGAGGCCCTGTCCATGATCGAGCCGGTTGTGGCCGCACGCGGATCGGAGCTGACCTTCCGTGACACGCTGGGGTGGCTGCTGCACCTTACCGGCGACAACGCCGCGGCGAGGCGTGAGCTGCAACTGGCGGTCAAGGGCCTGTCTGAATCGCCCGAGGTCCACTACCACCTTGGCCTGGCCGAGGCCGCCGGCGGAGACGCCGAGCTGGCGCGGTGGCACCTTGCCGCCGCCGTTACTCTGGGCCGACGGGTCAAGGGCGACGGACAGGCAGCCGCCACGGCCAGCCAGGCGGCTGAGCGAGCGGCCGAGGCGCTGAAGGCGATGTCGACGACCACCACCGCGCCGGCTGCCACGGCGGCGACCACCGGCGAGTGAATCGCCAGCCCGGCGGTGGCCAAGCCGGCACGAACGAGGAGTGCAGGTGCCCGCCAAGGCATGTAACGACGGATCGACCGCCGACGGCCGAGACCGCGCGCACCTGTTGAGCTTCGACGTGGAGGAGTATTTCCAGGTCGAGGCTGCCGCCGAGTCGGGGCTGTCGCCGGAGGAGTGGGACGCCCAGCCGAGGCGACTGGACGAGCCGGTCGATCGCCTGCTCGAGCTGTTGGACGCCCGCGGCGCGACGGCGACGTTCTTCATCCTCGGGTGGGTCGCCCGCAGCGAGCGCGAGCTCGTCGAGCGCATCGCCCGCGCCGGCCACGAGATCGCCTCCCACGGCATGGGCCACGGCATGATCGCTCGGCTGAGCCGTGAGCAGTTCCGCGCCGAGCTGGCGGACAGCCGCCGCCTGCTGGAGGACATCTCCGCCCGCCCCGTCATAGGCTACCGGGCGCCGACGTTTTCCGTTACGGCCTCGACCGCCTGGGCGCTGGACGTGCTGGCCGAGGAGGGCTTCGCCTACGATTCGTCGGTCTTCCCCGTCCGCCACGACCGCTACGGCGTGCCCGGCGCGCCGGCGGAACCTCACTGGGCCCTCGGTCCGGCGGGGGGCAGGCTGCTGGAGATCCCGCCGCTGACGGTCCGCCTGGCCGGTCGGAACTGGCCGGTTGGGGGCGGGGGCTACCTTCGGCTGCTGCCGGCGGCGGCGGTCGCCAGGGCGCTGGCCGCGGCGGGCAGACGGGGCCAGTCCGGCATGATCTACCTGCATCCGTGGGAGCTCGACCCCGGCCAGCCCGTCCTGCCAATGAGGCGCCTCGCTCGCTGGCGCCACCGCGTGGGGCTGGCCCGGACGGCGGAAAAGCTCGGCCGCCTGCTGGGGCAATTCACCTTCACCTCCGTCGCCGAGCGGCTGGACGATCTGCGGGCCCGCGCCGACCGCGAGTTCGCCTACGGCTGAGAGGTCGCCTCGCGGCGCTCCCTGACGAAGCCGAGCACCTGCTGCACCACGATCCTGTTTTCCCCGCGTATGACCTCCATGGCCACGATCGAGCCGGGTTGGCAGGCGTCGATGGCCTCGACAAGGGCCCGGGGCGTGGGCGTGCCCCTGCCCGCGACGGACACGATGATGTCGCCGACCTTCAACTGGCGGGTCCTGGCCGCGGGCGAGCCGCGAAGCATCGCCGCCACCTTCACCCCGCCCGCGTCGCCGGCCATCCTGATGCCCAGATAGGCCTTGGTCTTCACGCCCGGCCGCCATGCCTTCTGCGCGAGCACCCACTTGCGCCAATTGGCCTCGAACTGCTCGAAGTCCTCGCCCGTCGCCTCGGCGAGCGCCACCTTGCCCGTGCGGTCGCGGTCGTAGCTGTCCTTGTAGTGCTCGTAAAACCGCTCGAGCTTGCCGGTGCGATAGAGGTACAGCATCACGGAGCGGGCCTGGGGGTAGCAGACGCTGTCGTTGTCCATGAAGGTCGACGTGCCCGCCGCCATCAGTCGCGACAGCGGCAGGGCCTTGCCCTCGCGGATCGCCTCCTGTGCCAGCGCCAGGCTGGGCCCGTCGTTGATCTCCAGTTGCCCGTTCTTGCCTATCTTGGAGTCCTGGTACAGAGTGGCCAGGCCCTCCACGATCCACAGGGCGTGGACCTGGCCGACGGCGGCCTGGTCGCAGTGGTGCAGCGCGTGCGTGAACTCATGTATCAGCGTCGTGCTCAGGGAGGCGCTGACGACCATCTTGGACCCTCGGCGGTAGAAGCCGGCCGCCTCGTCCCGCAGCGACATCTTGTGGAAGTCACTCAGCGTTGGGATGACGATGGTGATGTTCCAGCGGATCGGCGCGCGGAACAGCCCGCGCCGCAGGGCGTCCCCGTAGGCCCCCAGCACCTTCATCACGTAGTCGATGGGCACGCCGTCGGCGGCTGTGACGTACAGCAGCCCACGCCTGTTGTCGATGCGGACGCGGTAGCCCTCGCCGAACTGCTCTTCCAGGCGCTGGGCCAGCTTGGCCTGCTCGTCCAGCACGCGCGGGCTCACCGACGCGGGGGCGGGGGCGGTGGTCGTGGTCGGCGCCGAGGCCGGCGCCGTCGTAGACGCGGCGGTCGCGCCGGCTGCCTGCACGGCCGCCAGCGCCAGCACCGTCAGCGACGCTGCCGCGGCTGCCAACCGCCCGACGCCAGGGCGAGAATCGTGCATGATTACTCCAGGCCCGCAGGAATGCGGCCATATGCATCAGTCTACCGTTATCACAGCCGGCCAACAACGACTTCGCGCCGGTGGCGCATTTTGCCCTTGTCATTCACCGGGCCGGGGGGTAAATGATGGGCCCTATGAGAACCGCTGCGGCATTGATGCTGGTCGGCGTGGCGCTGTCGACGGGCGGCTGTCTTGAGAGGGAGATGACCATCACCTCGCAGCCCGCGGGCGCGCTGGTGTATGTCTCCGACGTGGAGGTGGGGCGGACGCCCGTGACCATCCCCTTCACGTGGTACGGCGACTACGACGTGAGGCTCCGGCTGGAGGGCTACGAGACGCTCGCGACGCACGCGGAGATATACCCGCCGATACAGGAAGTTCCCCCCTTCGACCTGCTGTGCGAGCTGGCGCCCTGGACCATACGCGACGAGCGGTTCATACACTACGAGTTGAGCAGGGCCGTCTCGCCGACCGACGATGAGCTCATCGAGCGGGCCTCGCGGATGCGCGAGAAGAACCTCCAGCCCGCCGGCGACTAGGCGGCGAGTCGCCCGGTCACATCTGGACCCTGCCCGGCGAGCTCTCGGGGGCGGCATCCTTGCCGTTCGTTGGCGCCTCCGGCGCGATATTCAGATACTCTCGAAGCTGGGAGACCTCCGGGAAGACCTTCTCCAACTCGGCGACGTCCACCAGGGTCTGCACCGCGCCGCTGACGTTGTCGTCCAGGCGGACGACCCGCCCGGCGGAGTCCACGTGGTATGTCTGATCGACCTTGAAGTCGCCCTCGCGCCCGCGCACGACGGCCGTGGCGCGGACCGCGCCGTCGCCAAGCGGCGTCATCTTGACCTGCGTGAAGTTCACCTCGCCCCACTGGATGGCCGCACTGTTGAACACCGAGGTGAAGACGGCTGGGCCGTCCTGCTCGGCGACCTGGGCTGCCGCCAGGCGCATCAGCCCCTCGGGGATGTAGTTGTCGGGCGCCGCCTTGGTCGCGGCCTGTTGCGACTGCCTGACCGTCACCCGGCCGTCGGCGAGGTCGATGCCGGTCTCGCCCGCGCGGCCTAGGCCGCCGTCGCCGAGGTACGCGCCTTTCGTCGCGGCGATGTCGATGGTCCACTGCTCGGCGTGCTGCCGCCCCTGGATATTCCCCAGCGACACGCCGTTGTAGCCGTCCTCCCGCCGCCAGCGGGCGCGCACGGCGTAGCCGACCGGCTGGCCGGCGGAGTCCTCGATGAGGTACCAGGCCGTCTCTCTCTTGCCGCCCCAGTAGGCGTCCAGCTTCCGGTCGCGCAGCAGCCGGAGGATCGCCTCGGCCCGGTCGATGGGCCCTCGCCGGGCGCGGACCATCGTCCAGGCCGCCAGCACGCTGACGGCCAGTATGCCCAGAAGCGCCAGGCTCAGCAGCGATCGTCGCGGCATGTTCACTAGTGTCATATGCGACATCCTACGCACCTGGCCGACAAAGTAAAGCGCCACTGCCGCCGATACTCGTGTCGCGGGCACCTTGCCCGCGCGTACCGTGGGCGTCCCGCCCGCGCATGGCGCGGTGGAGCTCCCCCTCCACCCCGAA
>CAYUYH010000180.1:0-5551 GCA_964449175.1 uncultured Planctomycetaceae bacterium
CTTCCCCTACACGGTCCGCGTGGTGGCCGACATCCTGGAGTCCAACGGCTCGACGTCGATGGCCACGGTCTGCGGCGGCACGTTGGCGTTGATGGACGCGGGCGTGCCCATAAAGGCGCCGGTGGCGGGCATAAGCATCGGCATGGTCAACGACGGCGACAAGTGCCTGCTCCTGACCGACATAATCGGTGAAGAGGACTTCCACGGCGACATGGACTTCAAGGTCGCCGGCACGACCAACGGCATCACCGGCATCCAGTTGGACATGAAGGCCAGGGGCATCGCCCAGGAGCAGATAGTCGAGGCCCTGGCCAAGGCCCGGGTCGCTAGGCTGCACATTCTGGCGGAGATGGGCAAGGTGATCGCCGCGCCGCGGAGCGAGATAAACCGCTACGCCCCGCGGATGCTCACCCTGAAGATCAATCCGGAGAAGATCGGCAAGCTGATTGGCCCAGGCGGGAAGACCATAAACCGCATCCAGGACGAGACCGGCGCCACGATCGATATCGAAGACGACGGCACCGTTTACATCGCTTGCACGGACGCTGCCGGCGCGGAAGCCGCCAGAGATCAGGTCGAAGGCTTGACAGCCGAGGCTGAAGTCGGCAAGATATATACAGGCAAGGTGGTATCCGTTCGCGACTTTGGCGCTTTCATTGAGATATTGCCAGGTCAAGATGGGCTCTGTCACGTCAGCGAACTCGACGAGGCGTATGTGAAGAACGTCACCGACGTCGTCAAAGTGGGAGACACTGTATCGGCCAAGGTTATATCCATAGACGACCAAGGCCGGGTCAAGTTGTCCCGCAAGGCGGCACTGCGGGAGGAGCGTGCCCGGAAATAGGCGCGCCCGCTCCGCTCGCTGAGGGATTGGGCGGGAGACGACCGACCGGATCCGGCTGGCAATCTGGCCCGGCGCTATACATCGAGATATTGGGTGTTGCCGCGTGTCCGGCATGTTCGGGCGGGCTCGCGGCGTGGAAACCTCCGCAGCTCGTTATGTTCGGGGCGCGGTCGCCGTAAGGGTGGCGCAGTTTGTGCGACTGACTTTCCCAACGGCAATGGGCACTAAGGAGGTGACCCAGATGCCTACAGGCAAGGTCAAGTGGTTCGACCCGAAGAAAGGCTACGGTTTCATCATTGGCGACAAGGGGCAGGACGTCTTTGTCCACTACACGTCCATCGTCGGGGAAGGCTTCAGGGTCTTGAAAGACGGCGAGGTCGTGGACTATGAGTTGGTCAAGGGCGAGAAGGGCTACCAGGCGAGGAACGTCGCCAAGCCCGCTGAGTCAGGCCAGGTCGCCGAGGCTCCTCCTGCTTCTTGATTGGCCCGCCCGCGAGGACCATGGCGCGCCGGCCTGTCGCTACATGGAAACGTACCGGGCGGGTGAAGGAACATAGATGGCCGGATGGCGCTTGCTGATCGGCGTGATCATCGGCGGGCCCGTCTGGGTGCTTGTCACGCTGTGGTTTGCCAGGCGGCTCTGGCGAGGCGCCCGCAAGCTGTCGGCCAGGGCAAGGGGAACGGAGCATTTCGCCGAACTGGGCCGACTGGCGGGCGGGCTGGCCCACGAGCTCAGGAACCCCCTCTCCACGATCAACATCAACGTTCGTCTGCTCACCGAGGACCTGGCCCGCCACGACGACGATGTCCATCGCCGCTGGCTCCGCCGCCTCCGGAGCGTCCAGAACGAGACCGACCGCCTCAAGGGCATCCTCGACGACTTCCTGCGCTTCGCCGGCAAGTACGAGCTAACCCTTGTGAGCACCGACCTCGTGGGCCTGATCGGCGAGCTGGTGGACTTCTTCGCCCCGCAGGCCGAAGCCGGCGGCATCGTCCTGCGGACCGCCCTGCCGGCCGAGCCCGTCCCCTGCCGCGTCGACGCCAAGCTGCTCAAGCAGGGAATCCTCAACCTCATGCTCAACGCCGTCCAGGCCATGCAAACCGGCGGCGAGCTGCTGGTGAAGCTGTCAGCCGACAAGGCCAACGCCGCCATCGAGGTCATCGACACCGGCAGCGGCATCCCCCCCGACGACCTGCCCAAGATCTTCCAGGTCTACTACTCCACCAAGACCGGCGGCAGCGGGCTGGGCCTGCCGACGACCAGGCGTATCGTCCGCGAGCACGGCGGCGGCATACGCGTGGAGTCCGAGCCGGGCAAAGGCACGCGATTCGTCATCTCGCTGCCCCTGGCCGACGCCTGGGCCGATCTGCCTTCCTGACCGGCCGGCGGTTGCGGTATCATCTCCAGGCAGGACCATTTGACTTTCGCCGCCCCCGGCCATTAGCGTCATGACCTGAAATGAAAGACCTACCGGCGCCCATCGCGGACATCCTGGTAGTCGAGGACGAGGCCGCCCACGCCGAGGCCATCGAAGAGGGCCTCTCGCGGCTGGGGCACCGCTGCACCGTCGTGCACGACGGCGAGTCGGCGATGGGGCTGCTCTCGCGGCGGTACTTCGACATCGTCGTGACCGACCTGGTCCTGGGCGCCGGCCCGGACGGCCTGGCCGTGCTGGACGCCGCCGCGACCGGCTCGCCGGGCACGAAGGTCATACTGATAACCGCGCACTCCTCCGTGCAGACCTGCCGCACCGCCCTACAGCAGGGCGCGTTCGACTACATTGAAAAGCCCCTCGACCTGGACGAGCTGCGGGCCGTTGTCACCAGGGCGGCCGAGGACACCGCCCAGCGGCGGACCATCCAGGAGCTGCGAGAGCGCCTGGATGAGAGGTTCGGCTTCGAGAGCATCATCGGCCACTCGCCGGCCATGCTGGGGATACTGGATACGCTGCGGCGCATATCGCCGTCGGACCTGCCGGTGCTGATACTGGGCGAGAGCGGCACCGGCAAGGAGCTGGTCGCCAACGCCATCCACGCCAACAGCCGGCGCAGCCGGCAGCGGTTCGTGCCGATCAACTGTGCCGGGCTCTCCGAGACGCTGCTGGAGGATGAGCTGTTCGGGCACGTCAAGGGCGCCTACACCGGCGCGACGGGCGACCGGCCCGGACGCTTCGAGCACGCCGACGGCGGGACGATGTTCCTCGACGAGGTCGGCGACATGCCCCTGGCCATGCAGGCCAAGCTGCTCCGCGTGCTGGAGAACGGCGAGGTCGTCCGCGTCGGCGCCAACGAGCCGATCCGCGTCAACGTCCGCATCATCAGCGCCACCAACAGCGACCTCGCCGAACGAGTCAGGGAGAAGCGTTTTCGCGAGGACGTCTACTTCCGCGTCAAGGGCGCGACGATCGACATCCCCCCGCTGCGCCAGCGGCGAGAGGACATCCCGTTGCTGATCGACCACTTCGTCCAGGCCGCCGCCGACGCCCAGGGCGCCAAGGTCAGGTCCGTCTCGGCCGAGGCCCGCCGGGCGTTGATGGCCTACGATTGGCCGGGCAACATCCGGCAGCTCCGAAACGTCGTGGAGAACGCCCTCGTGCTGGGCGGCGGCCAAGGAATCACTCTCGGCGACCTGCCGGACGAGGTGCTGGGCCGGTCCGGCGCGGGCGAAGGCGGGCAGCTCAGCCAACTGGCGGGCGTCAGCCTCGAGCAGGCCGAGAAGGAACTCATCCGCAACACCCTCAAGATGGTCGACGGCAACCGCGAGCAGGCGGCCGACATCCTCGGCATCGGCGAGCGAACGCTCTACCGAAAGATCAAGGAATACGGCCTGAATGAATGAGCCAGACCCGCGCTACCGTTCACCCCTATCGCGTTGAACGTCGCCCGCTCTCTATTGCGGATTGGGGAAGTGCACCTCAAGGCGGCTGCACGGCCTGACACCACCTGCTGCAATCGGCAATTGGCAATCGGGAATCGCTACTCCCGCGGGGAGGTTGACAATGGGCTGATCGGCAGGGGAGAATCTCTGTTGCGGTGGGCAGGCCGACAGAGGTCAGCCGTCGCCGCGCACACGCGCCCGTAGCTCAATTGGATAGAGCATCGGTCTTCGGAACCGAGGGTTACAGGTTCGAGTCCTGTCGGGCGTGTTTCCTTCCCTTGCCCCTCGGCGCCGCGCCCACGGCGCGTGAGGCCAAGGCCCCAAACCCTCCGTAGCCTTGGCTAGGGAGGGTTCGAGTCCTGTCGGGCGTAGTGCCGCGAAGCGGCACTAGAGCGGAGAGCAGTAGAGAGCAGATAGTAGACGGCGGAGGCGCCGCCGGCGACAGCTAGCCGGGCGCTTGTGGCAGGATGCTCTCCGCGGTCCACTTTCTCCTTTCCACTGTCTGATCGTCGGTACGTCGCCGGCCGTGAGGAAGCTCTGGGGGCCATTGGGAACCATTGCTGGCTTGTGGCACCGAGGCGTATCCGCCTTCGGCGGGTCATGCGCAAAAAAGGGGAGAGTCGCGCTGCCGGAGCCAAGCCGCGCGACTCTCGCATGTTCAAGGGTGCCCGATGCGGGGCGCCACCCTCTTCTCTATACTCTCAGACGCTACTGGTTATCGGCGTCCTGCTGCGGAGAGCTTGAGCCTTCCTGAGCCGCGGAGGCGACCCGCTCGCCAACGGAAGGGCTCATCTTCTCTGCCTCTGTCTTCAGCCAGTCGGCCGCACGCTGGTACGCCTCGGCCGTCTTCGCGTAGCACGCCCCTGCCGTCGGCGCGAGATCGGGGCTGCCGGGCAGGTGCCCGACGTAGTAGCCCGCGAAAAACACGCCACAAATCAGGATGAGTATTAGCAGCCGCTTCATGTCCGCACATGCCTCCAGATTCTGCTCCGCCGCCGGGGGCGGTCGCCCGCCCCCAGACGGCGATTCTGAAGGGAACATAGAATCCGCTGCCCCCGCCGACAAATCCCCAATTGGATTTCCCGCCGGAAGATAAGATTTGCGGGTTTTGCTGGTTAAGTAGGCCCCATCCCAGGCCGAATACTCCCTCAGACGCCGCCTGCGGTGCAGCCGCGGCCGGTCGACTACATAAGGTGCGTTTCCCTATAGGGTTAGCTCATGTACAAGGACTTCTTCCACCTGAAGCACGAGCCGTTCAGCCTCACTCCGGACCCCCAGTTCCTGCTGCTGACCGACCGCCACTGCGAGGCGCTGGGGCACCTGATCTACGGCGTCACGCAGCGCAGGGGATTCGTCTGCCTGACCGGCGAGGTGGGGACCGGCAAGACGACCATCTGCCGGGCGCTGCTGGCCAAGCTGGGAGCCGACTGCTCCACGGCGCTGATCCTCAACCCCGCATTGACGCAGACTCAATTGCTGCGGGCGGTGGTCGAGGAGTTCGGCCTGGCCGGCGGGCGGACCGACCGCCTGAGCTGCCTGCGCCGACTCAACGATTTCCTGGTGGAGATCAACTCCCAGGGCCGCAACGCCGTGCTCATCATCGACGAGGCCCAGAACACTCCGCCGGCCAGCCTGGAAATGGTCCGCATGCTGGGCAACCTGGAGACCGTCAGCCAGAAGCTCATCCAGATCGTCCTGGTGGGCCAGCCGGAGCTCCGCGACATATTGGCCAAGCCGTCGCTGAGGCAACTCGCCCAGCGGATCACCGTGCGGTACCACCTCAGCCCCATGAACGCCCCCGAGACGGAGCGGTACCTGCGCCCCCGCTT
>CAYUYH010000181.1:0-5543 GCA_964449175.1 uncultured Planctomycetaceae bacterium
GCCTGAGCCTGATCGTCCACAAGCAGTGGTCCATGCACGAGCGATTGCGGTACCCGATAGCGGAGCTCGCCGGCTCGCTCGTCGAGCAGAGCCCCGGTCGCGGCGCGGGCCCGCTGTTCCGCGAGAAAATGTTCTGGATAGCACTGGGGCTGGTGGTGGCGGTCAGGGTCTTCAACTACCTCGGCGCGTGGTACACCACCATGCCCACCATCCCCTTGAGGCTGGACTTCACGCCGATCTTCAAGGCCTATCCAGACCTGCACAAGATCCCCGGCCAGAAGTATGTCGCCGGGCCGCTGATATATCCGGCGGCCATCGGGTTCGCGTTCTTCCTGGCCTCGGACATCTCGCTGAGCATAGGCCTGGCCGTGTATCTGCACTTCATCATCCTGGGTCTGATGCTGCACGTCGGGCTGGCCACGAAGGACAGCACGTTTGGCGGCGGCACCTTCACCTGGCAGAAGTTCGGAAGCTGCCTGGGCATCGTGCTGGTGCTGCTCAAAACCGGCAGGCGGTACTACTGGCAGGTCTTGAAGTCTGCGCTCGCGGTCGGCAAGCAGGACGTCATCGAGAGCTACGCCGTATGGGCGTGCCGGTTCTTCATCCTGTGCATGGCCGGCGCGACGCTGATGCTTGTATACCTCGGGCTCGCCGTGCCCCTGGCCATTCTGCTCGTGTTGCTCCTGTTTGTCTTGTTCCTTGTGGCTGCCAGATTCAGCGCCGAGGGCGGGCTGTTCTTCATAACGGGCCTGTGGCACCCGGCCGCGGTGCTGTTCGGACTGATAGGGGGCTTCGCGCTGGGGCCGAAGGCGATGGTCATCCTGGGCCTGGTGTCGATGATCATAGCGACCGAGCCGCGTGAATCGCTCATGCCGTTCATGGTCAACGCGCTGAAGTTCGGGCAGTACACACACCTCTCACCGGGCCGGGTTGGCCGGTCCGCCGTCGGCGTGTTCGTGCTGGCGATGGCGATCGCCGTCCCGGCTACCTTCTGGGCGTCCTACAAGTTCGGCACGAATCCCAAGCGCGACTACTGGCTGACCAAGACCGCCTCCAAGGTCACGTTCACAGCCGTCGAGAGGACGATGACCGAGCTGAAGGTCAACGGCGAGCTGGACGAGTCGCTCAAACTGACCGGCTGGCAGCGCCTGACGCGGATGAGGCCGGACAACCTGTTCCTCTGGGCGGCCGGCGCGGGGCTGGCGGTGGTGCTCGTGTTCAGCATGCTCCGCCTGCGGTACACGTGGTGGCCGATCCATCCGATCATGTTCTGCGTATGGGGGACGCAGTCGATGAAGGCGCTCAGCTTCTCGTTCTTCGTCGGCTGGTTCATCAAGACGCTGCTGCTGCGCCTGGGCGTGCTCACGGGCGGGCGGATGCAGCGCGTCAAGTACCTGATGATCGGCCTGATCGCCGGCGACCTGCTGAGCGGGCTTATCTTCATGTCAATAGGCCCGATCTACTACGCCATCACCGGCCAAACCCCGCCGGAGTACTACGTCTTCCCGCACTAGGGCGCCCGGCCCGGCCGCCTCAGAACTTCCTGCTGCGTTCCAGCACGACCTTCAGGTCCTTGCAGATGCGGTCGACCTGCCTGTCCTTGAGGTCCAGGATCTCCCCCAGCGCCTCGCCGATGGCGGGGATGTACTTCTCGATGTAGCCGCGCTTCTTCAGCTCCGCGCCGATGCGGATGCGCTTGCGGATGTGCGCGCCGAGCTTCCGCCCGCAGAGCTGAAGGGCGAGGCGAAGCTCCTTGAGTATCTCGGGGTATGAGGCGATGGCCTCCTTGGACTCGCTGGTGAACGGCGCCCACACCGAGGCCATGTGAATCACGATCGTCAGCGGCCCGGTCGGCAGCGACCCGCGAGACTGCGCCAGGCCGTAGGACTTCCAGTTCATCCCGGCCGCGGCCCTGTACATCGCGCACGCGCCCTGCTGATACAGCAGCGGCACGCGATTGGCGAAGCGGATGAGCTTGGCCTGCGCGGCGTCCTGGTCGTCGGCGCCGTCGGCCTGGCCGGTGGGCTGGGCGTCGTCGCCGTTCTCGTCGCCGGGCGAGGCCTTTGCCGCCTGAACCTGGGCGGCCTGGCCCTTCCCGTATGCAAGGGCGGCCTCGATGATGAATGGGTTGCCGCGGTAGACCGACGGGCTGCGGGTCGCAGCCACGTAGAAGTCCGCCTCCACCACCTGCTTGAGCGCCGCGATCAGCTCCTCCTCGCCGATCGGCACCACGCAGTCGGTCGACGGCGCGATGATCTTCGTCTGCTGTATCGCCTGGTAGATCGCCTTCGCCTGCTGGCCCGACAGTCGTGACGGCCTGGCCCGCGCGCGAACGCCCGCCTTGGCGATGATCTCCTGTGCGACGCGCTGGCTGACGCGCGAGAACTCGCCCGTAAGAAACTGCTGGAGCGTGCGTGCCCTCGCCTCGTGCATCATCTTGATCAGCACGCCGAGCTCGATGCCGTGCGGATGCGGGCGCACCTCCCTGGGCAGCCGCGGCGGCGACGAGGCCGAGGCCGCGTACGTCTCGCTCCGCCCGTCCGGCGCGTGATAGGTCAGCGCCACGTGCGGGTTGGCGATGGCCGTCTGCTGGAGGTAGTCGTCCACGCTCTGCCGACCTCGCTGGTAGCGGGCCTCCAGCTCGATCTCCACTCTCGTGCCGTGGGGGGCGTCCCACTCGGCCTGTTCATCGGCCATGATCTTCGGGCGGTTGGCCTTCGTGTCTATCTGGAGCTCGAACAGGTGGGCGGGGCTCCGCGGGCCGGTCCGGGATGTGATCCGCACGGGCCTGCCCGTTGTCAGCAGGCCGTACATGCCCGCCGCCGAGATGCCAATGCCCTGCTGGCCGCGACTCATCTTCAAGCGGTGGAACTTGCTGCCGTAGAGAAGCTGGCCGAAGATGCTCGGTATCTGACGCCGGACGATGCCCGGTCCGTTGTCCTGGACCGCTGCGCGGAAGTGCGTCTCGGAGACCTGCTCGATCCACACCTCGACGACCGGCATGATGCCGGCCTCCTCGCAGGCGTCCAGCGCGTTGTCCACCGCCTCCTTGATCGTCGTCAGCAGCGCCTTGCGAGGGTTGTCGAAGCCCAGCAGGTGGCGGTTCTTCGCGAAGAACTCGCTGACGGAGATGCTCCGCTGGGCCTTGGCCATGCTCTCAGCCGTGGCGTAGGCGACGGGCCTGCCGCGGCGGGCCTTGCTGGCGGGCTTGGGCTTCCTGCCGGCGGCCGGGCTGGCTTTCCGCGCAGTCCTGGCCTTAGCCTCGGGTGCCGCCTTGGCCTTCCGCGCAGTCTTGGGTTTGGCCGCAGCCTTTGGCTTCTTGCCGGCAGCCTTCTTCGCGGCCTTCGCGGCCTTGCGCTTGGACGCCGACCCGGCCGACTTGCGCGACGCGCGAGCCGACTGGGCGCGGGCGGACTTGGATGGGGTCTTCTTCCTGGCCATCCCTGGCTGCCTCAGGCGAGCTGGTCAATACGTCTGCAACATGCCTCCACGCCGGGCATCGTAGTCCCGCCGCCCGCGAGCGTCAAGGCACGCTCGTCTGCGCGGGTTCTCGCAGTGCCGCCAAGACATGCCCACGCAGCACTGTGAGGGTTCCGCAAGGAGAATGCCCACGCGGGTCGCGCGCACAAGAATGGAGGAATCGCCGCTGCCGAAGCCGAATCAGGCGTCTTTCAGCAGGCTCTCCACCGCGCGGCGCAGAGTCGGCAGGTCCTGCTCGATCACATTCCACACCCGCCGGACGTTGATGCCCATGTAGTTGTGGATCAGGACGTCGCGGAACCCCGCGATATCGCGCCACGGCACATCGGGGCAATGAGCTTTGGCCTCCTCGCTGAGTCGCTTCGATGCCTCGCCTATGACCTCGAAGTTGCGGATCACCGCGTCCTGGGCCATTGGATTGGCCGCGAATTCCTCCCGCCCCTTCGCGGCCTACGCCGCGATCTTGCCGATGGCCTCAAGGATGTGCTCCAGATAGAGACGGTCGGTCTTCACAGGGTCCTGGCCTCCGAAAGCACCCGCTCGCGGAGGCCGCGGTACAGGGCGTCTTCCTCAACCACGTCGACCTTGCAGCCCAGCAGGTCCTCCAGTTCGTGCATCAGCGCGATGTGGTCCAGGAGAGACCGATCATTGTCGAGACACACGAGCAGGTCCAAATCGCTGCCCTCGCCGGCTTGCCCGTGGATGACCGACCCAAAAACGCGCACATTCGACGCGCCGTGCCGAGCGGCGACACGAAGGATGTCGTCGCGTCGCGCTTGGATTTCGTTCATGGAGACCATAGCCTTGCTCTCTACCTTGATCGCAGTGCATCCTACCGGATACGTGCGACCGCGTCCACTCCAACCCGACCCTCGGATAGCGTCAAGTACTGTGGGTGAGTCTGACTTCGTTCCATCGGTCGAGTCATCCGGGCAAACGACCGCATGGGCACGCTTGCCGTGTGCGGCGGCGTTTTTGCTTCCCGCCCGCGGCGGCGGCGCGCAGAATACTCCCCGCGAGGTGAGCGATGAGAGTGGTCTTCTGCGGATCGGGCAGCTTCGCCGTGCCGTCGCTACGGGCGCTGCTGGCGTCCGCGCACGAGCTGGCGGGCGTGATCACCCAGCCGGCGCGTCCGGCGGGGCGCGGCGGGCGTCTCCGCCCCACGCCGATCGCCCAGGCCGCCGCCGCCGCCGGCGTCGAGGCCATCCAGTGCCCGGATATCAACTCCGCCGAGGGCGTCGAGACGGTCACCGCGCTCGCCCCGGAGATAATCGCCGTCGCGGACTTCGGCCAGCTCATTCGCCGCCCCGTCCGCCAGCTCCCGCCGGCGGGGGCGTTCAACCTGCATGCCTCGCTCCTGCCGGCCCTTCGCGGCGCGGCCCCGATCAACTGGGCGATCATCCGCGGCTGCAAGACCACCGGCGTCACCACGTTTCGCCTGGTGGCCAAGATGGACGCCGGCAGGATGTACCTCCAGGAACCTGCGCCGATCGAACCGCACGAGACGGCTGAGGAGCTCCGCGCCCGGCTGGCGGAGATCGGCGCGGCATTGACGGTCAAGACGGTCGACCTGCTGGCGAGAGGCGAAGTCCGCGGCGAGAAGCAGGACGAGAGCAAGGTCACGCTCGCGCCGCTGCTGACCAAGGCCGACGGCCTGCTCGACTTCTCGGCCGACGCCGAGACGATACGCAACCGGATACACGGCACGTGGCCCTGGCCGGGCGGACGGGCTCGCCTCCGCCGGGCTGGGGGGCGGGAAGTGGACGTGATCATCGCCCGTGCCCGCGTTGCTGACGGTTTAGCCGACGGGCCGCCGGGGCAGATCGACGCCCGCGGCGCCGTCGCCACCGGCGACGGGCGGCTGGAGATCGTGGAGATTCAGCCGGTCGGCAAGAGGGTGATGGCCTGGCGCGACTTCGTGAACGGCTACCGCGCCGGCCAGGGAGATGAATTCCTATCGCTAGGGCAATAGGCGCCATGGAAGTCGGTCCGCGAGACATAGCCGTCTGGGCGCTGGCGGACGAGAAGGGCAACGTCTCGGCCAGCCTGTACCGCCTGCTCGC
>CAYUYH010000182.1:0-5497 GCA_964449175.1 uncultured Planctomycetaceae bacterium
TTCTGGGCCGTGCTGGCGACGATGGCCCCGTACCTGCTGTTCGGCTTCCTGGCCGCCGGCGTGCTCAGCGTGCTGATATCGGCGAGCTTCATCGAGCGGCACCTTGGCGGGCGCGGCCCAGCCGCGTCGCTGAAGGCCGCCGCCTTCGGCGTGCCCTTGCCGCTGTGCTCGTGCAGCGTGATACCCGTGGCCACCTCGCTGCGCCTGCATGGCGCGAGCAAGGGCGCTACGACCGCGTTCCTGATCTCCGCGCCGCAGACCGGCGTCGACAGCATATTCGTCACGTTCAGCCTGATGGGCGGCGTGTTCGCGATATTCAGACCCGTCGCCGCGCTGGTCAGCGGGCTGCTCGGCGGGCTGATCGTGGACGCGACCGACAAGGCCCCGGACGCCGCGCCGCGGCACGATCACGAGTCCTGCCCGTCGGAGACAGCCGCCGGCAAGGGCGCGTGGGTCAAGGCGTGCAGCGCCGTGCGGTATGGCTTCGTGACGCTGCCGGCGGACATCGGCAAGGCGATGCTGGTGGGCCTGGTCGTGGCGGCGCTGATATCGGCGGCCGTGCCGGAGGACTTCTTTGCCGAGGCGCTCGGCGGGGCACTGGGCAGCGGCCTGCTGGCGATGCTGGTGATGATGCTGCTGGGCGTGCCGGTCTATGTCTGCGCGACGGCGTCGGTGCCGATAGCCGCGGCCCTGATGGCCAAGGGCGTCTCGCCGGGGGCGGCGCTGGCGTTTCTGATGACCGGCCCGGCGACCAACGCCGCGACGATCGTGACGATATGGAAGGTGATGGGCGCCAGGACCGGCGCGGTCTACCTACTGACGGTGATGGCCACCGCGCTGGCCGCGGGACTGGCGCTGGACCTGCTGTTTACCGTGGTCGCCCGGCCGGAGCCTATGGCGTCGGCCGGGGGCATGCTGCCGGCGTGGGTGGGGTCGGCGTCGGCGGTGGCGCTGCTGGGTCTGCTGGCCTGGGCGGTCTTCTCGCCGATGCTGCGGAAGCGCCTGGCCCGCGCCGCGGGCAGCCCGGCCGTGGTGCTCACCGTCGGCGGAATGACCTGCGACCACTGCGCCAAGACCGTCACCGCCGCGCTGCGGGCGTGCGAGGGCGTCACCTCGGCCCGCGTGGACCTGTCTGCCGGCACGGCCGCCGTCCACGGCGACCGCCTGGACTCGGCCGTTCTCGCCGCTGCCGTCAGGCGAGCCGGCTATGATTGTGCAGAGGTCGGGCAGACCGGCCAAGGCCATTCGACAGTCGAAGGGAAACAGCATGGCACATGATCGCCAGACAGAGGCATCCGCCGGGAAGAATAGCCAACTGCCGCCGGGCAGCGCCGTGGACACAGCCGGCCTGGTCGAGTACGCCGCAGGTTCCGTTGTCAGCCGGACGATCCTCGACAACGTCGGCGGGTCGGTCACGCTGTTCGCATTCGATGCCGCCCAGGGCCTGAGCGAACATGCCGTGCCGTTCGATGCCGTCGTTAGCGTGCTGGACGGCAGGGCGAACCTGCTGATCGGCGGCGAAGAGGTAGTCGTCGAGACAGGTCAACTGGCCATCATGCCCGCCAACGTGCCGCACGCGATCAAGGGCGGCGGGCGATTCAAGATGATGCTCGCCATGCTGAGGAAATAGGCCGGAAGGAAGGTCGTGAAGATGTGGACAGGCATACTGATAGGCGGCGGGCTGGGCACAGCCATCGGCGCCGTGCTGGGCTACGTGGGCAAGTGCCGCAGCGGCGCCTGCCCGCTGACGGGCAATCCGTACGGCGGCGCGATGTTCGGCGCGCTGATCGGCGTGATGCTGGCGATCTCGCTACAGAGCGGCTATTCGACGGATAAGCCGGCGGAGGGGGGCAAGCCATTGCCGGTGGTCAAGAGCGCCGAGCAGTTCCGCTCGGAGGTCCTCGGCGCCGACGGACCGGTGGTCGTGAAGTTCTTCGCGACTTGGTGCGGCGCCTGCAAGCAGCTCGCCCCGACGATCAGGCAATTGGCCGCGGAGTATGAGGGGCGAGTGTCGTTCGTCGAGCTGGACGTGGATGAGGTGGGCGAGATCGCCCAGCAGTACGGCGTGGACGCGATCCCGGCCGTCAAGGTGTTTGTCGGCGGCGAGGTGGTCCACAGCTGGGTCGGCGTGCACGGCGGCGACGAATACCGCCGCGTGCTTGACTCGATACTGGCCGCCCATGACAAAGGACAGCGCGATGGCTGACAAGGCTGGTTCGGTGACGATGAAGGGTGCGCCTCTGTCACTTGCCGGCGGCGACGTGAACGTCGGCGACCAGGCGCCGGATTTCTCGGCCGTGGACACCGATCTGAAGGAAGTGAAGCTGTCGGACTACCGCGGCAAGGTGGTGCTGCTGGTGTCGGTGCCTTCGCTGGACACGTCGGTCTGCTCGGTCGAGACGCGGAAGTTCAACGCCGCCGCCTCGAAGCTGGGCGACGCTGTGATACTGACGCTGAGCATGGACCTGCCGTTTGCCCAGAAGCGGTGGTGCGGCGCGGAGGGGGTCGATGCGGTCAAGACGCTGTCGGACCACCGCGATGCGTCGTTCGGCCGGGCCTACGGCGTGCTGATATCGCCTCTGCGTCTGCTAGCCAGGGCAGTGTTCGTCGTGGATCGTGACGGGAAGGTCAGCTACAAGCAGCTTGTCGGGGAGGTCACGGACGAGCCGGACTACGCCGCCGCGCTCCAGGCCGTCGCGAAGGCCGCCGGCGCATAGACGACAGGGTTGCACCGCCCGTCGGACCGCTAGTCGACCGGGGAGAACTCGCTCTTGCCGGCGCCGCACTCCGGGCACACCCAGTCGTCGGGGACATCGGCGAAGGCAGTCCCTGCCGGTATGCCGCTGCCGGGGTCGCCCTTGGCCGGGTCATACACCCAACCGCATGCGTCGCACACGTACTTCTGCATTGGTGGTCCTTTCCAATCCTTTCGCCGCCGGCCAAGCTCGCCGCCGGGCTACCATCGGTTGCCCAGCAGTCGGGCGATGTCCTGCCACGTCAGCGCCACGAAGGCGGCGATCAGCAGCAGCAGCCCCATCACCTGGAGCAGGTTGATCACACGCCCCGGCAGGGGTTTGCCGCGTATCTTCTCGATGAGGAGGAAGACCGCGTGCCCGCCGTCGGTCACCGGTATCGGCAGGAAGTTCACCACCGCCAGCGAGGCCGACAAAAACGCCATGATGTACACGAAGTAAATCAGGCCGCGCCGTCCCGCCTGTACCGCGATCGCGCCTATGCCGACCGGGCCGGACAGGCTCTTCGTGGAGACCGTTCCCTGCGACAGCCTGCCCAGCGTCGCGTAGGTGGTGATGATCAGCTTGCAGGTCTCTCTGGCGCCCCAGGCGATCGCCTTGAGCGGGTTCTTGTAGACGATCGTAACTGACAACAGCCTGAAACGGGCGCCTCCGGCGAACAGGGAGAACGCGTAGTCGTTCGGGTCGAACGCGGCGCCGTCCAGCGTGGCGATCTCAGCCGTCTGCTCTCTGGCGCCCAGCTTGTAGGTGACTCGTATATCCTGCCCGAGGTTGTCCGCCAGCACCCGATACACGTCGGTCCAGCCGGCGACCGGTCGGCCGTTGACGGCGACAATCATCGCCCCCGGCTCGATGCCGGCAGCGGCGGCGGGCGAGCCCGGACGAATCCCAGCCACCGCCGCGTGCTCCACGTCGGGCAGGTCGGCTATGCCGACCAGCGTCTCGTCGTTGTGCTCCGCCGGAACGACCCACAGGCTGGCGGTCTTCTCGCCGCGAAGCAGGGTGATGTTCGTGCCGGTCCCGGCGTGCTCGCGGTTGATGGCCAGGAACCCTTGGAAGGTTGGCGCGGAACGATCACCGTATCCGACGACGATGTCCCCGGGCTCCACGCCGGCCTTTTGCGCGGGCGAGTGCTTGATTACAGCCGCCACCTTCATGCGCGGGATCATCCCCAGGATGTCCAGTCGCTCGCGCGAGCCCCCGCCGACGATGGAATCCTCGGCGACGGTGACGGTCTTGCCGTCGCTCGTGAGGCACTCCATCGAGCCGTCTTCGTTGGCGACCGGCGTGCACCGCAGCCGCGTGCCGTCGGCGAGGTAGACCACGTCGTCCCGCAGTCGCAGAACAGGGTCCACCCGCACGTCGACCTTCTTGCCGTCCCTCAGGACCGTGACGGTCACCGGCTCGCCGGTCAGGTCGTCCTCGACGCCATCGATGTCCCACTGGTGCTTGATCGCGGTTCCGTTCACGGCCAGCAGCTTGTCCCCGTCCTTGAACCGGGTGTTGGTGATCAGGTCCTGATTCTCGCCCAGGACCGTGTCCAGGGCGGGGACCAGGCCGAAGGCGAGCTGGTTGTCGTCGCTCGCGCGCTTCACGCCCATGCGCGCCTTGCCGACGCACGTCCGCCCGTCCACCTGCCGCTCGATGGTGAACAGGAAGGTGCTGTCCGGCCGGGCCAACGCCGCCACGAGCGACATGTCGGTGAAGCGAGTGACGGGCTTGCTGATGTAGTTCAGCATGAAGCTGCCGTCCTCGATCCTGACGATCCTGTCGCCCGGCATCAGGCCCGTGGTTCGGCTGGCGCGCGGCTCGGTCGCCACCGAGGCCGGCATGCTGGCCAGGGCCGGCGGCGGGTTCTGCCACTCGATTTGTGCCGCAGCCGCCGGATACCCCGGCCTGACCGCCCCGACGACAGGCGCGAGGTAGTCCTTGCCCACGAGCGCCACGATCACGAACAGCACCGCCGCCAGGATGAAGTTCATGAACACGCCCGCGGCGATGACGGCGAATCTCGCCCGGATCGGCTTGTTCTCGAACGACCGCGGGTCGGCCGTCTTGGCCGCCTCCTTGACGTCCTCCTGCCCGAGCATCTTGACGTAGCCGCCCAGGGGCAGCAGGTTGATGCAGTAGTCCGTCTCGCCCCTCACGAAGCCTATCAACCTCGGCCCGAAGCCGAACGCGAACCGCTCCACCTTGATGCCGGCGGCCTTGGCCATCATGAAATGCCCAAGCTCGTGGACGAACACCACCAGCCCCAGCCCGATCACGAACAGGAGAATCGGCCAGAGCCAGTCAACCCAGATACCCACGATGCTGAATGCAAGCGTTTCCATTTACTCCTCGCTGACAGCCTGTGCGCCCCTGCCTCGCCGCCGGTCGGCCGCGACCATCTCGTCCACTCGTCGCCTGGCCCAGCGGTCGGCGGCCAGCAGCGACCCCAGAGTCACCTCGTGGGCCGGGGGCGCATCTGTCAGTACGTCCTCTACCATCGGCACGATCTGCCCGAAGTTGACCCGCCCGTCCAGAAACGCCTGGACGGCGGCCTCGTTCGCGGCGTTCAGGACCGCGCCGGCCGTCCCGCCGGCCGCTATCACGCGGTAGCCCAGGTCAACCGCCCGGGCGAACCGCCCGGCGAGGGCAGAGAAGTGTAGCGTACCGACCGCCGGCAGGTCCAGGGGCGGCGTGCGGCGGTCCAGCCGGTCGGGGTAGCTCAGCGCATACGCGATCGGCAGGGACATGTCCGG
>CAYUYH010000183.1:0-5461 GCA_964449175.1 uncultured Planctomycetaceae bacterium
GGGGGGGCGGGGCGCGGCGGGGGGGGGCGCGCCCCCCCCCCCCCCCCCCCCCCCCGAAGATGGGCGATCATGAGACCGCCTCTGGTCGCCATCACGCCACGAGGATCGCAGTGACGGACTACAACAAGCTCACACCGGAGATCGTCGAACAGTTGCGGCGGATCGTCGGGGCGGCGTACGTCATCCATGACGATCCCGAGCGGCTCGAGCCGTTCAGCCACGACGAAATCCTCGAGCCCGCCTACGCTCACATGCCCGAGGCGGTCGTCCGTCCGCGCTCGGCCGCCGAGGTGGCCGAGGTCATCAAGCTCGCCAACGAGCACTGCTTCCCCGTCACGCCGCGCGGCGCGGGCAGCGGGCTGTCCGGCGGGGCCGTGCCCATACACGGCGGCGTCGTCCTGCTGACCGACCGCATGAACAGCATCCTGGAGATCGATGCGGCGAACATGTGCGTAGTCGTCGAGCCGGGCGTGGTCACCAACGAGATCAACCAGGCGCTGAAGGACTACGGCCTGTTCTACGCGGGCTACCCCATGAGCCTGGAGACGTGCTACATCGGCGGCAACGTGGCCGAGAACGCCGGCGGCGCGAAGGCCGTCAAATACGGCGTCACCGGGCGATACGTGATCGGCCTGGAGGTCGTCACGCCGACCGGCGGAGTAATCAATCTCGGCGGCAAGCTGGTCAAGAACGTCACCGGCTACGACCTAGTCCAGTTGATGGTGGGCAGCGAGGGCACGCTCGGCGTGGTCACGAAGGTCACGTTGAAGCTGCTGCCGTTGCCGCGGGCGAGCGTCGACCTGCTGTGCCTGTTCCCCTCCGCCGCCGACGCCATCGCCGCCGTGCCGCGGATGGTCGCCGCCGGCGGGGTCGTGCCGACGGCCGTGGAGTTCATGGACCACATAGCCGTCAAGGCCGCCTGCGAGTACCTCAACGAGACCATCCCCTACGCCCAGGCCGGCGCGATGCTGCTGATCACCGTCGACGGCAGCGATAAGGCGCGGATCGAGGCCGACTACGAGACCATCGGCGAGCAGTGCCTCGCCGCCGGGGCCAGCGAGGTATACGTGGCCGACAACTACACCACCAGTGAACGGATCTGGCGGGTGAGGAAGAACATGGGCGAGGCGTTCGCCCTGATCACGCGCCACCAGAGCAGCGAGGACCTGGTCGTGCCGATCGCGGCGATTCCGGCGCTGGTCGCGGGCTTGGGCCGGCTGGCTGAGAAGTACGGCGTGATGATTCCCTGCTACGGGCACGCCGGCGACGGCAACATCCACACGCGGATCATGATGAACCCGTCCTGGTCGCCCGAGCAGTGGGAGCTGAAGCTGCCCGAAATCCTGCACGAGCTGTACGGGCTGACGGCCGAGCTGGGCGGCAAGGTCTCCGGCGAGCACGGCATCGGCCATAAACGCAAGAAATTCATGCCCATGTTCGTCTCGCCGGCCTACATCGAGATGATGCGGGCGGTCAAGCGGGCGATGGACCCCAACAACATCCTCAATCCTGGGAAGATATTCGACCTGCCGGAGCCTTGACCGGCGGCGTCATCGGCTGGACCTTCACCGCGTCGATCTTGAACGCGCCCATCAGCGTGGCCAGCCTCATGTAGTCCACCGGGCTGCCGTCGCCGGCTGCGAAGGCGATGTGCCCCAGGTTGTAGCCTCCCTCGGCGGTGGGGTCGATGTTGTACCACTTCTCGCCGATGTACACGCGGACCCACGCGTGCGGGCCGAAAACGTGCTGCTGGTCGCCGAGTTGCTGGACATAAAGCATGCCGGCCAGCACCTCCGCTGGTATGCCGACTGCCCGGCACATGGCCGCGGCCAGCACGGCGTGCTCGGTGCAGTCGCCGCGGCGCGTCTTGACGACCTCGCTGGCCTTGGCGTAGCCGACGGAAAGGTCCTTGGTCGTGACGTAGTTGCGGACGAAGGTCTCGATTCGCCTTGCGGCCTCGGCGGAGTCCTTTGTCGCGCCGATCGCCCGGCGGGCCAGGGCGACGACCTCCGGCTGGTCGCTGTCGACGAACGGCGCCGGCTTGATCGCGGCCAGCGCACGCGGGTCGGCGCCGGCGTACGGGAATGCGACGCCCTTGGGCGCCCGCTCGGCCGAGACAACCACCGACACGCCGCGCGCGTCGGGCAATACCTTCTGGTTGCCGAGGCTCGGCACGGTGATCTTGCCCGCCTCGTTCGGCGTCAGGTGGTAGATGACGCTCTTGGCCGTTGCCAGGTCGGTCAGCGGGACGGGGCTGGGCACGGTCGTCTTGGCCAGCACGTCCAGCGGTACGTCCGCCTCCCCGAGGGCGAACTCCTTGCTGCACGCGACCATCTCTATGTTCATGCCGCCCTCGGCCGTGACGACCTTGTAGGCCTTGTAGTCCTCGTCGATGTAGCTGGTAACTGTGATTCCTTCCGTCTTCATGGTCACCTCGTGCAGGCTCATCCGCCGGCCTAGGATGTTCACCTCCTTCTGGTGGCCCACGAACGCGTCAGCCTCGACGCCGCGCAGCGACATCGGCTCGAACATGACGAAGGAGTACTGCGTGCCGGGCGCCAGGCCCTTTTCCTTCTGGAGCAGCAGCATGCCCTCGACCAGCAGGGCGCCGGCGGGCCAGTCCATCTCGCTCTGCTGGGTCTGGCCGGCGGCGGTCGTGGTCAGCTCTATCTTGCCGTCGGGTCTGATCTTCCCGCTGACGGTCTGGACCATGATGGACATGTCCTGGACGTTTTCGAAGGCCAGCGGCTTGCCGTCGACCGTCTCGACGTACTTCTGGATGACCTTCACGGTCATCGGCGCGCCCATTCGCTCCATGCTCATGACCGTCTCCTGGGTCGTGACGACCTGCTCCGGACCGGCCGAGCGAACCTCGCGCGAGTGGCCTATCTTCTCGCCGCTCATGAAGACCGCGTAGTAGGTGACCTCCTCGCTCTCCGCCGCCCAGGCCGCGGACGCCAGCACACACACGATCGCGATCGACAGTTTCTTGATAGGCATGACTTCCTTCTCCCGAGTCGCGCGGATTAGTCCTATACCATGTTCACTGGCGCGGCGGGGCGGGAGCCCCGCCAGCCCTCGCACTCCAGCGTGATCATGATATCAGTCCCGGTAGAACTCCTCAAGGACGGCGTGCCACTCATCCGGCCGGCTGACGGCCACGAAGGCCATGCGGACCTTCGCCGGAGTGGGGTGCAGGCGAGAGTACTTGATGCCGAACTTGCGCATGATCTTGGCCGCGCGGTCGCCCTGGCGGCTGTGAACGTGCTCGAAGTGCCAGGCGAGGTGCTCTCGCTGCTCGGCGACCGACGGGCGGTACGGCTCGCGGCCGGCGGCGACGTCCGCGACCTGGCGGAAGAACCACGGATTGCCCAGCGCGCCGCGGGCGGCGGCGACGGCGTCCACGCCGGTCTGCTCGAGCATGGCCAGGGCATCGGCCGGGCGGAGCACGTCGCCGGAGCCGATGATCGTCTTGTCCGGGAATCGCCGCTTGACCGCGGCAACGAAGCCCCAGTCGGCCCGCCCCGTGTAGCGCATCTCCACGCTGCGGGCGTGGACGCACAGCCCGGCGGCGCCGGCGTCGAAGGCGGCCTCGGCGATCCGCCAGAAGTCCTCGTCGCCGTCGGCGGTGCGGAAACTGCGCCGCAGCTTGAGCGTCACGGGCCTGTCGACGGCCGCCACCACCGCGCGCGTGATCTCAGCGGCCTCCTCCGGCCGGCTCATCAGGTACCCGCCGCGCCGCCTGGCAAGCGCCTTGCGGACCGGGCAGGCGAAGTTCAGGTCCACCGCGTCGAAGCCCATCTCGCGGAGCATCGCCGCGGCGGAGGCCATCATCTCCGGCTCCCGCCCGATGAGCTGACCGGCGAGCGGATGGTCGGCCGGGTCCATCTGCACCATCCGCCGGCGCAGCTTCTCGCCCGCGAGCAGGAGCTTGTCCAGCATCATCTCCGTCGTGCAGAACGCCGCGCCGTGACGGCGGCACAGCAGCCGAAACGCCAGGTCGCTATACCCGGCCAGCGGCGCGAGCACGACGGGGAAGGGCACCTGGATGTCGCCGATGCGAAATGGCCTCAACTCAACGGTCACGCGACGCAGTATACAGTCCCTCCTCGGCCTCCGCTGACGGTATTCCGGCAGTCCGGTATTCCGGTAAGCTGCCCGGCAGCCTATCATCATGCGATGAGTTCCAAGCCGCTGAAGGTCGCGTGGATATCGCTGGGCTGCCCGAAGAACCTGGTGGACAGCGAGAAGATGCTCGGCACGCTCGCCGCCGGCGGTTGCGTGGTCGGCGCGCCGGAAGACCAGGCCGACGTGATCGTGGTCAACACCTGCGCCTTCCTCGCCGCGGCCAGGCGGGAGTCGCTGGAGGTTATTGCCGAGGCCGTCGAGCGGAAGCGGCGCGGGCGTCTCCGCCGCGTGGTGGTGGCCGGGTGCTTCCCCAGCCGAGACGGGGCGGGCCTGTACGACCTGGCCAAGGGCATCGACGCGGTAGTGGGCACGAACGACCGCCGCGCGATCCTGGCCGCCGTGACCGGTAGGCGGCGGGTAACGCGCGTCGCGCCGGCGGCAGCGGGGCGACGGCTCGCGTCCGATCGCGGGCGGCTGCGCCTGACGCCGCGGCACACCGCCTACCTGCGGATCGCCGAGGGTTGCAGCCGGCGGTGCACGTTCTGCACGATCCCAGCCATCCGCGGCCCGCTGCGATCCAAGACGCCCGCGACCGTCCTGGCCGAGGCACGCGAGCTGATCGCCGACGGCGCGCTCGAGCTGAACCTGATCGCCCAGGACACGACCAGCTACGGCCGCGACCTGCCCGCCCGGGCCGACCTGGCCGGCCTGCTGCGCCGGCTCGACCGTTTGGACGGCCTGCGTTGGCTGCGGCTGATGTACACCTACCCCCGGCGGTTCGACGATGCGCTGATAGCCGCGCTGGCCGACTGCGAGCGCGTCGCCCACTACGTCGACCTGCCGCTCCAGCACATCTCCGATCCCATCCTTCGCCGCATGGGCCGAGGCGTGACACGAAAGGGCGTCGAGCGGCTGCTGACCAGGCTGCGGCGGCGGATGCCCGACGTCGCGGTCCGGACGACGTTCATCGTGGGCTTCCCCGGCGAGACGGATCGCCAGTTCCGCGAGCTGCTGGAGTTTGTGCGGGACTTGCGGTTCGACGCGGTCGGCGTGTTCGAGTTCTCGCCGGAGGAGGGCACAGCCGCGGCGTCCATGCCGCGCCAGGTGAGCGACGCAGCCAAGGCCGCCCGGGCCGAGGAACTGATGCTTGCCCAGCAGACTATCGCCTTCGAGGCCAACCGCCGGCGCGTGGGCAGCCGCGTGGAGGTGCTCGTTGACGGCATAGACTCGAGCCGCCGATGTGTCGGCCGACACTACGGCCAGGCGCCGGAGGTCGACAGCGTGTGCATCCTCACCGAGCCGCGCCCGGCCGGGCGGCTGGTCGCCGCGGAAG
>CAYUYH010000184.1:0-5457 GCA_964449175.1 uncultured Planctomycetaceae bacterium
GCAGCGGGCTGAGGTCTCTGCCCGGCCTGCGCGACGTGGAGCTGGCGGCCGCGGCGCGATGGGGCGAGGGGGACGGCCTGGGCTTCCTCGGCCGAAGCGAGGCGGCCCCGGCCGACACGGCCGTCTACGACGACTACCGCGAGATGCTGGACGAGGTGCGGCCGGACATCGTCAGCGTGTGCATGCCGCTGCACCGCAACGCCGAGGCGTCCATCGCCGCCGCCGAGCATGGCTGCCACATCATCAGCGAAAAGCCGCTGGCGACGACGCTGGACGACCTGGCCGCTCTGCGCTCAGCCGTCGATGCCGCCGGCGTGCGAATCTGCGCGATGTTCCAGATGCGCTGCCAGCCGGTCTACCAGGCCGTCCGGCAGGTGGTCGAGCAGGGGCGCATCGGCCGACCGGTGCTGGCGTTCGGCCAGAAGTCCTACCCCTTCGGCCGGCGGGACGACTTCTACCGCCGGCGCGAGACCTACGGCGGGACGATTCCCTGGGTGGCCATCCACGCGCTGGAGTTCGTCAGCTACTGCACCGGCTGCGACTACACCCGCGCCGCAGCCATGCACTCCAGCGAGACGCTCGCCGGCTACGAGGCCGAGGACAACGGCGGCATCCTGCTGGGCCTGGCCGGCGGGGGCCACGCGATCATCTCCTTCGACTATCTTCGCCCCAAGGCCGACGGTGTGAAGCGCCGCCACGGGGACGACCGGCTGCGCATCGCCGGCACGGAGGGGATCGTGGAGGTGGCCGACGAGGCGTCGCGCGTGGTCCTGATGACTCCCACCGCCGTCGAGGAAGTGCCGCTGCCGCCGGCGCGAGACCTGCTGGCCGAGTTCGTCGCCTCGGTCCGCGGCAAGGGCGACTGCGTGGTCACGCCGGCGGAGTCTTTCCGCATCACCGAAGTGGCTCTTAAGGCTCGCGACGCCGCGGACACCGGCCAGGCCGTCGAGCTATAGCCGCCCGTTCGCGGCTGGGGAAAGCAGGGGGCAGGCGGGGTCTCGGCAATAATGGCCGACCTACGGCGTTTAGCTAGACGCACCCGGCAGCAGGACACCGGAGGCGCCAGCTGGAAGAGCTGCCTGTTGGCCGGCGCCGATCGATGCCGGGTTCGAATAACAGGCAGAGACAGGCATCAAGAGAAAGGAACAAGCCATGAGTAGGCGACTGTTGGCAGTATTGTGTCCCTTGGTGGTGGCGTTGGTCTGTGCTCAGATCACATTCGCCCAGCCAGCCCCTCCGCCACCCGGAGGCGCCGGCGAGCCGGCTCCCAGGCGAGTCGGGCCCCAGGGCCAGGCTAGGGGCCAGGGCCAGGGCATGCAACGACGCGCCCCGGTCACGATTGAGCAGATCGTCAAGGATTTGGCGCTCACCGAAGAGCAGACCCCCCAGGTCCGCCAGGCGTGGGATGCATACAACCAGGCCCTCAGAAACTGGCGGGATGAGAACCAGGGCAAGATGCGGGAGCTGTTCGGCCAAATGAGACAGGCCAACGAGGCCGGCGACGAGGCCAAGCTTGCCGAGCTGGCGAAGGAATTCGCCAAGATCAACCAGGCGCGTCTCAAGCCTCGCGACGATATGTTCACCCAGCTCACCGAGGTTCTTTCAGCCGAGCAGATGGAGAAGCTGAAGGACCTGGTGATCCCGTGGCGGATGCAGATCAAGGCCGCCCTGGCCGAGATGAAGCTCACCGACGAGCAGAAGGCCAAGGCCGCCAAGATCATCAACGAGTACAAGGAAGGTCAAGAACCCGGCCTGGGCATGGGCAGGCGGACCGGGGCAGCGCAGGCAGTGGCTGAGCAGATCGTCACGGAGGTGATCCTGACGGCTGATCAGCGGACCGCCCTCAAGAAGATCGAGGGCGAAGACCCCCTGCTCCGTAAAGTCCAGCAGCTTGATCTGACCGACGCGCAAAAGGACCAGATCCAGAAGATCGCCGACGCCATGAGGTCCAGGGGAGGTCGCCGGCAGCAACCAGCCGCGGGACCGCAGACTCGCAGGGCAAGACAAGGCAGACCTGGAGGCGGACGCAACGCCCCGACCGAGGCAGAACCCGCCCCGACGGACTGACCCCTTCGATCCGCACCCTTGAACCTCGCCAAGTTGGCGATGGGTCGCAGCGCCGGCCCCCATCCAGGTGGCCGGCGTGTTTTTTTTGGGGGGGGGCGAGCGGCGCGGTTCAATCAGTGCTGAACGGTGCGGAAGTGGAGGCGAGCGCGGCGCGGCGATATCAGTCGCCGAAGGAGATGATCGCGCCGTCGGCTATCTCGACGCGGTTTCTGCCAGCCTTCTTGGCCTTGTACATGGCCTGGTCCGCGGCCTGGATCAGGGAGACCGACGCAGCGAAGCCGTCGCTGCTGGCCGCAGCGCCGAGGCTGACGTTGACCGCAAGAGCGTTCCGCCCGGCGGAGATCGGCTCGTCGGCAATCGCCCGCCTGATGCGCTCGCCCAAGCCGGCGGCGGCGTCGGCCGTGCAACCCGGCGCGACGATCAGGAACTCCTCCCCGCCGTATCGGCCCAGCGTGTCGTATTCCCTCACGACCGAGAGCATTCTCCGGGCGGCCTCGCGCAGCACGTCGTCGCCGGTGTCATGGCCGTAGGTGTCGTTGACCCGCTTGAAGTGGTCGAAGTCGGCCAGCAGGACGCCGATGGGCGCGTTCTCGCGGCGGGCCCTGGCCAGGTCGCGCTCCAGCGCCCCGCAGACGGCTGGGCGGTTCCACAGCCCGGTCAGCGGGTCGTGGGTCGCCTGGTCGAGCAGGGCTTCCTGGGCGGCGAGCAACTGCGTCTGCAGCTCGAGTATCCGGTTGGCGGCCCGCAGGCGGGCGCGGAACTCACCGGCGTTGACCGGCTTGACCAGATAGTCGTCGGCCCCACCCTCGATGCCCTCGACGACGTCTTCCTTCCGCCCCTTGGCCGTCAGCAGGATGATGTAGATGTAGCCCCGCCCTTGCAGCCGCCTGGCGCGACGGCACAGCTCGACGCCGTCGATGTTCGGCATCATCCAGTCGAGGATCGCCAGATTCGGGCTGTCGTCGCTGCTGAGCACATGCCATGCTTCCGCCCCGTCGCGCGCGACGACGACATCGTAGCCCCACTTGGCCAACATCGCCTGCAGGACGCGACGGGAGACGGTGTCGTCTTCGGCAATCAGAACTCGCTTGGACATCTTCCGACCTCTGCGAAGATCCGGAACAGGAACGGTGCGTCCGCCTTTCGTGCCCGATCAAGCGCCGGTGACAGCGCCCGTGCCCCGGGCGTACGGTGCCTACATCGACAAGAACCGGGGGGCAAACGACTAAGAATTGCCTCCCCCGCCGGGGAATCCGGGTGAGTCCGGCTCACCCGCCCAGGGAGAAGAAGGCCCTGGCGTTGCGGACAACCTGCTCGGCGAACTCGCCCAATGGCACGTTGCGCACTTCTGCCAGGCATTCGGCTACATATCGCACGTTGGCGGGCTCGTTGGTCTTGGCCTCGCGGACCGGCTCGGGCGATAGGTAGGGCCCGTCCGTCTCCACGAGGATCCGATCGGCCGGGACAGCCGCCGCGGCCGCCCGCAGGGCGCCCGAGCGGGCGAACGTCACGATCCCCGAGAAGCTGATCGTCGCGCCGACCTCCAGCACGGCGGCTACGTTGGCCGGGGCGGCCTCGGTGAAGGAGTGGAACACCACCGACGCGCCGTCCAGGCCGGATTCGACAAGTATCGCCAGCGTGTCGGCGAGCGCCTCGCGAGTGTGGATGACCACCTTCGCGGCGAGTTCCTTGGCCAGGGCGAGCTGGGCGGCGAAGACGCGCTGCTGGTCGGGCCTCGGCGAGAAGTCGTGGTGATAGTCCAGCCCGCACTCGCCCAGCGCGACGCACTTGGGCTGGGCGAGCAGCGGTCGCAGGGCTTCGATGTAGTCGGCTGGGGCATCCTTCGCCTCGTGGGGGTGGACGCCGGCCGTGAAGTACACGCCCTCGTGCTCGTCCGCCAGCCGCATGCTCCGCTCGGCCTCGGCGATGTCGCCCGACGCACAGATGATCGTCGTCACGCCGGCTGCCCTGGCCCGCTCGATCACCGCGGCCGGGCGGTTGCCGAACCGGCGGTGGGTCAGGTGGCAATGCGTGTCGATGAGTTCGTGCATGTGTCTCTCGTTCGGCGGGCGCCGCGGGCCGGGCGAGCGTCAGCGGAAGGCGTCAGATATGTAGCGGACCTCCGGCTGTTGCCCCGGCGAGGCGACCACCGAGACGATGTCGTAGCGCACATCGTAGCCGTCGCTGTCGTGATGGGCGAGGTAGTAGCCGGCTGTCTTCTTGATCCGCCGCTGCTTGTCCCTGTCAACGGCGGCTTCCGGGTCGGTGTAGTGGTCGTCGCGGCGGGTCTTGACCTCCACGAAGGCGATCGTACCCTTGCCGCCCTGGCGGCCCCCGGCCTCCTCGAGCATGATCAGGTCGATCTCGCCCGCGGGGCAGCGATAGTTGCGAGCAAGGAC
This sequence comes from uncultured Planctomycetaceae bacterium, assembly GCA_964449175.1. Lineage (GTDB taxonomy): Bacteria > Planctomycetota > Phycisphaerae > SM23-33 > SM23-33 > CAYUYH01. Next base: position 4,467 of record CAYUYH010000184.1, read on the forward strand.
CTTCAGCCCGCGCTTGGACAGGAACCGTCTGGCGATCGTCTCGCCTTGTGAGCCCAACGGCCTGTGTCGTCCGAAGGGCCACATGCCTTCTCAGGCCTGCTCGTCGCCGCCGTCGGCCTTGCCAGCCTGCTTGGCCTGGCCGATCCCGCGGGTCTCTTCCTTCAGGCGGGTGGCCTTGCCGACGCGATCGCGGAGATAGTACAGCTTCGCCCGGCGGGCGCGCCCCGTGCGGACGACCTCGATGTCCGCGATCTTGGGGCTGTGCAGCGGGAACGTCCGCTCGACGCCCTCGCGATTGACGATGCGGCGGACGGTGAAGTTCTCGCTGATCCCGCTGCCCTTGCGGCTGATGACCACGCCGGTGAAGTTCTGGATGCGCTCCTTCTCGCCCTCGACGATCTTCACCGAGACGTTCACCGTGTCGCCGATCGTGAAGTGGGGCACTTCGCTCTTGAGGTGAGTGGCGGCAACCTTGTTGAGAATCTCCTGGCTCACGATATCTCTCCAACCGCGGCGGTGAACACACTCGGCCATCCGCCGGCCCTGCGGGGGGTCAATCCTTGTTCTTGTCGTTGTGCTTCTGCCACAAATCCGCCCGCCGCCGCATCGTTCGCAGCTCGGCCTGTTCGGCCCGCCAGGCGGCGATCTTCGCGTGGTCGCCGCTGAGCAGCACGTCTGGCACGGCCTGACCGGCGAACTCCCGCGGGCGGGTATACTGCGGATACTCAAGCAGCCCGGCGGCGAACGACTCTTCCGCCAGCGATTCGTCCGCGCCCAATGCCCCGGGCAGCAGGCGGACAATTGCATCGGTCACAGCCATCGCGGCGATCTCTCCGCCGGACATCACGAAGTCGCCGATGCTGATCTCCGCGTCCGCCAGGCCGGTGCGGATTCGCTCGTCGAATCCTTCGTAGTGCCCGGCCAGCATTATCAGCCTGCTCTCGGCGGCCAACTCCGCGGCTAACTGCTGGTCAAACACCCTGCCCTGCGG
>CAYUYH010000185.1:0-5450 GCA_964449175.1 uncultured Planctomycetaceae bacterium
ACTCCTCGACGTTGGTGTAGCCGTCCTTGTCGTTGTCGGCCGGGCCGTCGGCCGGGTCGGCGGGGTTCAGCCCGTTGGCCTTTTCCCACTCGTCCGGCATGCCGTCTTTGTCGCTGTCAGCCGGTGCGACGGCGCCGGCGGCGACCGGAGGAAAGTCCTTCTCCAGCCACTTTTCGTACTGCTTCTCGTCCCAGGGGATCCGCCCGCGCGCCGGTGCCGGCCGAATCCAGATGCCCTCGGGGTTGCTGTCCCACCAGGGGATCTTGCCGGTTCGGCTGGTCATGCCGGCGATGTAGTACTTGTCCGTCGCGTCGCGCACGGGCAGGTACGCCCCGGCGATGGGCGTGAGCAGGGCCTCGAGCTTGTCGGCGTCCTGCGTGGTGACCGGCATGGCGGGGTAGGCTCCCTTGAGGTAGTCGCTCGTCCGCGGCACGAAATCGCGGACCTGCCCGCCGCTTTCGCGGAGGTTGCCGCCGCACCAGACGTTGTCGGTCACGGAGAAGCTGTAGCGGTAGGGGGTCTCCGTGTTGTCGATGATGTAGTTGTTGATGAGGTTGAACTTGCTCCAGGGCCTGCGGCAGTGCCCGCTTCGGCAGTTGAACAGCAGGTTGTTCCGCCAGTCGATCATGAGGCAGTCGACCTCGGGCGAGCGGCTCAGCGTGTTGTACAGGATGTTGTGATGCACCGAGCCGTACCCGCCGACCTCCGGACCGTAGGGGTGGTCCTGAAGCCCGGCCATGCCGGGACCAAGCAGGCAGTACTGGATCGTGTAGCCCAGGAACGTCGCGCCGCCCGTGCCGACGAACCGGAGCAGCTCGTCGCTGCCGTAGGCGAAGCTGCAATGGTCGAAGATGATGTTCCGCAGCGCGCCGCGCGTGTCCAGCCCGTCGGATACCATCGGCGGCCGCAGCCGCCAACGCATGCCGCGCATGATGATGTTGCTCGCGGCCAGGCAGAGTCGCCCCTTCACCTCCACTCCCTCGCCGGGCGCGGTGTAGCCGATCAGGGTCATGTCGCCGTTCTCGATCCACACGTCATCGGGGATGTGTATCTGCCCGCTGACGGCGAACAGGATGATCCGCGGCCCCGGCGTGGTCAGCGCCTCCACCAGGCTGCCCGGCCCGTCGCTGTTGAGGTTGGTCACGTAGATGACCTTGCCCCCGCGCCCGCCGGTGGTCCGCGCGCCGAACCCCTCGGCGCCGGGGAAGGCCGGCAGGAAGCCGGTCGGCGGGGTCTTAGGCCCGCCCGAAAGCACCAGCCAGAGCATCGGGTCGTGGGGGTAACGCAGATTCGTGGTCTGGCCCTCGCGGGCCTGCTCGGGGAAGTAACGCAGGTACAGGTACAGCGTGTCGGTCACCTTGATGCCGTAGTGGCCGGGGGGATTGTCGAGCTCAGCCGCCCCGTAAGGCTTGAACGCCTCCAGCAGCAGGGCGACCAGGGCCTCGATCTCCTTGCGGACCTCGGGCATGTCGGTCTCGGGGGCGTACCGGGCGAACAGCTCCTGGAACTGCGGCGTCATCTCGCCCCTGCGGTTGGACGGCATGGCCCGGCGCTGCTTCTCCAGCCTGTCGAACTCCGCGCGGGCGGAGGGGTCGTCGGTCAGGCCGTAGAAGTTGTAGTTGTTCCAGTAGTACTTGAACCGCGTCTGGTACTGGAGCACGATCGAGGGATAGTCGGTGGCCGTGCCGCCGAACACGAACGTGCGAACGGGCACGACCGGCCCGATGCGGCGATAGTCGCGGTCGCGCAGCTTGGCGAAAAGCTCCCGCCGCGACCCTCGCCCGCCTTCCATCCGCTGGAAGAAGTCATCCTCCAGCAGCGCCTGCTTGAGCAGGGGATATTTCTCGATGGTCTCGAACGCGGCCGAGGCCTTGGGGTATTTCTCAGCCAGGCCTTGGGCCGCGCCCGCGGCGCCGACCGACGCGGCGATCACGAGAACAGCCGGCAGGATCACAAGCCCACTGCGAGCAGCCATTGAATACACTCCTTCCGATTGCGGGGGGACGCAGGCCGCGCATCTCGCCGCCGCCGCAACGTTCCCGCGGCGGGGTCGTCTGTTGCCTTCGACACTGAGACGCAGGGAGACAGAGGTTGAGAAGCTGACAGCTCCAAGTCTTGTCTTCTAATCTCTGTATCCCTGTACCTCATGTGTCGAAAACACAAGACCTCCGGCAGCCCCGCCCGTCATGGCGGGGACACCGTTCGTCGGCGGACCTTGGACGGCCTGTACCGGGCCCAAACGCACACAAACCAGCCATATTGCCCGATCCGCCGCCGGAATGCCAGCCTTTGTCGCGGCTCGCAGGGGCAAGCCCTGCTCGCCGGGACTGTCCAAGCACGAAATCCGAAGCACGAAACCCTAAACAAACACCAATCCTCCAAACTCCAATTCCACAAACAGGCTGCGGACAGCCACTTGGCGTGCTGCGTGGTTTCGGTCATTGCCGTTTGGGGCTTGTTTCGTATTTCGGATTTCGAGATTCGGATTTGCAGGCGTGAGAACGCCGGCGCGGGGAAAGCCCGTTGAAACCCGGCCCGGCGGGGCGTATGTTCGTAGGCCCATTCGGCCGCCGGGTCACGGTAGGAATGCTTCGCTTGTCAGCAGATCCCGCGGGAAATGACTTTCCCGCCCTACACGCCGCGCCCTGCGGGAATGAAGGAGCGAACATGGAATACCGAACGCTTGGCAAGACGGGGATGAAGGTCTCCATCGTCGGCTACGGCGCCTCGCCGCTGGGCAATGAGTTCGGCGCCACCGACGTGGCCGAGGGCGTCCGCGCCGTCCACTACGCCATCGACCACGGCATAAACTTCTTCGACGTTTCGCCGTACTACGGCCGCACGCTGGCCGAGGAGCGGCTGGGCGCGGCGCTGGCCGGCAAGAGAGACAAGGTGCTGCTGGCCACCAAGTGCGGGCGGTACGACACCGAGAAGTTCGACTTCTCCGCCGCGCGCGTGACGGCCAGCATCGACGAGTCGCTGAAGCGCCTGCGGACCGACCACGTCGACCTGCTCCAGGCCCATGACATCGAGTTCGGAGACCGCGAGCAGATCATCAACGAGACGATCCCCGCCATGCGCAAGTGCCAGCAGGCCGGCAAGTGTCGCTGGGTCGGCATCACGGGCTACCCGGTGAAGATGCTGGCCGACGTGCTCCTGCGTGGCCAGGCCGACACCGTGCTGACGTATTGCCACTACAACCTGATGATCATGGACATGGACGACTACCTCACGCCGCTGTGCCGCAAGCTGGGCACGGGGCTGATCAACGCCTCGGCCCTGCACATGCGCGTCCTGGCCGACAAGGGGGCGCCCGACTGGCACCCGGCGCCGCCGGAGGTTGTCCAGGCCGGGCGTGACGTCGCCGCCATGTGCCGCCAGGCCGGGGCCGACATCTCCGACCTGGCCATGCGGTTCTGCCTGGACCATCCCCACGTGGCCACAACGCTGGTCGGCATGAGCAAGCTGCGGCACGTCGAGAGCAACGTCCGCATACTCGACGCCAGGATCGACCCCGAGCTGATGAAGCGCGTCCAGGCCCGCCTCGCGCCGGTGATGAACGTGGTCTGGCCGTCCGGGCGACCCGAAAACCACGACTGAGGGCCCTCCCATGGCCGAGCGCATAGACGCACACCATCACCTCTGGCATTTCAACGCCGCCGACTACGGCTGGATCAGCGAGGAGATGGCAGTCCTGCGGCGGGACTTCCTGCCGAAGGATCTCGCCAAGGAAATCCGCCACGCTGACGTTGACGGCGTGGTGACAGTGCAGGCCCGCCAGAGCCTCGCCGAGACGGCCTGGCTGCTGGAGCTGGCCGCCGAGCACGACTTCATGCGCGGCGTGGTGGGGTGGGCGCCGCTGGCGTCGGCGACGGTGGCCGACGACCTGGCCGCCTTCGCCGCCGCCCCCAAGCTCAAGGCCGTCCGCCACGTCCTCCAGGGCGAACCGGACGAGAACTACATGCTGCGGGACGACTTCAACGCCGGCATCGCCGCGCTCACCCCGCTCGGACTGGTCTACGACATACTGATCTTCGAGCGGCACCTGCCGCAGACCATCCGGTTCGTCGACCGCCACCCGAATCAGCCCTTCGTGCTCGACCACATCGCCAAGCCGCGAATCCGCGAGAGGCTGCTCCAGCCCTGGAAGGACAACCTCGCCGACCTCGCCCGCCGCGAGAACGTCTACTGCAAGCTGTCCGGCCTGGTGACCGAGGCCGACCCCGCCAACTGGACTCCCCAGCAGCTCGAACCGTACGTCGACGTCGCGATCGAGGCCTTCACGCCGCAGCGAGTGATGTTCGGCTCGGATTGGCCCGTCTGCCTGCTCGGGGCGAAGTACAAACAGTGGGTCGAGACCGTCGAGGCCCTCCTCTCCCGCCTCACCGAGGCCGAGCAAGACCGCATCTGGTCCGCCACCGCCATCGAGGCGTATCGGCTCTAGGCTGGAGACTGCAGGCTTCAGACCTCAGGCGCGCGGCCTAGCGCCCAACGCCTATTGCCTGGTGTCTCTGCTCAATCCGCAATCCGAAATCCGCAATCCGCAATCCGCAATCGGTCTTACTGCTCCGGTGCGACGTAGAGTATGAGCTCGCCCTTGCGGGCCTCGATGCCGACGAGGCGGACCAGCCGCCTTCGCCATCGGGCTACGGGCGTGACCACCTGCCCGTCGAGAGCGGCCAGCACGGCGCCCGCGGCGTACTCCGCCGCCCGCGAGGCCATGCCGAACTCGGCCGCGCCGGGCACGTCCCGCTCGCGCTTCTGGGCGGTGAGCTTCTCCAGCAGCCGCGACCGCACCTGCGCCAGCGCCGTCGCGGCAAACGCTCGCGGCACGGGCAGCCGGCCTATCCACATGCCGCCGATGTCCATGTGCAGCAGCCCGCGCTTGTCCAGCCAGGCCTCCAGCTCGATCGACACGACCCTGCTGCCCGGCCCCGCGCGGGCCATGAACACGATCGAGCCGTCCTCGATCGCGACGGCCGGGCCGCTGAACTCCGCCGAGTGCATCATCTCCTGCACCTTGCCCGGCTCGCCCTCCGGCAGCAGCGCGGCGATCTCGTCGGCCGAGGCGAGGTAGCGGTTCAGGTCCCGCTCCGTCAGGTGCACGCTGAAGGTCTGGTTCATCTGCGCGGCGTCGTCGATGTTCATCATGTGGCGATAGAACTGCCTCGCGGCGAGCTGCCTCTGCTCGTAGTCCAGCGCAGCCGGGCAGTATCGCGCCGGCGTGCTGCCGGCGAGACGATACGCTGCGACCGCGGCGACGATGATTGCTGCGACCGCGACGATCGCTGCATGTTTGATGAGTCTGCGCTTCGTTGCCATTGTCGTCCTGCGGCCTCCCGCGCGGCTCGGTTTCGCACAGCGTAGGGCGTGCGACGCTCCGTCGCCATAGCCTTGGAGCGTCCAGCCTTCGCAGCCGCTTCGGCGGAGTAGGCTCGGCGACTCGCCGA
>CAYUYH010000186.1:0-5364 GCA_964449175.1 uncultured Planctomycetaceae bacterium
GCTCACGCCGGCCGTCTACGACGGCGACACGCCCAGCCACAACCGCGCGAAGATCCGCAACTCCGCCACCGTCGTGCTGACCAACCCGGACATGCTGCACGTCGGCGTGCTGCCGTATCATGGCAAGTGGCACCGGTTCCTGCGGCAGCTGCGGTTCCTGGTGATCGACGAGCTGCACAGCTATCGCGGCATCTTCGGCAGCCACGTCGCCGGCGTGCTGCGGCGGCTGCTGCGGATGTGCGAGCACTACGGCGGCCGCCCGCAGATCGTGTGCAGCTCGGCCACCATCGCAAACCCCATCGAGCTGGCCGAGAACCTCACCGGCCGAAAGATGACGCTCATCGACGACGACGGCGCGCCGCGCGGGCGAAAGTACTTCGCACTGTGGAACCCGCCTTTCCTGGCCGGCGACAACGTCTCGCGCCGCTCGGCCAACGTTGAGGCCGTCGACCTGCTGACCGAGCTGGTCCGTCGGCGGACGCAGACGATCGTCTTCGCCCGCAGCCGCATCGCCGCCGAGCTGATCTACAAGTACGCCGTCGATGCCCTGGCCGGCGAGGCCGATTTCGCCGAGCGAATCCGCCCGTACCGCGGCGGCTACCTGCCGTCAGAGCGGCGGCAGATCGAGGCCGACCTGTTCGCCGGCAGGCTGCTGGCCGTCTCAGCGACCAACGCGCTGGAGCTGGGCATCGACGTCGGCGCGCTGGACGCGGCCATCCTCGTCGGGTTCCCCGGCACGATCTGCTCAACCTGGCAGCAGGCGGGCCGGGCCGGAAGAACCAGCCAGGACAGCCTGGTCATCCTCGTGGCCTACAACGAGCCCGTGGACCAGTACATCATGCGCCACGAGGAGTACCTCTTCGGCGCGTCCCACGAGCACGGCGTGATCGACCCGTTCAACCCGCACATCCTCGCGGCCCAAGTCTCCTGCGCGTGCTTCGAGAAGCCGCTATCAGCCGACGACGCCGCGCTGTTCGGCCCGCTGGCGGAGAAGGTCGCCGCCGTCCTTGCCGAGGAGGGCCAGACCAAGGCCATCGACGGGCGATATTATTGGACGAGCAGCGAGATGCCCGCGCGCCAGGTGAGCCTGCGGATGATCAGCGCCGACACCTACTCCATCGCCGACGCGACGAAGGGCGGCAAGGTCATCGGCAATGTCGACTCGATCTCCGCGCCGGAGCTGGTCTACCCGCAGGCCATCTACCTGCACGAGGGCGAAAGCTACCTCGTCAAGGACCTCGACACCGCCGGCAAGGTCGCGCTCGTCGAGCCGGTGGAGGTGGACTACTACACCCAGCCGGTGCTGGCCAGCTCGTGCCGGCTTGGCGAGCCGAGCGAGACCAAGCCGTACCGCGGCGGGCAGCTCCACTTCGGCCCGGCCGCCGTCACCTGGCAGACCACCGCCTTCCGCAAGATCAAGTACTATACGATGGAGCCGATCGGCCAGGGCGCCCTGGACCTGCCCGCCCAGACGCTGGAGACGACCGCGTGTTGGTGGACGGTGGCCGAGCGGATGCGGCGCGACCTCGCCGACGCCGGGCACAATCCCATCGAGGCGATGATGGGCGTGCGGAACCTGATGCTCGCCGCGCTGCCGTCGCTGGCGATGTGCGACCGCCGCGACATCAGCGGGATCGTGGACTCGTCCAACTCGGGCCAGCCGACGATCGTGGTCTACGACCGCTACCCCGGCGGCCTGGGCTTCTCGCAGCGCGGATACGACCTAATCGGCCACTGGCTGGAAATGTGCGAGGGGATCGTCCGCGAGTGCCCGTGCGCGTCGGGCTGCCCCAGTTGCGTCGGCCTGGCCAACCTCCGCCCGCCGATCCATCACGACCCCGACCTGGCCGGTGGATACCCCGTGCCGAGCAAAGAAGCCGCACTCATGCTCCTGGGTATGATCAAGCGAGCGGAGCAGAATGATGCGGCGGTGGTAGAATAGCACCATGGCTATTCCGGAATCGCGCAGGCGGAAGCTGTCGATGCTCTCGCGGTCGCTGGCGAGAGGCGACATCGCCTCAGCCGCGCGGATACTCGCCGGCCGGGGCCACTCCGGCGTCAACCGCGGCCCGGATGCCGGGGGACGTGCCAAGCCGCTGGAGCTCATCGCCGCCTGCGGCGGCGCCGAGGCGAGCGTCGCCGGACCGGCCGGCGAGATGGCCTATCACCTTATCGTCCGCCCGCTGTCGGACCTCGGCGCCGACTGCGTGGCCATCGCGACCCGCTACGCCGCCGTCATGCGAGGCGCCGGCCAGCGCTTCGACGAGCAGGCCGCCTCCGCCGCCCTCTGCCACGCCGCCGAAGCCGCCCCCGAAGACCTGCTGTTCATGGACATCGAGAGCTGCGGGCTGTACGGCGCGAGCCTGTTCCTGATCGGCACGATGGTGTTCGAGGGCGGCGAGTTGGTCTTCCGCCAGCACCTCGCCCGCGACTACGCCGAGGAGGCAGCCGTGCTGACCGCCTTCGCCCAGCGACTCGCCGCCTGCCCGCTGCTGGTGACGTTCAACGGCAAGGCGTTCGACATGACGATGATCCGCGAGCGGGCGGCGTTCCACGGCGTCGAGCTGCCGGCCGACGAGCCGCCGCACCTGGACCTGCTGCACGAGTCGCGCCGCATGTGGCGAGGCCGACTGCCCAACTGCCGCCTCCAGACGCTCGAGCTGGCGCTCTGCGGGCGGCTGAGGACCGGCGACATCCCCGGTTGGGCCATCCCCGACGCATACCACCGTTTCGTCGCCACCGGGGACGCACGCCAACTGGCCGACATCCTCCACCACAACCTGCTCGACCTGCTCACGATGGCCGAGCTGCTCTGCGCCGTCCTCACCGGCGCCGACGCCGCGCCGGACACGTAGGCGGCGCAGACAAATGGCGGGGCGAGTGCCCCGCCACGTGCGGCTCCTGCTCCTGTGTCTAACCGCTGGGTCTAGACCCTGAACGACGCGGCCTTGGCCATCGCGCTTCCGGCGCGGCGCTTCTTGCGCCGTCGGCCGGGCTCCGGCACGTCCGGCCGAGGCACGCGCACAGGGTGGGCCTTGACGACCTTGAGCGCCTTGGCGGCGTTTTCGGCGAACAGGTCGGCCTTGACCTCCTCGGCCAGGCCGTCGGCCCGGTTGAACACCCCGCCGCTGACGAGGGTCTGCATCTCGGGACAGACGCCCACCTCCCGGATCAGGGCGATGAGGTTCCGCACGGCTGGGACGTTGGGCGGGGCGGCGCCGTAGATGCACAGCACGTCCGGCGTGACCTTGCCGAGGAATTCCAGCACCTCGTCGTTCGGCACGCCCGAGCCGAGGAACCAGACGGTCCACCCCTCTGCCTCGAACAGGTCGGCGGTCATCTGTGCGCCCAACTCCTCGACCTCGCCGTCGCCGCTGAGCAGCACGATTCGCTGGCCGCTCTTGGGCTTGCGGGCGAGGAACGCGCCCACCTGGTCGGCCAGCATGCGGTTGATCCGCGTGGCCATCCGCTCGGTGACTCGCGAGATGTGGTCGCCGCGGTACAGCTTGTCGATCTGCTCCATCGCCGGCCAAATCACCATCTTCAGCAGTTTCGACGCCGTGATCCCGCGATCGTGCGCGGCGAAGATGAACTCGCGCGCCGCGCTGCGCTTGCCCGCGAAGAGGTGCTCGACGTACTGCTTGAAAACCTCAGCCATGGTCATTGGGGACTTCCCTTTCACTGTGTCGCCGGGTTGAGCGTCCGTTACGGCCCGGCGCTGCGCCTGCGTGGCCGGGGGCCTCCTCTGCCGCCCGGCAGCCGTCTATGCCCCCTCCAGGCACCGGCGTGACCTTCGCATCCCCCGCTCGCCACGGCGAGTCGCCCGTGGAGACCTCACGGCGGGGGCTTCCCCGTGCCTCCTCCGGGCACGGGCACGGCCTGTCGTGCTAAACTGGATAAGCTGCGTGACGGAGGAAAGATCGGCAGGAGGGGGAATTCGGCTTTAGAGAAAATGGGCAAGCTAGCGGGACTGGACAAGATGCTCGGGGGCCAGGGACGCTAACCGGCCTCGGGAGTGGCGTTTAGAGGCGCTGCGGATGAGGCGGGGCGCGCAATGTTGGGCCTACCTGCCCTGCGAATCAGGACCCGCTGGGCTCGGTGGCTGGCTGGGTCGTCGCCTGGCTCGCGGCGGCGGCGCGGGCGGCGGCCTGGGCCTTCTGCCTGGCGGCGAAGTCCCGCCGGTATTGCCGCGTGTCGATGCCCTCTCGCTCGAACTGGGCCTCGATCAGGAGCTTGTACTTCTTGAAGAAGGCCGACTTCTCCTTCATCGTCCGCGCGTCGATCGCCTGCTCGCGGGCGGCCTTGAGGTTCGCCAGGGTGAAGGCCTTCTGCTTCTCGCTCAGGATGGGGAAGATCGCCAGGTACGCGTTGTAGGTCACGCGGACCTTGTTGGCCGTCCAACTGTCCTTGACCGTCTCGACCTGCTCCGGCGAGAGGACCTCGGCCAGCTTGGCGACGAACGCGTCGTGCTGCGGGGCGAAAGTGGCGTAGACGGCGTCGATGTGCTTAGTGATGCCGGCGGCCTTGACCTCGTCCGGCGTGCCGGAGCGGGCCTGGCGCCACTTGGCCCACAGGTCGGCGACCTGCTCGTCGTTGGCTTCCTGCCAGGCGAGCAGCGCGAGGTAGTGGGGGACGATTATCTCGCGGACGACGGCGGCCTTGGCCGGGTCGTCCAGCTTCAAGGCGGCCAATGCCTGGCGGGCGCGCTTCTCAGCCGATTTCAGATTGACCGCAGCCTTGTCCGGCTCAGCAGGCGCCGCTGGCGCAGCAGACGGGACCGGAGCAGGCAGCGGAGCCGTCGTCGTCGCCGGCTTCGCCTCCGCCGGGGTGCTGCCAGCCAGCTTCACACCACCCGAACAACCCCAACCAATCGCCATCCCCGCGGCCATTACCGTCACGATTGCCTTCTGCATGGAACAAGTCCTTTCTCGTGGATCGCAGGGCGTGCAACTTGTTGCACGCGGAATCGAATCTCGTTGGCAAACCCGGCGCACCGGGGTCCGCGCCATGTGGCCCTTGCCCCGCAGGGGCGAATAAACAGCCCGGCCGGATGCGCTGTAAGCCGAGTTCTGTCCCGCCGTCGCGCTGGGCTGCGTGGCGGCGGTGAAGGCCATTTCTCTGGACCCGCCGTTGCCGACGGGCTCTCCTTGCGGAAGCGGCCTACCCGCGACGCAGGGTCCCCGCCGCGTTTCACGGCGGCGGGGTGCCCGTATGGTCTGAACCGGACCCGTCGCTGCTTGGCCTTGCACCCGATGGGGTTTGCCCTGCCGGCCGACTCACGCCGGCCGCGGTGCGCTCTTACCGCACCTTTTCACCCTTACCCGCCGCCCCCCCCACGCCCCCCCGGCCGCGGGGGGCCCCCCG
>CAYUYH010000187.1:0-5354 GCA_964449175.1 uncultured Planctomycetaceae bacterium
GCGAACCTGCGACTGGTTGTCTCCATCGCCAAGAAGTACCGCAACCGCGGGATGTCTTTCCTGGACATCATCCAGGAGGGCAACACCGGCCTGATGCGGGCCGTCGACAAGTACGAGTACCGCCGCGGGTACAAGTTCTCCACCTACGCCACCTGGTGGATTCGCCAGGCGATCACGCGCGCCATCGCCGACCATGCCCGGACCATCCGCATCCCCGTCCACATGATCGAGACGATGAGCAAGCTGCGAAACATCTCCAAGAAGCTCGTCCAGGAGCTCGGCCGCGAGCCGACCATCGAGGAGATCGCCAACCAGGCGGGCATGACCATCAGCGAGACGCGAAGGGTCCTGAAGATCGCCCGCCATCCCATCAGCCTCGACAAGCCCGTCGGCGAGTCGGAAGACAGCTACTTCGGCGACTTCATCGAGGACGAGACGGCCGAGAATCCCATCGAGACCGCCGGCACGGAGATGCTCAAGGACCGCATCGAGGAAGTGCTCAAGACGCTCACCTATCGCGAGCGCGAGATCATCAAGCTGCGATACGGCATAGGCGACGGCTACACCTACACGCTGGAAGAGGTCGGGCGGATATTCAAGGTCACCCGCGAGCGCGTCCGCCAGGTCGAGGCCAAGGCCATCCGCAAGCTCCAGCACCCCGTCCGCGCGCGGAAGCTGGAGGGCTTCCTCGAGGCCCGGCGGGCTGCCGGCACGGATATCTGACCGCCCGCGATGCTCGCCCGCGCGACCTGCCGGGCGGGTCTACAAGTCCGCGCGGCAGTTTCTGGAATTTCCAGGTTTTCCCTACCTCAGCTTCCTGAAGGGCGCCCCCGCAGCAGCCGATACCACCAATACCAGGGTCGGCCTGTGGCTGTGTGTTTGCCGCTGCCGGCGCCTGGGGGCACGGGGAAGCCGGAGGTAGTGCCATTGAAGACCACGTCTGAGCAGGTCTTGGTCGTCGACGATGAGCCTCAGATATGTGAGATGATCCTCGACGGCCTGGCCCTTCAGGGCTTTTCGTGCAAGGCAGTCAACGAGGGTCTGCAGGCCAAGCAGCTTCTGCGCGACGGCAGCTTCGCCGTGCTCGTCACCGACGTAGCCATGCCGGGGATATCCGGCCTGGACCTGCTCGCCCACGTCCGCAGCAGCCTGCCGCACTGCAAGGTCATCCTGGTCACCGGCGTGCCGGGGGCGGACCTGATCGCCGACGCCCTCACGCTCGGCGCGTATGACTACCTCCCCAAGCCGGTGGACATGGACCAGCTCATCCAGTCCGTCGGGCGGGCGCTGGGGGACACTTCATCCTACCAGTACCTCCCGCGCCGGGCCGCCAAGGCCATCGAGATGGAAAGCCGCGTCCTCCAGGCCTCCCTGGAGTCGATCCGCGCGCTGGCCCAGGCGGTCGAGGCTAAGGACCCCTACACGCGCCGCCACAGCGAGCAGGTCGCCCACTACGCCGTGCACCTGGGCGCCCACATGAAGGCCGAGCCGGCTGCGCTCGAGTCCCTCCGCATCGCCGCCCTGCTGCACGACATCGGCAAGATCGGAACACCGGACCACATCCTCACCAAGGCCGGCGAGCTCACCAAGGAGGAGTTCAGCCTCATCCGCCAGCACCCGCTGCTGGGCTCGGAGATACTGGAGCACATCTCCATGTTCGCCAAGGAGGCCCGCCTGGTCCGCCACCACCACGAGAACTGGGACGGCGCCGGCTATCCCGACGGCCTGGCCGGCGAGGCGATACCCTGGGGCGCCCGCGTGATAAACGTGGCCGACTCCATGGACGCCATGCTGATGAAGCGCACCTACAAGGCCGCCTATCCCGTCACGAAGATGCTCAGCGAACTCGAAGCCTGCGCCGGCAAGCAGTTCGACCCCACGATAGCCACCGCGGCGATCGAGTGGTGCAACTCCCGCCCCGAGGAACTCATCCTGCCGCACTAAGGCTCTGTCTGAAAACGCTGACGTAGGCCCGAGAGCGCGGGATTTCGCGGGTCCGGCAAGGACGGCGAAGCAGGCGAATCCTGCCGATTCGTCGATGCAGCCGGACGCAGCCGGCACGCGGAAGACCCGCTCGAAGCCCGTCATCGGGTTTTCAGACAGGGCCCAGCCTCGCGCCCGCGGCGGTTCCTTCAATCCGCAATCCGAAATCCGCAATCCCCAATCGACAACGCCCCTGTACAGCATACGGGGCTTCCCGCGCGCCTCCATGAGGCAGCCCCCACCGTAAGGTCGCCGCTGCGACTCGCGGCGGCGAGTGGGGGGATGAACGAGCAACGCCAATCGCGCCGCAATCAGCTTAGCCCTTCCCGCTGCGGCGCCGCCGGCCTACAATGCCTCCGACGCGGGAGGATGTCATGACCGAGTTCATCGTGGGATTCGTGGTCGGCGCGGTGCTGACGGCCATCATCGCCATCGCCGTCGGCTACTTCAGAAGCCGCCGGGCCGACGAGGCGATGCGGGCCAGCTTCGCCGAGATCGCCGCCGCCGCCCTGGACGCCAACAGCCGGCGGCTGGGCGAGTCCGCCTCGGCCATCCTCGACTCGCGGAAGGCGCTGATCGACCAGGCCCTCCAGGCCGTCAAGGAGCGGCTGGAGCAGGTGCGGCAGGTGCTCCAGCAGACCGAGGCCAGCCGCAGGCAGGAGTTCGGGCAGTTGACCAGCTCGGTTTCCTCGCTGGCGACGACCACCGGCGAACTGCACCGGATGCTGGCCAGCACGCAGCGCCGCGGCGCGTGGGGCGAGCGGATGGCCCAGGACGTGCTCCAGCTCGCCGGCATGCAGGAGGGGGTCAACTACGTCGCCCAGTCGTCCGCCGACGCCGAGTCGGGCCGGCCCGACTTCACCTTCAACCTACCGAACGGGCTGAAGGTCAACATGGACGTCAAGTTCCCCCTCGAACGCTACAAGAGCTACCTCGACGCCGAGACCGACCCCCAGCGGGCCGAGGAACTCGCCCAACTCGTCGCCGCCGTCCGCAATCACATGCGCACGGTCGCCGGGCGCGGCTACATCGACCCGAAGGCCCCCACCGTCAACTACGTGATCCTGTTCATCCCGAGCGAGCAGATATACTCGCTCGTCCTGGCCGCCAGCGGCGATCTTATCGACGAGGCGCTGGCCAAGCGCGTCGTGCTGGCCAGCCCGCTGACGCTGTACGCGATGCTGTCGGTGATCCGCCAAGCCGCCGAGAACGCCAACATCCTCAAGACCGCCGACGAGGTGACGGACCTACTGGCGGAGTTCAACCGCCAGTGGCAACGGTACTGCGAGGAGATGGACAAGCTCGGCCAGAGGATCGACCAGGCCGCCGAGCAGTTCCGCACCGTCCGCGGGACGCGCAGCAACATGCTCCAGAGGCCCCTGGACAAGATCGAGGACCTGCGCGCCGCCCGCGGCCTGGAGCAGCTGCCGCCGGGTGAGGACTGACGCGATGAAGCTCGCCTGCTGCTTCGGCCTGGAAGGGGAGCGATCTCGCGCGGTGGCCGAGAAGATGGCCGACGCCCAGCGCTCGTGCGACTGGCACCGCTGCGAGCGCGTCTCAGCCGGGGCGGGCGCGGCGGCGCTGGTGCTCACCAGCGACCAGAACTCGCCCGTCCCCCTGCTGCACCGCGGCGACATCGGCAACTGGCTGGCCGTCGCCGGGACGCCGGTCGATCTCGCCGGCGACATCCGCAGCCGACTGGCCTCGGCCGCCGAGGGCGACGCCGCCTCGGCCGCGAGGCTGCTGACCGGGCTGGACGGGCCGTTCGCAGCCGTCATGTGGGACCAGGCCGCCGGCAAGTGCCTCATCGTCACGGACTTCCTGGGCATGCAGCCGCTGTACATCGCCCGGGCGGACGGCGCGATGCTGCTGGCGAGCGAGGTTCGCGGCATCGCCGCCAGCGGGCTGGTGGACTTGCGGCTGGACCCGGCCGGCTGGGGCAGCTTTGTCGCGTTCGGGCACATCATCGCCGGCGTCTGTCAGCTTGCGGGCGTGCGGCGCGCGCCGCCGGCGGCTGCGATCGTCTACGACCCCGCCGACGGGGCGACCGAGACCGCCACCTATTGGCACTGGCCGGCGCCGCGGCCGGAGCTGGCCGCCGCGGACGTTGACACCGCCGCCCTGGTGGCCGCCTGCAACCAGGAGATCGCCCGCTACAGGCAATACGCCGACGGCGGGACCGTCCTGCTCAGCGGCGGGTACGACTCGCGCTTCGTCCTGGCCATGCTCAGGCAGGCGGACGCCGACGTCTCGGCGCTCGTGCTCAGCCACGCCGACCACTTCTTCGGCGCCGACGGACGGTACGCCCTCAAGGCCGCCAAGGCGCTGGGCGTGAGGGAAGTGAACTTCATCGACCCGCCCCCGGGCTTCTACGACACGGGCAAATACCTCGCCTACGTGCAGGCCAACGAGGCGGCCACCAAGAGCCTCGGCCTGTTCATCGCCCAGCTCTCGGCCCACGTCCGCCCGGAGATGCGGTCCGTCTGGGACGGCTGCTTCCCGGGCGCGATCCTGCCGCCCCTGCATCACCTGGTGGTCGGCGGCTTCGAGGAGTACCTCACCCAGGAATGCCGCCGGCATCGCGGCGACAGGCCCTGGCGGGCGGCCAAGATGGTCTTCGCGCCGGAGACGTTCGAGGCAATGCACGCCGGCTTCACCGAACTGCTGCGTAGCGAGATGGGACGGTACGCCGACGACGGCTTCGGCGTGGCGGAGTTCTTCGTCCGCAACCGCACGCGCCACCGCATCGCCACCAACCCGCTGAAGGTCTACGCCAACAAGGTCCTGGCCTTCACGCCGGGGCTGACGCGGGCGTTCTTCGAGGTCGCCGGCGAGGTTTCCCTGCTCGCCAAGGCCGACAACGCCGCCTACCGCCTGATGCTCCGGCGCCACTTGCCGCGCGCGATGGAGGCGCCGTTCCTTGCCGGCGACCGGCTTATGGGCAACCGAGCGATCTCGCCCGGCGTGTGGGCGACCTCGGCGGCGTACACGGCGCTGCACTATTGGCGGCGCGCGCGGCTGCTGCCGGCGGTCGGCCCGGCCATCCGAAGGGTGGACAACTGCCTCCGCCGCCGGCCCGCGCAGCTCACCTGGCCCCTGGCCGACGCCGTGGTCAATCAGATCGACGAGGCGCACGGCGATCTCAACGCCGCCTCCGTCGCCGCCCTGAAGGCTGCCCAGCCGCCCTACGACCGCGTGATAGCCGCGGCGAGGGAGTTGCTGTTCTACTGGCAGACGTGGCGGTGGGTGATGGAGGGGAAACTGACGGCCGACCGCGCGGGCAACCTCGCCGCCGAGCTGCTGGGTTAGGCCGCCCTCCGCAGACCTAGTTGCCGTTCCCGCCGATCTGGACGATGCGGTCGGTGATGAGC
>CAYUYH010000188.1:0-5254 GCA_964449175.1 uncultured Planctomycetaceae bacterium
CTCTTGGCCCACTGAACGCCTAAGCTGCAAACAGGCGGGGCACGATCATTCCGCGTCTGTGCATTGTCACGGCATCTACTGGGCGGCGCGGCGTTTGAGGACGGCTGGGATGGCGCTGACGACGAACCACGCCGTCGCGCACAGCACGATGGTGGCCCCGGTGGCCGTGCGGGCCCATCTCTGGGCGGAGATGAGCAGCCCCGCGACGGCCGACGTGACGGCTACCAGCATCGCCCACCAGAACATCCCCCTGGCCGAGCGCGCGAAGTTCCGCGCGGCAGCGGCTGGGACTATCAGCATCGCCGTCACCAGCAGCACGCCCACCACCCACAGTGCGAAGACGACCACCAGCGACAGCATCGCGGCGAAGACGAACTGATATACCCGCACACGGACGCGGTGGGCCGAGGCGAGCGGCTGGCTGAGCCCGACGTACAGCAGGCGGTTGTAGCCGACGATCTGGAAGGCCAGCAGCGCCGCGGCCAGGCCGGCCAGCAGCTTCAGGTCCCTGCCGTCGATCCAGAGGATGCTGCCGTAGAACAGCCGCTGGGCGTCGCGGGCGAGGGCGGGGTTGCGGCTGACGACGGCTAGGCCGAACGCCACCGATGCCGAGAAGAACACCCCTATGATCGCGTCGACCGACAGGCCGCTCCGCCGGCCCAGCGCGACGATGCCCAGGCCGACCAGCACCGCATAGCCGGCCGTGGCCAGTCGCTGGTCGGCGCCGAGGATCAGCCCAAGGGCAACGCCCGCGAAGGCGGAGTGGCTGATCGCGTCGGAGAAGAACGACATGCGGAAATTCACCACCTGCACGCCCATGGCCGCACACATCGGCGCGAGCATCAGCAGCGCCAGCAGCGCCCGCTGCATGAAGGCCGACCGCAGGCACTCCAGCGGGCCTACGCGGCAGACCAGATCGAGTATCGCGTTGGGGTCAATCATGGTCGTGGCCCTCGTGTGACGCCGGGCTCTCGCCGCGGGCGCGCGCCGCCTCGACGTGGGCCAGGCCCAGGTGCACGCCGAACGTCGCCGCCAGCACGTCCTCGCTGAGCGTGCTTCGGACGGGCCCGCTGCCGGTGACGCGGCGGTTCAGGCAGATCACGTCCGTCGCGTGCGCGGTCACGATCGACAGGTCGTGCGTGACGAGAATCTGCGTGTAGCCGTGCTCGGTGCGCAGGCGGTCGAACAGCTCGCACAGCAGGTTCTCGCCGCCGATATCCACGCCCGCGCTCGGCTCGTCGAGGATCAGGATGTCCGGATCCTCGGCGATGGCCAGCGCCAGCAGCACACGCTGAAGCTCCCCACCGGACAGCCCACCCACCGGCTTGTGCTTCAACTGCTCGGCCTCGACGATCGCCAGGTGCTCGGTGGCGTGGGCCCTCGCCTTGCGCGAACAGCCCAGCCACAGCGGGCGGCGCTGATGGCCCATCGTCATCAGCTCCATGACGGTCAGCGGCATGCCGCGGTCGAAGGTGAGCCTCTGCGGCACGTAGCCGATGCGCGCGGGCGACCCTCGGCGCGACGGCGAGAGGCGAATGCTGCCCTCGTAGCCGATCTGCCCGAGCAGCGCAAGCAGCAGCGTGGTCTTGCCGGCGCCGTTGGGGCCGATGATGGCCGTCGTGCTGCCGCGGGGAATCGCCGCGCTGACGGATTCGAGAATCCTCACGCCGTCAACGGCGACCGTGACGTCGCGGAACTCGACAGCCGGCTGTTTGTCTGCGTTCATATGACCAGGTGCAGCGCCCATCAATGATGCGCCGGTGGCGTGGCGCCCGCCCCGCCGCCTCTCAAGGCCCGCGACACTCGTCGTTGCGCGGCGGGACCGGAGCCCCGCCGCGCCAAAGGGGCGCCTAGTCCTTCCCGCCGAGCGTTTCCCTGAGCGTCTTGAGATTGGCGGTCATCGTCTTCTCATAGTAATCCAGCGGCGCGTCGGCCGGGCCTGTCGCGACAGGGTCCAGCACGCCCGTGGGGAGCCCCGTCTCCTTGGCGATTACCTCCGCCGCCTGCGAGCCATACTGCGGCTCGCTGAAGACCGCCCCCGCGCCGCTGGCGGCGATCTCGCGGATCAGCTCCAGCATCTCGGCGGCTGACGGCTCGGTCTCCGGCGCCTCGCGGACGAGCGCGACGATCTCGAGGCCGCAGTCGCGAGCGAGGTAGTCGAAGACCGCGTGCTCGGTGACGATCTTGCGATTGGCCAGCTTCTTGGCCGCCTCGCTGAACTGGTCGGCGAGCTTGTTCAGCCTGGCGGCGTAGGCCTTGGCGTTGGCGGCATAGACCCGCGCGCCGGCGGGGTCGAGCTTGCACATCGCCTCGGCGATGTTGGCGACGATCTTGGCGGCCATGCGCGGGCTTGCGAACGCGTGCGGGTTGGCCAGCAGGAACTTGCCCGCCCCGCCGCGCGGCAGCGCCTGCTCCGGCAGGTCGCTATTGGCGTACTCCTGGCCGCGATGGTAGCGTGCGCGAGTGGCCTCCACATACAGGATGTCGCGCAGGCCGGCGGCGGAGTTGATGACCTTGGCGCGGGGGTTGGCCTTCTTCAGCGCCGCGGCGAGGAAGTCCTCCATGCCCAGCCCGTTGATGATCACGGCATCGGCTGCTGCGATCGCCTGCATGTCCTGTGGCGTGATGACGTAGTCGTGCGGGCAGCCCGCCCCGGCCGGCACGAGCAGGCGCAGGTGGATGTTGTCCCGCCTCGCGGCTACGTTGCGGGCGAACAGGTGGATGGGGAACGTGGTGCAGAGCACGTTCAGCTCGGGCCCGGCCGGCGCGGTGGCCGCCTGAGCGGTCGCCGGCTGGGTGGGCTGGGTCGTGGCCATCATTGTCGGCTCGCCCGGACCGCCGGCCAACACCAGCGCCAGGCACAGGATTGCAGGAATCGTCATGGCTGTCTCGTCCCTTTCGTCTGCGCGTCGCGTTGGCCGCGGTCGGGCCGGCGTGCTGCCCTGGCCCGGAGGCCGCTACCTCGACGCGACAATGCCTGTTGAAAACCAGTCAGGGGCAGTGTATCCTAATGATAGAGCGTTATCAATAGTACTCGCACTGGCCAGTCGGAGTTCTAGGCCGGGCGGGAACGGAGTGCAAGACGGTGCATCGCAACACGCGCCAGAGGCAGGCGATACTGCAGGTGCTGCGGGAGGCACGTAACCCGCTGCTGCCCAAGGATATACTGCTTGCGGCCCGCGGGGGCTGCCCCGGGCTCGGCATCGCGACGGTCTACAGGACGCTGAAGGCGATGCTCGCCCGTGGGCAGGTCAGCCGCATCCGCATCCCCGGCGGCCCGCCCCGCAATGAGCAGGCCGCTACCGCCCACCACCACTACTTCCGCTTCCACGACTGCCGCGAGGTCTACACCATCCCCGGCTGCCTTGGCGACTTCGCCGGCCTGGTGCCCGAGGGCTTTTCCCTTGAGACCCACGAGGTCGTGCTCTACGGACGTTGCGCCGAATGCGCCCTTCCCCGCCGCCGCGCCTGAGAAGCCCGCGACCCGCCCGATGAGGTCCCTAAGATGTTCCAGAGATGGGCGTTTGACAAAGCACGGCGAGCGCAAAGGCGGGTGCGATAATGGCCGACAAGTGTAGTAGGCTCCCGATGCGATCGGGGCTTGCGGGCCCGGCGGCGCGGGGCTCTCGTCGCGACCCGGGAATGGGACATGTCATGAGGCCGATGTGGCGAGGCGCAATCGCGGCTGTGGTGGTCCTGGCCTTGGCTGGTTGCAGCCGGCCCGAGTCGCAGGACAGCCGGCAGGAGATGCAGTTATCGCACCTGGGCCCTGCTCGCGGCGTCGTGCTCGCGGCGATCGACGCGTTGGGCGGCCAGGCCAACTGGCAGCAGGCCGGTGCGATCCACGCGAAGGCCACCGTCACGGTCGTCGATCCCGACGGCCGGGCTGAGATCTCCTTCCAGCGGCAGGAGATCGACGTGTCGGCCGGACGCCTGTCAGCCGTGGCCGACGCCGGCAGCGGGCAGTGGCGGGCCGTCGTCAACACGCGCGGCGACCTGCTGTGGGGCACGCGCCGACTTCCGCGAGGCGAGCCGCGCACGCATCTGATCGCCGAGTCGCTGGCGATGCTGCTTCGCCGCGTCCAGGGACCATTTGCGCTTGTGACCGGGCAGGTCACGTGCACCTCCGTCACGCCGGCGCGCCTGGAAGGCCGCCGGGTGCTCCGCGTTGCCGTCGACGCGCCGAAGACCGGCGAGACGGCCTATTATTTCGATGAGGGAACCGGGCTGCTGGCCTACGTAACCGCCGGCTCGGAGCGGCCGGGCGACGACGGGACCGTCACCATGTATCGCTACGCCGCCGTGAACGGAGGAGCGACCTTCCCCGTGACCGTCCGCGTAGTAAGGACCGGCAAGTACGTGCTGCTGGGCAGCGAGGCCGTACTCGAGGCCGAGTTCAGCAGCGTTAGGTTCGACTGACGCGATTTGCCTAGCCGGGCAATTTGCCCTAGACTCCCGCGAACATGAGCCTCGACATCGGCGACATACTGAAGGATTGGCCACACGAGCCGGGGCAACTGACCGTCCGCAAGATCCGCGGCGCCGACGGCAAGGACAAGATCCAGCTCCGCCTGGACCTCGGCCTGCTCCAGATGGAGGTCTCCGGCCGACCCGACGGCCAGCGCCCCCACGGCTGCGAGAGCCTGCTGGAATATCACCAGAACAGGCTGCGGCGATACAAGCAGCAGCACGGCGACAACGACGACGGCTTCAAGCTCAGCTCCAAGGCCTGCGAGCTGCTGCGGGCCGAGGGAATGATGTACTACCATCGATACGTCGCGGAGTTCGTGCTGGAGGACTTCGACGCCGTCGAGCGCGACACGACCCGCAACCTGCGGCTGATGGACCTCCTTGCCGCGTACGCCGCCGACAGCAGCGATCGGTATGTGATGGAGCAGCATCGCCCGTACGTGCTGATGATGCGGGCGCGGGCGCGCTGCCAGCGCGAGCTGGCCGCTGAGCGACCGCGCGAGGCGCTCAAGGCCGCACAGGACGGGCTGCGAGAGATCGAGGAGTTCTACAAGGGGATGCAGCAGGAGCAGGCCATCCCGGAGTCAGCCGAGTTGGCCATCCTGAACGCGCTGACCAAGGAGGTCCGAGCCAAGCTGCCCGTCGACCCGATGACCAAACTGACGCGCGCCCTGGCCAAGGCCGTCGAGGAAGAGCGATACGAAGACGCTGCCGAACTCCGCGACCGCATGAAGAAACTCTCCGCCCGGCGGCGAAAGGCGACTTGATCAGCTGCCCGCTGGCC
>CAYUYH010000189.1:0-5191 GCA_964449175.1 uncultured Planctomycetaceae bacterium
GTGATGCCCGACGGCACGGAGATGACGACGCGCGGCTTGATCAGGCTGCGGCGACGGTGGACCTTGCGGATGAAGTAGCGAAGCATCGCCTCGGTGATCTCGAAGTCGGCGATGACGCCGTCCTTCATCGGACGGATGGCCGTGATCGACCCCGGCGTCTTGCCGAGCATCTCCTTGGCGACCAGCCCGACGGCGTTGCCGTTCTGGAGCACCCTGTTCGTGCCGCGCTTTACGGCTACCACGGACGGCTCATTGAGCACGATGCCCTGGCCGCGCACGCAGACGAGCGTGTTGCAGGTGCCGAGGTCTATGCCCATGTCCACGGAGAACAGGCCGAATATCGGATCGAGAATCATAACTGAACCAATCCTACGCCGTCAGATGCCAAAGCACAACACGTGCGGCCCGGACGTCTGGGCCTACGATGGGTACGTTCTGAATGGATTCGGTCTTCCGCAGCAGCCGGCCACGGCGGCACGTCGCGGCGAGCGTGTCGCGGCGGGCTCGGTTGCGGATCGACAGGATCGGCCAGTAGTTTCCACTATCTCCCCGCGCCGGGCAACTCGACTTTGCCAAATAGATCGGTCAGTGACAGCCCGCAGCCGCCCACGTCCGTACCGGCCAGGAGGTGGTAAAGCGACACGCCGATCGTGACCGCCAACGCCAGTGCGGCCACCAGCGTCAGCACCGTGTAGACGTCCGGCTGCGGCTTGACTTGCATGGGTCGCGGCTGATAGGGAATCTGGCTCATGTTGGCCCTCGTTAGTCCAGCCTGTCGGCGACTTTATCGCCCTGCATGGGGTCGAGCCGCGGGTCGATGATGACCCCCGCCGACTCGCCGACGTCCACGTTGTCGACGCGGAGCTTGGCGACGTAGTCGGCGCCGCGATAGATCACGAGCATCATGCCCGGGCGGACTCCCTTGGCCGAACCGACGTTCACGCTGGCCAAGTCGCCCCTGACGGCAGTGACCGTGCCGCTGATCCTGATGTCGGTCCTGGGCGCCGCGGGCGCGGTCGGCGCAGTCGGCGCAGCGGCGCCCGGCCCGGCGGCCGAGCCCAGAAGCTGCTCAAGATGCTTGATCCGCTCGTCGCGCTGAACGCGCTGCTCCTCCAGCGCCCGGATGATCCCGCCCTGGCGGTCCATGTCCAACTGGGTCTTCTTGAGCTTGTCGGTCGTCTTGCGGAACTCGTCGTTGAGCTTCTGGATCTTGTCGAAGGCATCGTCCCGCTGCTGTGACAGGGCGGCGGTCCGCTTGCTGTTGGCCTCGAAGTCCAGCCTCAGCTTGCTGAGTTCGGTGTTCATCAGCTCGAGGTTCTTTGCCAGCTCCGCAGCCTTGCGGCGCTCGTCGGTGAGTTCCCTCTTGAGGCGTTCGATCTCCCCCTGCATCGCGCCGGTTTCCTTGGTCAGGTCGCCGGCCAGACGGTCTCGCTCCCGGCTCAGCACCTGCACGGACAGCTGTCCGTGCCTGACTTCCTGCTCGAGGATGCCGGCGCGCTGCTCCAGCCGCTTGTAGGCGTCCTCGTAGGTCGGGGCCAATCTGGACTGGGTGATGAAGACCGGGCATGCCAGCAGTATGAGCACTACCAGGACCACGATGGCTATCTTTGTCAGGGTACTCAAGCGATGTCTCCTTACTGCGGGCTTTGCCGCCGGGCCTCACCGAGCCGAATGCCGCCCAACTGCTATGCAGGCCGACACTTTCGCCAACCCGCAGGCTAGGAATGTGATTCTATTTTCGCCAGGGGTCAAGTCAAGCAAAATTCGCGTCCGCCGGGTTGGGCGCAAGTTCAGTCCTTGCCGCCGGCAGTGCGCAGTTTCAGGCCGGCCGAAGGCGGGGCTGTCCCCGCCGGCGGGGCCTTTCGCGCCGGTTGGGTGGTTGCGGCAGGTTGTACGACGGCGGCGCCCGCGGCGGGCTCGCCCGGCGGGGCTGGGGCGGGAGTCTGTTGCGGCTCGGCAGCGGGCCAGGCCGGCGCACGCTCGACCATCGGCGCCGTAGCCGCCGACGGCGGCGCCGTTCGCTGGTAGCCCGGCAGCAGCCGAAGGATGCTCATCGCAGCGGCCACCCGGACGGACCCGTCCGGACTGCTCAGCAGGGCATACAGCGTGTCAACCGCCTCCTGGTTGCCCAGCCAACCCAGCGAGATCGCCGCCAGTCGCTGGAGCGAGCTGACCTCGATCTTGCCGCCGGGCCGGCCTTTGTAGGCCGTCTCGAGCACGGCCTCGGGCAACCTGGCAGCCTCGTCGCAGAGCTCGTAGCCGGTGGGACTGAACTGGCCGAGCATGCCCAGCCCCCCCGCCGCCGCCACGCGAACCCGCGGCGGATGGCGCGCATCGAGCAGCTCGGTGAACACCTGAGACGCCGTCGCCGAGCGAACGTGAGCCATGGCCGGTATCGCCACGAGCCGCTCGTCGACGAACGGGGTCTTCTTCGTGTAGGCCTCCAGCGACAGCGCGCTGGCCGCGTCGCCGAGCAAGGCGAGCGACTCGATGATCTGGATGCGGACCATCGGGTCGCGCTCGTCGTTTAGGCGGGTCTTCAGTGGGCCCATGCCGGAGGGCTCCTGCATCTTGCCCATCGCCAGGGCGGCGTTGGCCCGCACTTCCGGCTCCTTGTCGAACAGCAGGTCGTACAGCTCGCCGGCGTATGTGGCGTCGTTGAGACGGTACAGGGCGAAGACGACGGCCGGCATCACCCGACGGTCCGGCTCGAACTGCTTGTCCTCGACCATCCGTATCAGCCGGTCCTTGGCGGGGGCGTATCTCGTGTCGCCGACGGCCATCGCCGCCGCGAAGCGCACGGCCGGATCCTCGTCGCCAAGGGCCGTCAGGAAACTCTCGCCGGCTGCGGCGCCGGCCGTGTCGGCCAACGCCTCGATCGCGTGAGACCGCGTGAACGGGTCCGGGTCTTGGAGGGCCCTGTCCAGGGTGCGCCGGGCCTCGGCGTAGGCGACGCCGAGGTCCACGCCCAGCTCGTCCTTGCCCCCGCACCCGCCCAAAGCGACGGCCGCGACCAGCAAAGCCGCCGCGCCCACCTGTCTCAGCCACGATGCCAAACTCATCCCTTGACCTTCCTGCCTGATCGTGATCGCCGGGCGGCGATGATCAGCCACACCGTCATCGCCGCGGCGAGCAACGAGACGCCCTGGGCGAACACGTCGCCCATAAGACTGTACAGAGTCACTCTTTCGTCCACAAGCACCTTCGGCCCGTGCCCCGGCAGCGGCCGCCCGTGCCCATCATACGCACCGTCCAGCAGCAGGGTTCCGGTCATCATCGGCTGGATGCCCCGGTCTCCCAGCAGCGCGACGATGCGCCCGCAGGAGTCTATCGACGCGCTGATGCCGGTGTTGACGGCGCGGACGACGGGCGTGCGGTTCTCCACCGCGCGGAAGCAGTACTGCACGAGGTGCTGGCTGTGCTCGGTGCTGCCGCGATAAGGCCCGTCGCCCCACTTCCAGACGAACCACCCGTCGTTGGAGATGTTGACCAGGATGTCGGCCTCTTTGTGCCGCCCGGCCATCACGAGCCGCCGACAGACGCGGGCGAACGTGCCCTCGTAGCAGATGGGCGTGGCCAGCGTCCATTCGCCGCTGCTGCGCCTCAGCTCGAACACCGTGGGCGTGCGTCCGGGGTCCAGTTGCAGCATCACCGGCGGGACGAACCGCCTGAGCAGCTTGTGCAGCCAGGGGGCCGACGCACGGAACGGCACGTACTCGCTGAACGGCACGAGGTGCATCTTGGCGTAGTACTCCATCGCCCACGGCGTGGCGCCCTCGAACCACAGGGCGCTGTTGCGAATCAGCCAGGGCTCCTCGTCCTCGCCGACGGCGCGGTTCACGTGGTAGGTGATCCCGCCGGCTAGGATCGGACAGCCAAGCTGCTCCGACAGCCTGGCCACGCGCTCGCCCCACGAGCGTCTCGTCTGGAGCGCTTCGCGCGCGGACTCGCCCAGGAGCTGCTCGTCCATGGCCAGGAACTCCGCGTTCAGGCCGGCTGGCAGCATCGTCTCCGGCCAGATCACAAGGTCGCAGCCGGCGCCGAGCAGCGCCCTGCTGCTGGCCAGGTGCGCGTCAAGGATTTCCTCCGGCGGCACGTCGCGCCCGCGAAGCGAGATCGGATACGCGTGCTGGACGATGCCAATCACCGGGCCGGGATGCAGGGCCCGCTGCTGGCCGAGGCGATACGCGCCGTAGACCACCAGCAGCGCGCCGGTAGCGACCGTGGCCGCCGCCCCGACCAGCGAGAACCAGGCCATCCGCGCCCCGCCGACCTTGGCGCGCGAGAACAGCGGATACGTGAACAGGTCCACGATCGCCCCGTTGACCATCGCCACGAAGAACGACACGCCGTATTGCCCTGCCAGGTCGGCGAACTGGATGAGATGCGTCTGGGCGTATTGGCTCTGGGCGAGGAAGAACCACGGGAAGCCGCTGATGACGTATGCGCGGGCGTACTCCAGCGACACCCAGACCAGCGGCAGGACCAGCCACATCGGCCAGTTCCGCCGAAACGCCGCCCGGACGACCATCGCCGCGAGAAGCCAGTAGGCCGACAGGTACACCACCGTCGCCGCGTAGCCGGTGAGTGTGATCCACCACAGCCAGTAGAGGTTGCCCGCCCAGAAGACCACCCCGGCCAGCGTGCCGCATGCCAGCCCCGCCCGCTTGGTGACGCATCCGCCGACGCCCAGCACCCACGGCGCCAGCGCGATGTAGGCGATCAGCCAGCAACTGAACGGGGCAAAGCTGATCGTCAGCAGCGCCGAACTGAGCAGGCACAGCAGCGCGACGCTCCACGTGCGGCGAAGCTCCAGCCTGCGTTGGAAGATGACCGGCGGGGGCTCGCCCTGGCCGCCGGCCCCGGTCGCCTGGCCGCTGCTGAAGCTGATGACTCTGCCGTTACGTCGTGCCAATGCGCCGTCGTCCTTGATTCACTCCCGCCCCGGAGCCTGCACTGGCCCGACATTGTGGTCCCCCCGCCGCCTTCCGTCAAGCCCGCCGCTCTTGTGTCGCGGGCCAGAAGACCGCTACTGGCGCGATGGGTGCGTGTCGCGGGCGTCTCGCCCGCGAGTGCCGCTGCCATGGGGCGGCAGGGCCGAGGATCACACACCAGCGCGGCGAAGCTCCCGCTTCGCCACGGCGCCTCCGCCCACGGTGAGGCGTCTTTCGCGGTGGAGCGGGAGCTCCAC
>CAYUYH010000190.1:0-5185 GCA_964449175.1 uncultured Planctomycetaceae bacterium
ACCAGCAGCGTGGCGTTGAGCGCGTGGACCAGAACGTTGGTCAGGTGGTAGCCGGTCGGATTCAACTGCCAGAGGCGGTACTCCAACCAGAAGCTCGTGAACGTCAGCGGGTAGTACTGCGGCGTGTCCTTGGGGCTTGTCCAGATGTCCACCAGCCCGCCGGGAGTTCGCAGGAGGAGGTTGTTGGTGACGTAGTCGTCGTCGTCCCAGATGAAGCCGCTGCGGATCGCCGGCGCGTAGGCGGCAAGCACGGCCACCGCCACGGCGGCAGCCAGCAGGAATCGCCATATCGCCTGGGCCTGTCGCCGGCGCCGCGCGATAGTTGCTGAGTCAGGCGAGTGTGCGGGTGTGTCTTGACGTGTCTGTTCGGAGTCGGTGTCTTCCGGCATATGGGCAACTCACGCATCCCGGGTCGCGGGAGGATGCACGCAACATCCTAACGTCCAGGCCACGGCGAAGGAAGCGTCCGCCCAGGTCGCGGGGCGAGGCTACGTGTGGTAGTCGGCGTTGATGGCGACGTATTCGCGCGTCAGGTCGCACGTCAGGGCCGTATAGCTGCCGGCGCCCAGGGCCAGGTCGCAGTCGATGCGGACGGCCTTGCCGGCAAGGTGCTTGGCGACCTTCTTGACGTCCAGCGCCGCCGGTCGGCCTCGGCGGAACACCGCTGCGCCGCCAATGCGGATGGTGAGCTTGTCCGGGACGACCTTGGCCGCGGACTTGCCGAGCGCCGCGGCGATTCGCCCCCAGTTGGGGTCGCCGCCGTGCACCGCGCACTTCAGCAGCGGGGAGTTGGCCACGGACTTCGCCGCCACCTCAGCCTCGGCGGGTGAGCGAGCGCCGGCGACGGCTACCTCGATGAGCTTGGTGGCGCCCTCTCCGTCGGCCGCCGTCTGTCGCGCCAGGCGGGCGAGCACGTCCGTCAACGCCGCGGCGAACTTGCGATAGCCGGCCGAGTCGGCCGCGAGGCGCTTGTTGCCCGCCTCGCTGCTGGCCAGCAGGAAGACCGTGTCGGAGGTGGACGTGTCGGAATCTATGGTGACCGCGTTCAGGGTCGCCGCGACCGCGCCCGTCAGCGCCTTGTGCAGCGCCGCCGGCAAGATGGCTGCGTCGGTCGTCACCACGCACAGCATCGTCGCCATCGACGGGGCGATCATGCCCGCGCCCTTGATCATGCCGGCCACGGTGACGGTCTTGCGGCCGACGGTGAACCGCGCGACGGCGGACTTTTCGCGCGTGTCGGTGGTCATTATTGCCCGCAGCGCGGCCGAGTCGTTGCCGCGCCCCAGCCGCTCAGCCGCGGCCGCGATGCCCTTGTGGATCTTGGCCATCGGCAGGCGATGGCCGATGACGCCGGTCGAGGCGACGAGCACCTTCTCCGCCGTTGTCCCGAGTAGCCCGGCGACCTGGCCGGCCATGGCGGCGGCGTCCTTGTAGCCGGCCTTGCCCGTGCAGACGTTCGAGCAGCCGGAGTTGATGACCACCGCCCGCACCCGCCCGCGGCCGGTCGGCAGCATGTTGCGGCAGTAGCGGACCGGCTCGCCGAACACCTGGTTGCGCGTCGTGACGATCGCAGCCGCGGCATCATGCTCGCAGGCGACGATGGCCAGGTCCTCCCGCCCGGTCGTCTTGATCCCGCACTTGACGCCGGCGGCGAGGAACCCAGCCGGGGCTGTTATGTGGCGCGACATAATCCTCTATTCCTTCTTCCGGCAGTCCGGTATTCCGGTCATCGGGTCAATACAGCCCCGTCGTCTCGTCCAGGCCGAACATGATGTTCATGTTCTGGATGGCCTGGCCGGAGGCGCCCTTGATGAGGTTGTCCAGCGCGCTGAACAGGATAACCTTGCCCTTGGCGACGGCGGCGGAGACGTCGCAGAAGTTGGTGTTGGCGACGTACTTGGTCGCCGGGAGCACGCCGGTCCGCACGCGGACGAACGGCGCGTCGGCGTAGGCGGCGGTCAATGCGGCGGTCGCGTCGTCGGCGTTGACGCTCGCGCTGGCCGGGGCGGCGTATATGCTGCACAGCATGCCGCGGTCCATCGGGCACAGGTGCGGCTGAAACAGGACGCTCACCGGCGTGCCGGCGATCTGCTCGACCGCCTGCTCGATCTCCGGCATGTGGCGATGGCTGCCCACGCCGTATGGCTCGAAGTTCTCGTTGCGCTCGGGGAAGTGGTTCTTGAGCGTCGCGGCCCGCCCCGCGCCGCTGACGCCGCTGATGGCGCTGACGACGATGCCGTCCGGCTCGATCAGGGCGGCCTTCAGCACGGGGGCGATCGCCAGGGCCGCGCACGTGGGGTAACAGCCGGGGTTGGCCACCAGGCCGGCCGTCTTGATCTGCTCGGCGAAGTACTCCGGCAGGCCGTAGACCGCCTCAGCCAGTCCCGCGGGGTCCGTGTGCGGGCAGTACCACTTCTCGTAGACGGCTGCGTCGGCGATGCGATAGTCCGCCGACCAGTCGATCACACGCAGGCCCGCGGCGCGCAGGGCCGGCACGTAGCTCATCGCCACCTTGTGCGGCACGCAGAGCATCGCCAGGTCAGCCTTGACCTTGCCGATCTGGCCCGCCTCGAACAGCTCCTGCGACAGCGGCACCTGCTTGCTGAGCAGCGGGTAGAAGCCCTCCATCGGCCCCAGCTCGCCGGCCGGGCCGTAGATGCCCACAAGCTCAACGGCTGGGTGACGCATCAGCCAGCGGATGGCCTCGAAGCCGGCGTACCCGCTGCCGCCGATGAGTATCACGCGTATGGTTTTTGTTGGCATGTCTCTCAACTCCAGGGACCGGGAACTCGGGACCAGACATCAGGCACTAGGCAACAGGCACTGGGCAGAAAACCACCCGGCAGTTGAACGCTGTTGCGCTATTCGCCTTTGCGGCATTCCTTTCGCCTGGCTGCGGCGCGGTCCTTGTTGCTTGTCTGCTTCAGGCTGGCAATCAGTCCTTGCAGCACACGTGAGCACTCGTCAAGCAGCTCACCCACGGGCGCCACGTCCTGGGGCGAAGCATAGCCCAGGTCCTCTGCAAGTATCAACTGTGTCTGCACCTCATAGATACTCCCACGAGCAGTCTGGAGGAAGCGCAGGTAGTCTCCCGCGCTGCCTCGCCCATAGCCCTCCGCGATGTTGGAAGGTACTGACACGGCGGCCCGCCGCAGTTGCTGCGTCAGCCCATACAGCTCTGCCCGGGGGAACCGCTCCGTCAGGCGGTACACCAGCTTGACCAGTTCACGCGCTCTCTGCCAAGCCACCAAGTCCCTGTAGCTTCTGATGTCTCCCACAGTCTACCCCTTCCTTGCGGGCACCCGAAGTCCCGCGACATCGCTGTTCCCTGGTGCCTGTTGCTTATTGCGTAGTGCCCATTCCGCGTTGCCTGTCTCTATGCAAAGCCCCGGCAATGTCGGGCCGGGGCTTGGAGGTGTCGGGACTGATTGGCGGGTTTAGCGCTTGGAGTACTGGAACCTCTTGCGTGCGCCCTTCTGGCCGTACTTCTTCCGCTCCTTCATCCTGGAGTCGCGGGTGAGCAGGCCACGGTCGCGCAGGGCGCCTTCCAGATCGGGCATGGCCTTGGCGAGTGCGCGCGACAGGCCGAGCATTATCGCGCCGGCTTGGCCGGTGAATCCGCCGCCGTTGACGCTGGCCCAGACGTCCCAGCTTCCGGTCATGTTCGCCGCCTCAAGCGGGGCGACGACGGCGTTGCGGTCCTTGTACTCGGTGAAGAACTCGTCGAACTTCCGCTTGTTGACGAGGATCGCTCCGCTGCCGGGGCGGATGCGGACGCGGGCGACGGCCTTCTTGCGCCGGCCCGTGCCCCAGATGTAGTCGGCGCCCTCCGGAAGCGGCGGGGCGGCACGGGACGCGGCCTTGGGCTTGGCCTCGCCGGCGGGAGGCGGCGCCTGCTGGGGTGTTTCGGTCGGGACGTTTGCCTGTTCGTCTGCCATGGAGTTTGGTTCCCGGCTACAGCTCCAGCGATTCCGGCTGCTGTGCCTGGTGTGGGTGATCCGCGCCGCCGTAAACCTTGAGTCTGCTCAGCATGACGCGGGCAAGATTGTTCTTCGGCAGCATTCTGCGGACGGCCTCTTGGACGACCTTTTCCGGGTGCTTGGCGAGCTGCTCGGCGAGCGAGGTGCTCTTCAGCCCGCCGGGGTAGCCGCTGAACCGCTGGTACTGCCGCTGCGTGAGCTTGCCCGTGCCGGTGAGCTTGACCTTCGCGGCGTTGACGACGACCACGAAGTCCCCGCAGGCCACGTGCGGCGTGTACTGCGGGCGGTGCTTGCCCATCAGGATCATCGCGATCCTGGTGGCCATGCGCCCCAGGACCTTGTCGGTCGCGTCCACGAGGAGCCACTTGGCGGCTATCTCGCCCGGCTTGGCCATGTATGTCTTCATCTGACGCCTATTCAATGACTTTGCGGCCTGAAGAGCCGTGCATTATGGCATTTCCCGCGGACCTGTCAACAGCATTTCGCGAAAAAGGCCCGGCGGGCCAATCCAGGCATGCCGTTTGTCTCATCTGAGGATCTTCTCGTACTCCTCGACGTCGAGGAATCGGCCGAACTTGTAGCCTACCTCCTTGCGGCGGCCGACGAGCTCGAATCCCTGCCGCACGAGCAGCTTTGCGCTGGCGCGGTTCTCCTGGCAAATGACGGCCATCAGGGCGTGGAAGCCCTGGGTGCGGGCGCGTTGCTCCAGCAGGCGGGCTGCCTCGGCGCCGATGCCGCGGGCGGTGCGCTCCGGGCGGAGATAGACTGTCGTCTCCGCCGTCAGGCGATAGGCACCCCTCTGCTTGTATGGGCCTAGCGAGCAGTAGCCGACCAGGCTGCCGTTGGCCTGGTCCACGATGGCGTAGCTGGCGTGGCGGGGGTCGTCATAGAACACCTGCTCGCGGAACTCGGCCTCGGCCACGGGGCGGTCGTGGAAGGTCGCGGTGGAGTTGGTCACGTAGTGGTTGTAGATCGCCATCGCGTCG
Organism: uncultured Planctomycetaceae bacterium; assembly: GCA_964449175.1. Classification (GTDB taxonomy): domain Bacteria; phylum Planctomycetota; class Phycisphaerae; order SM23-33; family SM23-33; genus CAYUYH01. Next base: position 4,967 of record CAYUYH010000190.1, read on the forward strand.
GCGACGTGCTGATCCTCCAATGGCATGAACTTCACCGCGGATGGCGGCGTCTCTGTCATGGCCTGGTTCCCTATCTGCCAGCCGGGCGTGTCGACAAGCCGGGTACACAGAGTATACTCGCCTGCGTTGGGAAGGAGAACCAAGATGGAATACCAGGTAGGTCAGGGGTGCGTGTCTCGATTGTGGCGGTCATGCGACGGATTGCCAGTGGGTGTCCCA
>CAYUYH010000191.1:0-5182 GCA_964449175.1 uncultured Planctomycetaceae bacterium
GTGTTCGTGATGTCGCGGGCCGGGCGCCAAGACCGCCGGCCAACGTCCGCGGAATGGTATCCACGCCCGACGAGCAGGTCAAGCGCTATTGCCACGCTCGCCGGGGCGAGTATCCTCTAGGTGTTCCCAATTTCCGTTGGAGGTCGTCGCCGCCCGCGCCAGGGCGGCTGCGGACGAGGAAGCAGCAATGGCAGTTGCGGCAGAGATGCTGGAGATATACCGCACGCGCACGCCGATGCGCGCGTTTGAGCACGCCGCAGCCGCTCGCAGCTTGGCCGAGGCTGTGATCGTGCGCGTGACGCTCGCCGACGGGCGCAGCGGCGTCGGCGAGACGCTGCCGCGGCCCTATGTCACCGGCGAGACGACAGACAGTGTCATCGCGGACCTGACGAACATCATTTGGCCGGCCGTCGCCGAGATGGAGCTGGCCGACGGCGAGCTGGTCAAGGCGCCGGCTGTCGACGCGAAAGGGCGGTGCATCAACGCGGCCGCCTGCGCGGCTGAGCTTGCCCTGGCCGACGCACTGATCGATGAGCGGGCGTGGCGGCGGCTGGCCGGCGGCGCCGCGGCGAGGCGGCGGGGGCAGAAGCTGGCCGCGCGCGTCAGCGGCGTGCTCGGCTCGGCCGATGCGGGCAAAACCGGCAGGCAGCTCCGCAAGATGCGTCTGTTCGGCCTGCGGGACTTCAAGCTGAAGCTGGGCTTCTCGCCCGAGGCCGACAGCGCGAACACCGAGGCGGTGCGGCGGCGGATCGGCCTGGACGTCGCAGCCGGCAGGCGCACGCTGCGCGTGGACGTAAACGGCGGATGGACCGCGGAGCGGACTGTCTCCCAGACCGCTGAGCTCAGGAAGCTCGGCGTCTGCGCGGCCGAGCAGCCGATCTTCTGCCCGGCAGCCGAACTCGCCAAGTTGGCCGGTCAGTGCAAGCTGCCGCTGATCGCGGATGAGTCGCTGATAACCCTGGCCGACGCCGAGGCGCTGCTGCCGGCCGGGGCGAAGGTGTGGTGGAACATCCGCATCTCGAAGAACGGCGGGCTCGCCCGAAGCCTGGCGCTCGCCCGACTGGCCGCACAGCACGGCGTGCCGTTCGTCGTCGGATGCATGGTCGGGGAGAGCGGCATCCTGTCTGCCGCCCAGCGCAGGCTGCTGCAACTGGCCCCGCAGCCACGGTTCGTCGAGGGCAACTACGGGCGGTTCCTCCTGGCCGACGACCTTACGCGCCCCTCGCCGAGGTTCGGCTACGGCGGAAAGCTGAAGGTCCTGCCCGGCGCCGGCCTGGGCGTCGCCCTCGACGCAGTCAAGCTCGCCAGCTACGGCAGACTGGTCACGTGCCTCAGCCGCGAGGACATCTGACAAGTCCAGGCCAACCGATGTCGAATGCGATATGTCTACTTCCTCCTGCGGCGCAGCGCGGCCAGGGCGCCGAAGGCCAGCAGGGCGATCGTAGTCGGCTCGGGTATCGGCAGATACTCCTGCGTCACCAGCAGCGGGTCGCCGATCATCACCATCCCGTAGTGCCAGTCCTTCTCGTAGGTGCTGAAGCCGGAGATAGCCCGCTGATTCCACCAGTTCAGCCAGGCGTCGCCGAAGGTCTCCCCCAGGCCAAGAGGGTTGAAGTAGTCTTGAAACTCGAGCATGCTGCCGGTCTTGGTCGAGCCCACCGCCAGCAGGCCCATGTCCGTCCCGAAGACGTACTCGCCGGCCATGTAGCCATCCTCGGTGAACCTGGCGTTGGAGCAGGCGAAGAGGTTGTAGAACAGCACGTTGGGGTCCACGCCCTCCAGCTCGTCGTTGTAGACAAGTCCGCCGGTCCACTCGTCGCCGATCTTGAACCAGTGCAAACTGGAGTCGGAGTGGGCGCAGAGCAGCACGTGCTCATACTCCTGGGCGATGCGGGCCTTGTAGTCGTCGGCGGTGGTCGTGGCGCCGTCGGAGATGATCGTCGTGGCCCCTTCCACTGCGGCGTCGAGGTTTCCGCCCCACGTGCCGGCCCAGGAGGCCCAGTCGTCGTCAATGTACGCCAGGCCCGTGCGGGCCACCTGGAGGTTGCCGTAGCGGTAGGCGTGGTTGCGGGCGAAGTACTCGTTCAGCATGCCTGCCTCGGTTCGGCCGGGGTGCAGGCCGGTCAGGTTGCTGGTTTGCAGCCGGCCTACCCAGATCTCCGGAGCGACATAGCGACTGTGCGTGTCGATTCGGCCATCAACGTCGGCATCCCACCAGTTCCCGGTCAGGTCCTCGTAGTACAGGTCGCACGGGAAGTAGTCATAGCTCCAGTCGGTGTGTTCCTCGATCTCGAAGTTGAATACCGGCAGGTCGCCGACAAATACCGCGCCGGCCAGCCCGTCCGTGTTGTAGCGGTCGGCTAGGTGGGTACGCAGCGAGTTGGGGTCCGCGAAGGGAGTCGTGGTGATCGTCGGCGTGTATCCCTGTAGCTGGATGTCCTGGGCGTATTGGTTAATAGCGGCCGTGATCTCTCCGCTGTTGTACAACGAGTTCTCGACGATGATCTCGACATTGCCCAGACTGCTGGGCGGAGGCGCGTCGGCCAGGGTCGCCGGCGGCGGGACAAGACACAGCGCAGCGACTGCGCAGACACAGACAGCCGCGCGCATCCAGAGACGATACGGCCGGAGAGAGATGATCATGGCGGGCACTTCGTCTCCATGGGCGCGACACTGGTCGCGGTTGCGTCAACACACGGTCCGCGGAAACCCGGAGGGGGAAGGTGGGATCAATTGGGTCTCACCCTACCCTCGCGATAGCAGTCGCCGGGGCGACCTTGGCCCTCTCCGCCGTTTCCACAAGCGGAGGTCGGAGCTGAAACTGCGCGGGGTCGGCCGGGGCGGCCTAAGGCAGGAAGATTCGAGCGAGCGGGACTCGCCCTGCCCGTTGCGGGAGGCCCGGTCGGCTCATGGCCGGGCCTGGTGCTCCGCCGCTCTCCACAACGGAGCGTTGTACGCCACATATATTACACTGCACACTGGGAAATGTCAAGCCCCACACCGCTACAACATCTTTGAATTTGGGTATTAAGGTGCCAGCGCGACCGGTGGCGCCCCGCATGGGCCGCCCGCGGGCAAATCGAGGCCGGGGCGGGCTCGTGACGGTCCGCTGTGTGCGGGTATAATCAACCGTTTGACCCCAGTAGCGTGGGCGGACATGGGCGATCTTCACGTCATCTCGGAGATGCAGCCTCGCGGCGATCAGCCGGCGGCTATCGATCGCCTGGCGGCCAACTTCCGCGACGGACAGAACTGCAACGTCCTGCTGGGCGTCACCGGCAGCGGCAAGACCTTCACGATGGCCCACCTCGTCGAGCGGCTGAACAAGCCCACGCTCGTCATCAGCCACAACAAGACCCTCGCCGCACAGCTCTACGAGGAGTTCAAGGACCTCTTCCCCGACAACAAGGTCGAGTACTTCGTCAGCTACTACGACTACTACCAGCCCGAGGCGTACATCCCGCAGCGCGACATCTACATCGAGAAGGACGCCTCGCGCAACGACGACCTGGACCGCCTGCGCCTCTCAGCCACCACCAGCCTGTCGGGGCGGCGCGACGTGCTGATCGTGGCCAGCGTGTCGTGCATCTTCGGCCTGGGCAGTCCGGAAGAGTACAAGCACATGGTCGTGCCCGTCCGCGTCGGGGAGAAGTGCGACCGCGACGAGCTGCTGCGCAGCCTGGTGAACGTGCAGTACGACCGCAACGACGTGAACTTCAAGCGGGGCACGTTCCGCGTCCGCGGCGACACGGTGGACATCTACCCCGCCTACGAGCAGTTCGGCTACCAGGTGGAGCTGTTCGGCGAGACGATCGACGCCGTTCACCTGATAAACCCCACGACCGGCGCGGTGCTCAGCAGCACCGACCAGGCGTTCATATTCCCAGCCGTGCACTACGTCGCGCCGGAAGACGCCGTGGAGCGGGCGACCGCGTCCATCCGCCACGAGCTGGAGATGCGGCTGATCGAGCTGCGCAACGCCGGCAAGCTGCTGGAGGCCCAGCGCCTCGCCGCCCGCACGCGATACGACATCGAGATGCTCCAGGAGGTCGGCTACTGCCCGGGCATCGAGAACTACTCCCGCCACCTCGACGGCCGGTCGCCGGGCCAGCGACCCTACACGCTGATCGACTACTTCGGCGACGACTACCTGCTGATCATCGACGAGTCGCACGTGACGATCCCGCAGCTCCGCGCGATGTACAACGGCGACCGCAGCCGCAAGGAGGTGCTGGTGGAGCACGGCTTCCGCCTGCCCAGCGCGCTGGACAATCGCCCGCTGCGCTTCGAGGAGTTCCAGCAGCTCTGGAAGCAGGTGCTGTTCGTCTCAGCCACGCCGGGCGAGTGGGAGGTCCAGCTTACCGGGGGGGAGGTCGTCGAGCAGATCATCCGTCCGACGGGGCTGGTGGACCCGGCCATCGAGGTCCGCGCCGCCCGCGGGCAGGTGGGCGACCTGCTGGAAGAGGTCGCCAAGCGCGTCGCCGCCGGCGAGAGGACGCTGATCACCACGCTGACAAAGCGGCTGGCCGAGGACCTGTCCCAATACATCTCCGCCGAGGGGCATCGCTGCCGCTACCTGCACAGCGAGATCGACACGCTGGATCGCGTGGACATCCTGCGCGACCTGCGGGCAGGGGCGTTCGACGTGCTGGTGGGCATCAACCTGCTCCGAGAGGGGCTGGACCTGCCGGAGGTCTCGCTGGTGGCTATCCTCGACGCCGATAAGGAGGGCTTCCTAAGGTCGGCGACGAGCCTGATCCAGACGATTGGCCGATGCGCGCGCAACGTCAACGCGCGGGTGCTGCTCTACGCCGACCGCGTGACCGACGCGATGCGACAGGCCATCGATGAGACCACGCGCCGCCGGCAGATACAGCTCGTCTACAACGAAGAGCACAACATCACGCCGCGGACCATCCGCAAGGCCATCCGCTCCACGCTGTCCGAGCAGGTCCAGGCCAGGCGGATCGCCCGCGAGGCGATCGGCGCCAGCGAGACGGAGTTCGACCGCGCCGAGCTGATCAGCGAGCTGGAGGCGGAGATGCTGGAGGCGGCCGAGGCGCTGGAGTTCGAGCGGGCGGCGCAGCTCCGCGACCGCATCAAGCTGCTCATGGAGCGCGACCAGCAGGACCAGAAGAAGCTGAAGAAGTTATTCCGCTGTCAACCAGCGGCGCGGCGGAGC
>CAYUYH010000192.1:0-5157 GCA_964449175.1 uncultured Planctomycetaceae bacterium
GGGCGCTAGGAGTCGCTTCGGCATCTAATCCAAGGCGCGGTGGGGCTCCTGTCCCGCCGCGCACTAGCATGAGCCTCGGCGGCATTGAAGGTGGCGGGGCAGGAGCCCCGCCACCCCTGCTTTGGTGCGGCCGTTGCCTCGGCGCCGGTAATGCCTTGTGGCCGGGCGGCGCGTTGGGGTATATTCCGCCAGGTTGGCCGCGGAACTTCCCCGCGGCGGACGGGTGATACGGACGAGCCGCCGGTTCGGCGGGCGAAGAGGCGAGCGAGCAATGCACATCAAACACTTCACGTTGCTGGCGACGGCGCTGGCGGGGATGGGTCTTTGGTCCGGCTGCAACAACGGGGCGGGCGCGCTGGGCGGCTCGGCGGAGCAGGAAGTCCCCCACCCGGTGAATCTGATGCTCCCCAAGAGCATACGCATCACGCCTTTCACCGGCATGCGGGCGTTTGACGACGCCGGCGGCGTGAAGGGCATCGACGTTCACATCGAGGCCAAGGACACCTACGGCGACACGACGAGGGCGTTCGGCGACTTCCGCTTCGAGCTGTATGAATTCAAGCCCAACAGCCTGGACCCCAAGGGCGCCAAGCTCGGCTCGTGGGACGTGCCGGTGCTCAAGCCGGACGACAACCGCCGCCACTGGGACCCGATCCACAGGGCATACGAGTTCAAGCTCCAGTGGGACCAGCCCATCGCCGTGGGCCGGCGGTTCGTGCTCGTCGCGGTCTTCGACAGCCCGTTCACCGACAGGATATTCAACGAGCGGGTCTTCGTCTCGGGCGAGTAGCGGCGGCGAGGCAAGCCGGCTGCGAGGCTGCGGTGACACCTCGACGAACGCTCATCCTGGTTGCACTTCTCCTGGCTGGGAGCCTAGCCGGTTGCAGCAGGTTCACCCGCCAGAACTACGAGACCATCTACGTCGGCCAGCCCGCGTGGGACGTCGAGCGGGCGATGGGCAGGCCGACCGCCATCGAGGGCGAGGAGTGGGTCTACCTCCACGAGGCGGCCCCCTACCGCCGCGCCGTCATCCGCCTCGTCAATGGCAAGGTTGTGGGCAAGAGCTGGTCGTACGAGAGACAGGGATCAGGAACGGAGCACTAGGGAGCAGCGGTAGCAGGCGGGGTCGGCGGAGGGCCGCTACTCGGCGGAATCGTCTTCGGCGTTGGGGTCGGCCTGTGCCGGCTTGGCGGCGGGACGGCTCGTCGCCTGCGTGGCGGGCCGGCTGGCCGGCTGACTTGCCGCCGCGGGGGCTGTCGTGCCCTCCAGTCTGCCATTGATGTCCATCCAGAAGAATGCGCCGGCCCGGTCGCGCTTGGCTGCCTCGTCCATAAAATCCCGGATTTCCGCCGCGGGCCAGGTTATTGCGATGGTGCGACCGGAGACCGTTTCCTGGGGCCGGTGTGCCGCCGGAGCGGCTGAGGCCGGGGCATTCAACTCGCCTGTGGGGCCTCTGCCTTGCCCGCCCTTGGCGACGTAGGCAGACCTTTGCGTCGTCTCGCCCAGCGCCTGCAGGGCAGGCGGCGGCTTCTCGCCGGCTGACAGTGCCTCGCCCATCGTCCCACCGACGCCTGCGAGGGAAAGCTCGGTGGCGGATTCATCGGCGAGGGCCTCCAGCTCTGCGCCAGCCGGGCGGCGCTGGTCATAGCCACCACGCCAGTCCATGGGCCGAGGCCGATTGGCGGCGGTGGCGCCGCTTGGGACCGCACGGTAGAGGGGCGAGCCCACCTGCTCCGTCTTCACGACTCCGCGTCTGTCAGGGCGCTCGACGGGGCGGACGGCCGCGATGGCGGGCATCTGGCCGAGGTTGTCTATCCCCACGGGCTCGCTCGGCGCGGAGGTGGCGGCGAACATCGGCGGCTCCACATTCGTGGCGATTCGCAACCTGTCCCTGTCCGTGGGCAGAATCGGGACGGCGGCGTTGGTCGCGCCCGCCTCGTCGGCCGGCTTCAGAGAGCTGGCCGCCAGGCCCGGTGAGATGTCGCCGGTGCCGCCAATGACGTTGAGCAGCTCCTTGTCGGACGGCTCGGCGGCTGCGAGTCTGGTCCCTTCGGCTCGCCCCGCATGTTCGACCAGATCGGCGTTGCGTCTTTCCTGGCGCCACTGTTCGAGGTATTCCTCCTCCGTATCCGGCAGGTTGCCGAGATCGTCCATGTTACCTGTCTGGGCCATCTTGTCCGTCCAGGGACGCGTCCACCAGGTGAGCTTGACGGTCACGACCAGGCCCGTGCCGACGGCAATGAGCACGACGGCGGCTGCGGCCAGCGACCCCCAGCTAAGCCGCCGCCACCTGCTGACGCGCGGGGAGGCGTCCAGCAGGCGCGCCCGCTCGGCCTGGTCGAGCACGCCGGCGGCAAAGCCCTCCGGCGCCCGGCGAGACGGCAGCGAACGAACCAGTCGGCGCGTGGCCTTCAGCGCGTCGAGCTCCCTGGCCAGGTCCGCGTTGGCGGCGACGGCCTGCTCGACGCGGGCAGCCTGCTCGCGGCCCAGCTCGCCGTCGAGGTAGGCTGACAACTGCTCGCGGATGTCGTCCAGCTCGCTCATCTGCTCACACCAAATCCGACAGCTTGTCCTTCAGCATGCACCTGGCGCGGTGCAGCCTGCTCTTGACCGTCCCGATCGGCAGGTCCAGGACGGATGCGATCTGCGTGTAGTCCATGTCCTCGACGTCGCGAAGGATGATCATCGCTCGGTGTTCCTCGTCGAGTTCCTCGAGTGCCTCGGCCACCCTGGCGGCCGTCTCGGCTGAGATGGCCGCAGCCACCGGGCCGGGATTGCCGTCGTGAGTGGCGGCCTGGAGCATCGCCGCCTGATGGCCGGGCGACTCGCCGTCGCCTAGCGAATGGAACTTGATCTTTGCCGTTCGCCGGCGGTGCGAGATCGCCAGGTTTGTCGCTATTCGGAACAGCCACGTGTAGAACCTGCTGTGCCCTCGGAACTGGTCCAGGTTTTCCAACGCCTTGAGGAACACCTCTTGGGCAAGCTCTTCCGCCTCGGCCTCGCGCGGGCACATGCGCCAGACGAGGTTGAAGATCCTGTCCTGATACTTGGCCACGAGCAGGCCGAACGCCTCCATCTCGCCCTTGCGGCAGCGCTCGATCAGGGCCATGTCCTCGAAGGCTATGGTCTGGCCCGCGGCGGCGCCGGCTGGCGTCTGCTCGCTCGTCACCAGTTTTGACGCGCTTCCGTCCACTGTGTTCCCTGAAAAACCCGCACGTCGGTGCAAATCGCCTCCTGGCGGCTAAGACTATATCACCACACCGCTACCCCCGCGGCAAGTGCCTCGGCGATTTTGCCGCCGATTCTCTATACGCCCCGCCCGCCTGGCCGGTTGCGCAAAAACCGTGCCCAGGCATCGCCTGCCAGGGCACGGGGGAATCATCAGGTTCACCAGCGGCTTACGTGCGGCGATCGGGCGTCTAGGTGGTCTCGTGGACCTCCTCCAGGTCCTTGGCCGCCTCTTCCTTCTTCCCGACGGCCATGAAGCAAAGGTGGGGCTCCTCTTCGCCGCCCGTCTCGGCCAGGGAGACGACGACCTTCGCACACTGCTTGTAGCTGCCGCGGAGGACCTCCTCGCTGATGGGGTCTTCGATGTGATGCTCGATGGCCCTTCGCAGCGGGCGTGCGCCGAAGTCAGGGTTGTAGCCCTTGTCGATGAGGAACTCGCGGGCGTCGTCGCCCAGTTCCAGCTCCAGGCCGTGCTCGACGGACAGCCGCTCGCGGACCTTTCGCAGCTCGTAGTCCACGATCGTCTGGAGGTCGGCGCGGTTCAGCGCCTTGAAGACGATCACGTCGTCCAGGCGGTTGAGGAACTCCGGCCTGAAGTGCCGCTCCACCTCCTTGTGGAGCATGTCCTTCATCTTTTCGTAGGTCGTCTCCTCGTCGCGTTTGCTGAAGCCGAACCCGCCGCCGCTCTTGATCAGCTCGGCGCCGATGTTCGTCGTGAGGATCAGGATCGTGTTGCGGAAGTCCACTCTGCGCCCGAACGAGTCGGTCAGGTGGCCTTCCTCCATGATCTGGAGCAGCATGTTGAACACGTCGGGGTGGGCCTTCTCGATCTCGTCCAGCAGCACGACGGCGTAGGGCCGGCGGCGGATTTTCTCGGTAAGCTGGCCGCCCTCCTCGTAGCCGACGTAGCCGGGAGGCGCGCCGATCAGCCGAGAGACGTTGTGCTTCTCCATGTACTCCGACATGTCGATCTGGATCAGCGCCTCTTCGTCGCCGAACATGAACTCGGCCAGCGCCTTGGACAGCAGCGTCTTTCCGACACCGGACGGCCCGGAGAATATGAAGCTGCCCATCGGACGGCGAGGGTCTTTCAGCCCGGCGCGGGCGCGGCGGATGCTCTTGGCGACCGCCTTGATAGCCTCGTCCTGGCTGACGACGCGCTTGTGCAGCTCGTTCTCCAGCTCCAGCAGCCGCTGGGCCTCTTCCTTCTCCAGGCGGGTCAGAGGCACGCCGGTCATCTTGCTGACGACCTCGGCGACGACTTCCTCGTCGACCGTGCCGCCGACCTCGTTGGCGCGATCCTTCCAGTCCTTCTGGAGGCGGTCCTTCTCGGCCCGGAGACTCTCGGCCTTGTCGCGGAGCTCGGCGGCCTTCTCGTAGTCGGCGTTCTTGACGGCCTCGTCCTTCTCCGCCTGGAGGCGCTGGGCGTCAGTCTCCATGGCTGAGAGGTTCGGCGGCTTGGTCATGGTCTTCAGCCGTATGCGAGCGCCGGCCTCGTCGATGACGTCGATGGCCTTGTCCGGCTGGACTCGCCCGGTGATGTAGCGGCTGGACAGCTCGACTGCCTGCTCCAGCGCCGGGTCGGTTATGCGGACGCGGTGGTGGGCCTCGTAGCGGTCGCGCAGGCCCTTGAGGATGTCGAGCGTCTGGTCCCGGTTGGGCGGGTTGACGATGATGGTCTGGAATCGCCGCTCCAGGGCGCCGTCCTTCTCGATGTACTTGCGGTACTCGTCCAGCGTGGTGGCGCCGATGCACTGGATCTCGCCGCGCGACAGCGACGGCTTGAGCACGTTGGCTGCGTCGATCGCGCCCTCGGCCCCGCCGGCGCCGACCAGGGTGTGCATCTCGTCGATAAACAGTATCACGTTCTTGGCGCGGCGCACCTCGTTCATGACGGCTTTGATGCGCTCCTCGAACTGGCCTCGGTAC
>CAYUYH010000193.1:0-5120 GCA_964449175.1 uncultured Planctomycetaceae bacterium
GCTATGTACTGTTGGCTTGGCGTGCGCGACTGTCAGCCGCAGCGAGAGACGCCCTTGCATCTCGCTGTCTCGACCTACTAGACCGCGCCCGGCAAGGAGACGCCATACCCGGCGCGTACGCTGCATACCAACGAAGAGAGCTTTATGCTGTAGCATTCAACCTCGCCGCTTCCCGTGAACTGCGAACCGCAGCAGGCCTGGGCTACATCGGCACGCCTGATGCACAGGATGACATGGCGCTCCAAACCCCGGCACCATGGGAATGGCAGGTTATAGCTGACCACTACTCGCCGAAGGCGCGGTTATGCAGGGAAGATGCAGTGCCGAGGCGCTGATGACCCGCTGCAACCGCGCTCCATCCGCCGCGCGCCGAGGCGACAGAAACAACAACCCCCGCCCTTGTCGGGGCGGGGGCTGGATAGCGGCGGGCGGTGGATGTCCACGGGCAATCTACGCGCTGCCGTTCTTGAGGTCGGCGATGACCTTCCGCTTGCGGATGTTGTCTAGGACGGCCCCGCCGCTCTTCGATGAATTCAGGCCGAAGCGGGGGCGGATGGGGTGGAACCGGTGGTTATCTCTTGCGCTTGGGCAGGGGGAGGCTCTTGGCGCCGTTCCCGTTCACATCGTCATTCCGTCGGGCACAGGTATCCCACCGCAATGCGGTGGGCTTCCTCTCCCGCATGTCTGCGCCAGCGCCCTGCGAGCAGCGGAGACGGGTCGGCCACATGCTGTCTGTGTCGCGGCGTGGTTCGATGTATAATGCCCCGGCCGGCCCGGCAGTTGGGCCGGTGAGCCTGGTCACCTCATACAAACGGCCTGCGACCGTGTGTCCGCATCGGGGCCACCTGGATGCTTTTCAACAGCTACATATTCTGGTTGTTCTTCATCGCCGTGGCGGCGGTGTATTGGCGGCTCGGCCACCGGATGCAGAACCGTTTCCTCCTGCTGGCCAGCTACGTGTTCTACGCGGCGTGGAACTGGCGCTTCCTCTCGCTGATCTGGATATCGACGGGCGTGGACTACGTCGCGGCCCGCGGCATCGGCGGCTCGGACTCGCCCCGGCGGCGGAAGGCCCTGCTCGCGATGTCGGTGTGCACCAACCTGACGCTGCTGGGCGTGTTCAAGTACTTCAACTTCTTCGCTCACGACCTGGCCGGGCTACTGTCGGCGATGGGTATGGGCGTATCCACGCCGACGCTGAACGTGGTCCTGCCGGTGGGCATATCGTTCTACACGTTCCAGACGATGAGCTACACGATCGACGTGTACCGCGGCCTGGTCCGCCCGGCGCGGAGCCTGGGCGACTTCGCACTGTTCGTGTGCTTCTTCCCGCAGTTGGTGGCCGGGCCGATCGAGCGGCACAACAGGCTCATGCCGCAGATCACCTCGCCGCGACGCTGGCAGGGCGAGTACTTCGCCGAGGGCCTCTACCACATCCTGATGGGGCTGTTCAAGAAGATCGTGGTGGCCGACAACCTCGGCGTGATCGTCAACGCGGTGTTCACCGCCGACCCGCACACCCTCAGCGGCACGGAGGTGCTGTTCGGCACATACGCGTTCGCGTTCCAGATCTACGGCGACTTCTCCGGCTATTCGTCGATCGCCAAGGGCGTGGCCAAATGGCTCGGCTTCGACCTGATGGACAACTTCCGGATGCCCTACCTGGCCGTCTCGCCGAGCGACTTCTGGCGGCGGTGGCACATCAGCCTGTCGTCCTGGCTGCGGGACTACCTGTACATCCCGCTGGGCGGCAACCGTCACGGCCGCGTGGCCACGTACCGCAACCTGATGCTGACGATGCTGCTGGGCGGGCTGTGGCACGGGGCGGGGTGGACGTTCATCGCCTGGGGCGGCTTCCACGGCCTTGTCCTCTGCGTCTATCGGCTGGCCGGGGCGATCCTGCCCGCCCGCCCTGCCGACCGGCAAGGCTCGCGGTGGCGGCGGGCCGTCGGGATGTTCGTCATGTTCCACCTGGTCTGCTTGGGGTGGCTGCTGTTCCGGGCCGAGAGCATCACGCAGGTCTGGGCCATGCTCGCACAGGTGTTCACGAACTTCCGCCTGACCGACCTGAGCCTGTACATCCTCGTCTCGGCGGCCTTCTACGCCGGCCCGCTGATGCTCTACGAGTACTGGGTCGAGCGAGGCGGCGACTTGACGCGGATTCTCGCCAGGCCGTGGGCCGCGCGGGCGGCGCTGTACTCATACCTGGTCCTGATGATGTGGTACTTCCCCCCTGAGGCTGCGCGTGCATTCATCTACTTCCAGTTTTAGGACCGAGCTCCGCGTTCTGGCGGTGGTCGTCGCCTGCCTGGCGGTCGGCGAGGCGTTCTGCCGCGTGGTCGTGCCGCGCTTCTCCGAGGAGAGCCGGCTGCTCTCCGCCCTGCCGGCGCGCGGGCGGGCGCTGGGGCAGGCGCCGGGGCTGCGCGTGCTGGTGCTGGGCGACTCGCTGACTGTGATGGGCTTGCAGCGCGAGCCGTTCCTGGCCCGACTGGCCCAGCTCGGCGGGCCGAAGGTCTCACTGGAGGTGGTGGCGATGCGCGGCTCGGACATCGCCGAGTGGCGGTGGCTATTCTCGGAGTTCTTCGCCGACGAGGGCGCCCGCCCGGACGTGGTGATCGTCAACGCCGCCGCCAGGACGCTGACCGACCAGCACACCATCGAGCTGGGCCGCCTGGCGACGTTCTGCCGCGCGAGCAACTGCATCGACATCCTGCGCGACGACCTCAAGGATTTCGGCCAGCGCGTCGAGTTCCTCCAGTCGTGGGTCTTCCGGTCGTTCGCGGGGCGGTCGCGCATCCGAACGACGGTGCTGACCAGGCTCGTGCCCTACTACAAGCAGGGGCGAACGTGGGTGAACAACCAGGTGCGGGGCTTGCCCGGCGGCGGTGCGCAGACGGCCAGCGGATGCTCGTATGATCGCCTGGAGAGGTTCCTGCAGCTCGCCCGGCGCGAGGGTGTGAAGGTCATCGTGGTGTACATGCCCGCCGGCGGCGAGTACCCCCTCGACGCGGGCCAACTTCGCGTCCTGGCCGAGAGCGTCGCGACCGTCGTCGACTGTCGGCTCCCGCCGTGCCTCGCCAGCGGCGACTACTTCGACGGCGTGCACATGACCGACCGGGCGGCCGGCAGGTTCTCCGCCTACCTCGCCGAGCGGTTGGCTGGCGATCTCCGCCGGCTCGCGCCGCGCCGCCAGCCTGCCCTTCATCATCGCAATACTCTCACTCATATTCGGTGACGGCTAGCAGCCAGCATCTGCTCATCTTCCTCCCTGCGAGCACAAATGCCGCGTCCCTTGCGTCCATTTGCCCGCCTGTTCGTCTACATACGGGGCGGGCGGCCAGGCTACTGCCTGCCGAGTGAGTACGAACCAGGGAGAATCAGCCATGAAGAACGTCAAACAGGCAGTTCGCGAGCAGTACGGGAAGATCGGCGCAGGCAGAAAGGCCGTTGGATGCTGTCAATGCGGCTGCTCCTCAGGGCCAAATGGCGGGCTGAAAACGGGCGAAGGCCGGGGCTCCAGGGCGCTTGGCTATTCGGCAGAAGAGCTGGCCGCCGTGCCTCAAGGCGCTGACCTGGGCCTGGGATGCGGTAATCCACAGGCGATCGCGGCGCTCCGGCCCGGCGAGACTGTCCTGGACCTCGGCAGCGGCGGCGGCATCGATGGCTTCCTAGCCGCCAGGCAGGTCGGCGACGCCGGCAGGGTCATCGGCGTGGACATTACACCCGAGATGGTTGCCCGCGCCTCCGAAGCCGCCGCCAAGGCGGGCGCGAGCAACGTCGAGTTTCGGCTCGGGGAGATCGAGCACCTGCCGCTGGCCGACGCCGAAGCCGACGTGATCATGTCGAATTGCGTGATAAACCTCTCGCCCGACAAGCCCGCGGTCTTCCGAGAGGCCTTCCGCGTCCTCAAGCCCGGCGGCAGATTGGCCATAGCCGATATTGTCGCCACCGCTCCGCTCCCCGACGACGTTCGCAGAAGCGTCGAGGCACACGTCGGGTGCCTGGCCGGGGCAGCGGGAATTGATGAGCTGGAGTCCGTGCTGACGGCCACCGGCTTCCTGAACATACGGATCACGCCCAATTCGCGCAGTCGCGAGCTCATCCGCGAGTACGCTCCGGGCAGTGGCCTCGAAAACTACGTCGTTTCCGCTACAATTGAGGCGGTCCGGCCTTGAGTACGGCTGGCACGGCGACCTGCAAGGGCAAGAGCATGAATCGCAGCGCTGAGACAGAGAGGATCTGGCACGAGATGCGCGAGCGGCTGCTTGGCTATGTTGCCCGTCGCGTGTCCGCGGACGACGCCGAGGACATCCTTCAGGACATCTTCGTCCGCATCCACACGAAGCTCGCCGACCTGAAGGACACTCAGAATATCACGGCCTGGGCCTATCAGATCGCGCGGAACGCCATCACCGACTATCACCGCAGGTGTGCCGCGACTGGGCGGGCAATGGCCGCGGTCGCAGAGGATGCCGAGGCGGCCGACGCCCGGGGCGACATCGTCCGGGAGGCGGCCGACGACTTCGCGAGGTGCCTCCAGCCTCTGCTCAACCAGCTGCCGGAGCACTACCGCCGGGCCGTTACGATGACCGAGCTGGACGGACTGACCCAGAAGGCCGCGGCCGGCAGGTTGGGGCTGTCCGTTTCGGGGATGAAGGCACGCGTCCAGCGCGGCCGGAGCAAGCTCAGGGACGTGATCGACGACTGTTGCAGCGTGGAACTCGACCGGCGCGGAGGACTGGTCGACTATCAGCGGCGGGACGGAGCTTCCGTCGAAGGCTGTGATTGCCAGTGACGGGCCGATGTCCCTGCGACATGCCACTGCGAGAATTGCGTGTGGAGGCCGTCTTGGCCGCGTCAAGATCCTTCGCGACTGATCCTGTAGACCGTCCCGTCAGCCAAGCGGGCCGCACGTGCGACCGCGAAACGCTGCGAGAGCTCCTCCGGCGTGAACATGAACTCGCGCCGGTGCTCGTCGAACCAGACAATTGTCACCTCCCCCTCGGCGGCGAGCGCCTCCCGCAGCCGGCGCAGATCATCCTCGGCCACGCTGTCCGTGCTGCGGAAGCGGTGGCGCCGCGGCCCCTGGCGCGCGTCCAAGGCGGCGTGCAGGTAGATCG
>CAYUYH010000194.1:0-5104 GCA_964449175.1 uncultured Planctomycetaceae bacterium
GAGCCATCGCCGACCTGGTCGGCGGGCGCGCGGAGGGCGACGAGACGGTGTTGAGCCGCTCGATGGCGGCGCTCGAGTCCGCCGGCGAGGGCGATGTCACGTTCGCAGCCGACGAGAAGCGCGCCGCCCGCTTGGGCGAATGCCGGGCCTCGGCCGCGATCGTCGACGCCGACGCAGCCGTCTCCGCCGACATGCCGCTGGTCCGCGTGGCCAGCGTTCAGGCAGCCGTCGCCAAGCTGCTCGGTCACTGGGCCGGCCAGCCGGCCCGCCCGGCTGTCGGCGTGCACCCATCCGCCGTCGTCGCGGAAGATGCGCATATCGACGACAGCGCCGCGGTAGGTCCGTGGGTCAGCATAGGCCCCGGCGCCTCCGTCGGGCCGGGAAGCGTACTGCACGAGCGCGTCTCCGTCGGCCGCGGCGCCAGGGTCGGCGCCGACTGCGTGCTGGCCGCCGGCGCGGTTCTCTGCCACGACTGCCGGGTCGGCGACCGCGTGATCGTCGGGCCGAACAGCGTCATCGGCTGGGACGGGTTCGGCTACTACTATGCCGACGGCAAACACAACAAGGTGCCGCACAGCGGCAACGTCGTGATAGAGGACGATGTGGAGATCGGCGCGTGCAGTTGCGTGGATAGGGCGAAGTTCGGCTCGACGCGGATCGGCGCCGGCACGAAGATCGACAACCTCGTGCAGGTGGCGCATAATGTCCAGATAGGGCGGAATTGCATCCTAGCCGCCCAGGCAGGCATCGCCGGCAGCGCCGCCCTGGCCGATGCCGTCATCATCATGGGCCACGCCGGAATCCGCGACAATGTCAGGATCGGCGCCGGCGCGAAGTGCGCCGCTTTCTCAGCCGTCGCCTCGGATGTCGAGGACGGACAGGCGGTCGTCGGAACACCCGCGCGCCCGGCCAGGGAAGCCCTGCGGATCATACAGGCCTGGCCGAAGCTGCCTGAGCTTCTGAAACGCGTTCGAGAACTGGAATCCAGGATCAAGGCACTTGAGTCGTCAGAGGACCATTAAGTCGCCGGTCGCGGTGGAGGGACGCGGGCTGTTCAGCGGTCGGCCGTGTCGGCTTGAGTTCAGCCCGGCCCCAGCCGATGCCGGCCTGGTGTTCATGCGCGAGGGGGAGGAGGGGCGCGTGTCCATACCCGCCAGCGTCTCGCGTGTCGCGCCCCGGCCTCACCGTACGTCGCTGAGCAATGGCTCGGCCTGCGTGGAGACGGTGGAGCACGTGCTGGCAGCGACGGGCGGGTTGCAGATCGACAACCTCGTCATCGACGTGAGCGGTGAAGAGACGCCTTCCACGGACGGCTCGCCGCTTCCGTTCGTCCAGGCGCTCCAGAGCGCCGGCATCCAGGAGCAGGACCAGGAGAGACGCCCCCACGTGATAGATCAGCCCATCTCGGTCAGCGAGGGCGAGGCGATGCTGGCCGCGCTGCCCGGGCCGGGCGAGTACCTCGACATCCTGTTCGACCTGGACTACTCCGCGGTGGCCAGCATAGGGCGGCAAGTGTTCAGCTTCCGCCTGGGCAAGGACGACTTCGCCGCCCAGCTCGCCCCAGCCAGGACCTTCGCGCTGGAGGAGGAAGCCCGCCAGCTCCAGCAGCAGGGGCTCTGCAAGCACCTGACGATCAAGGACATCGTCGTGATGGGCAGCGGCGGGCCGATCGAGAACAAACTGCGATTCCCCGACGAGCACGTCCGCCACAAGGTCTGCGACCTGATCGGCGACCTGGCCTTGCTGGGCAGGCCGCTGTTCGGGCGCATCGTCGCCTACCGCAGCGGCCACGACCTCAACCACGCGCTCGTCCGCAAGCTGGCGGCGCAGATGTCTTCGCGGGGCCGCACCATCAGCGCCACCGGCGAGCCTATCATGGACATCCGCAGGATCATGCGAGTCCTGCCTCACCGCTATCCGTTCCTGATGATCGACCGCGTGCTCCAGGTCGAGGGCGACAAGCGAGCCGTCGCCGTCAAGAACGTGTCGATCAACGAGCCGTTCTTCCAAGGCCACTGGCCAGGCCAGCCCGTCATGCCCGGCGTGATGATACTGGAGGCGATGGCGCAACTGTCTGGCATACTGCTCAGCCGGCGCCTGGAGCACACCGGCAAGATCGCCGTGCTGCTGAGCCTGGACAGGGTGAAGATGCGCCGGCTGGTGCGTCCCGGCGACCAGTTGGTGTTGGAGTCCGAGGCCGTCCGGGTGCACGCCCGCACGGGCCACTGCCGCTGCCGGGCGCTGGTCGGCGACGAACTGGCCGCCGAGGCTGAGATCAAGTTCATGCTGGTCGACTCAGAGCCGATCTGACGTCCGCCGGCCGGAGAACACGTTTAATGCCGGACATCTCACGCCACGCCGTCGTCGAGCCGACCGCCAAGCTCGCAAGCGACGTTTGCGTCGGACCCTTCGCATACGTCGGCGGCGACGTGCGACTTGGCCCGGGCTGCATCATCGACAGCGGCGCGACCGTAACGGGGCGGACAAGCCTGGGGGCGAGGTGTCACGTGTTCCCCCTGGCCGCCGTCGGCGGCGGCGAGAACGGCCAAGACGAGGGCGAGTGCCTCGTGGGCCAGGCCAACGACATCCGCGAGCACGTCGCCATTCTCGGCGGGACGGATCAGCCGACGTGCCTGGGCGACGACAACCTCATCATGATCGGGTGTCGGATAGGCCCCGGCGCTTCGGTGGGCAGCCACTGTATCCTCAGCAACTATACGCAGATCGAAGGCGCCGCTCGCGTGGAAGACTACGTCGGCACGAGCGCGTTCACGTCCATCGCCGCGGGCGCGTCGGTCGGCACGTACACCTACGTCGTCGGCTTCACCGGCGTCGACAAGCACGCCCCGCCCTATGCCATGGTGCAGGGCTGTCCCTTCCGCGTGCGAGGCGTGAACACCGAGAAACTCCGCCGATGCGGCTTTGGCGACGACGACATCCGCGCGCTGAAGGAGGCCTTCCGCGAGCTGTTCAACTCCTCCGGCTGCGAGGTGTCGCAAGAGGCGATGGCGCGCCTTGCGGGCAAGCCGGACGCGAACATCCACGTCAAGCGCCTCATCGATGCGATTGCCCAGAACCGCGCCGGGAGCAAGAGCCCATGACCGATCCGGAGGTCATTCGCGAGATCGACCCGTCAGCCAGGGTCGCCGCCGAGGCGACGATCGGGCGGTTCTGCGTCGTGGGCCCGGACGTGACGATCGGGCCGGGCACCGTGCTGAAGCGGCGCGTCACCGTCATCGGGCGAACGACTATCGGATCGGCTAACGTCATCGAGGAAGGTTGCGTGCTCGGCGCCGTGCCGCAGGACCTGAAGTACGCCGGCGGGGACACGCTGCTGGTGATAGGTCATCGCAACCGCTTCGGCCCGCGCGTGACCGCCCACATCGGCACGGAAGCCGGCGGCTACGTCACGCGGATCGGCAACGCCAACACGCTCCACGACGGCTGCCACATCGCCCACGACTGCTACGTGGACGACGACACCACGCTTGGCCGAAATGTGCTGTTGGCCGGGCACGTGCTCGTACAAAGCGGGGCGGTCATGGAAGACCTGGTCGGCGCGCATCACTTCACGACCATCGGTCGCTTCGCCCGCGTGGGCTCGCGCACGCCCGTCCGTCGCGACGTGCCGCCGTTCACATTCTTCGCCAGTGGGGACAACGAGCGCATCCCGCCGGCGGTTCGCGGCGTGCATGAGGAGGGCATCAAGTCGGCCCGGCTGTCGTCGGCGGAGGAATCGGAGCTGCGACGGGCGCTGGCGGAGCTGTTCGACGACGAGTCGGCCCTACAGACCAAGATCGAGCAACTGGAGAAGATGGGCGTCGAAGGCGCCGCGGCTGCGCTGTGCGAGTTCTGCCGGCGCAGTCTGCGCGGCGTGTACGGACGATACCAGGAGCTCTACCGCGGGCAGGCGCCCCCCGAGGCCGCCCAATACCTCCCGCCGGAAGAGAAGGCCATACTACGGAGGCCGATGCCATGAGTTTCCGTGTTGCCGTGGTCGGCGCCGGACGCATGGGCAAGCTCCACGCCCGCGTGCTGAGCGAGATGGACGGTGCGGAGTTGGTCTGCGTGGTCGACACCGACCCCGCGGTCGCAGCCGACGTGGCCAGGCAGCGCCGCTGCCTCGGCCTGACCGACGTTGCCGAGGCAGTCGACAAGGTCGACGCCGCTATCATCGCCGTGCCCACGCTGCGCCATCTCGACATGGCCAGGCCCTTCGTCCAGGCGGGCAAGCACGTGCTGATCGAAAAGCCCATCAGCGACGATGCCGACGCCGGCCAGGAGCTGATAGACCTTGCCGAGCGAACCGGCGCCAGCGTGCAGGTCGGGCACACCGAGCGATTCAACCCGGTCGCGGTGGCCATGCAAAAACACGCCATCTCGCCGAAGTTCATCGAGGCCCACCGCATCAGCCCGTTCACCTTCCGCTCTGCCGACGTGGGCGTGGTGCTGGACATGATGATCCACGACATCGACCTGGTGGGGATGATGGTCAAGGGCCGCGTGCAAAGCCTCCATGCCGTCGGCGTGAACGTCATCGGCGACCACGAGGACATCTGCAACGCCCGGTTGATCTTCGACAACGGATGCGTCGCCAACATCACCGCCAGCCGCCTGGCCGTGAAGACCGAGCGGAAGATGCGCGTCTTCAGCGAGCAGGCGTATCTGTCGGTGGACTACGGCAAGAGGGTCGGCATCGTGGTGACCAAGAGCGCCAACCTCGACCTGATCCAGATGGCCCGCGACCGCGACGCGAAGGACCTGACCGAGCTGGCCATGAAGGTGGACTACACAAAGCTCATCAAGGTCGAGCAGCTTGTGGTGGATGAGTCCATTGAGCCGCTGCGCAGGCAGGCCGAGGCGTTCCGCCGGACGGTCGTCGAGGGCGCGCCGCCGGTCGTCCCCGCCGTCGAAGGCCTGGCCGCCGTGCGACTGGCGGCTGACATCGTGGCCAGCATCAAGGAGCACCGCTGGGACGGCGCCGCCTCCGAGCGCCACGGCCTGGGCGTGATCACCAAAGACGGCTGATCGGCAAATCGGCCTATCAGCAGTAGAAGCTATGTAAGCCGGGCCTCCCGGTCGCAGGTCATTTACGGGATCATAG
>CAYUYH010000195.1:0-5086 GCA_964449175.1 uncultured Planctomycetaceae bacterium
GTCCAACCCACCGTCGACGCGATCGTAGCCGGCGCGAGGACCGGCAGGATAGGCGACGGCAAGATATTCATCTTGGACCTGCCGCGGTGCATTCGCATCCGCACCGGCGAAGAGGGCAACGAGGCTATTGGGTGACAACAAGAGCGTCTGCGTCGTGTCTGCATACTACATAGATGTAAGTTTCTCGGTCCGGATGCAACATAATTGTCGTATAGGGTAATTGTGGCCGCGGCGGACGGATGCTGTATTCACTGTGGCCAGCGACGGTTAGGTGAGGGCTGGGGATTGGCACGCCACGTGCGGCGGTTACGGGTGAGATTTCCAGGCCCGGTCTGCCGTCCGGCCGGCGAGAGTCGCCCGTCGGGCGGGGCCAACTGCTAAGGAGCAGGTGATGAAACC
This sequence comes from uncultured Planctomycetaceae bacterium, assembly GCA_964449175.1. Taxonomy (GTDB): domain Bacteria; phylum Planctomycetota; class Phycisphaerae; order SM23-33; family SM23-33; genus CAYUYH01. The sequence goes on from CAYUYH010000195.1 coordinate 400, forward strand.
CAGTGAGTTCTTCGAGTATGCCAAAGCCAATGGGGCCGACATGCTGGATCTGAAGTTTGTCGACCTTCTCGGCACGTGGCAACACTGTTCGTTCCCCATTGAGACCCTGGACGCCGACAGCCTGGCCGAGGGCGTGGGGTTTGACGGGTCGTCCATCCGCGGCTGGCAGGGCATACATCAGTCGGACATGATGGCCGTGCCGGACCTGTCGACCGTGTGCATGGACCCGTTCTTCGCGCGGCCGACGATGAGCGTGATCGCCGACATCGTGGACCCGCTGACGCGCGAGGACTACACGCGGGACCCCCGCAACGTAGCGCGCAAGGCGGCTGAGTTCCTCAAGTCCACGGGCATCGCCGACACGGCCTACATCGGGCCCGAGCCGGAGTTCTTCATCTTCGACCAGGTCCGCTACGAACAGACGCAGCATAGAGGCATGTACGAGATCGACTCGGTCGAGGGCGCGTGGAACACCGCGCGGTTCGAAGAGCCGAACCTCGGCTACAAGCCCAGTTTCAAGGGCGGCTACTTCCCGGTCAGCCCCACGGACACCTTCCATGATCTGCGCGGCGAGATGGTCCACGAGATGCGGAAGGTCGGCATCGTCGTCGAGGCGCACCATCACGAGGTGGCCACCGCCGGGCAGGCTGAGATCGACATGAGGTTCCAGGATCTGGTCAAGATGGCTGACCAGATGATGTGGTACAAGTACATCTGCAAGAACGTCGCCAAGGCTCACGGCAAGACGGTCACGTTCATGCCCAAGCCGATCTTCGAGGACAACGGCAGCGGCATGCACACGCACTTGTCGTTGTGGAAGGGCGGCAAGCCGCTGTTCCCAGGCGACGGGTACGCCGGGCTGAGCGAGTTGGCGCTGTTTGCCGTCGGCGGGCTGCTGAAGCACGCGCCGGCGATCCTGGCCTTCGCCGCGCCGACGACGAACTCGTATCGTCGGCTCGTGCCGGGCTTCGAGGCGCCGGTGAACCTGGCCTACTCAGCCCGCAACCGCTCGGCTGGGATCCGCATACCCATGTACTCGCCAAGCCCCAAGGCCAAGCGGCTCGAGTTCCGCTGCCCCGACCCGAGCTGCAACGGGTACCTGGCCTTCTCGGCGATGGTGATGGCCGCGATCGACGGCATCAAGAGCAAGATCGATCCCGGCAAGCCGCTGGACAGGGACATCTACGAGATGACGGTCGGCGAGTTGGCCGGCGTGCCGAAGACGCCCGGCTCGCTCGATGAAGCCGTCGCCGCCCTGGAGGCCGACCACGAGTTCCTCGGCGCCGGCGACGTGTTCACCCCCGACCTGATCGAGGCGTGGATCAACTGGAAGAGGGAGAAGGAACTCCAGGAGCTGCACCTCAGGCCGCACCCGTTCGAGTTCAGCTTGTACTACGATAGCTGATCGCAGATGCAACCGGCCGACCTATAGGCCGACAACCAGGCTACTGCAATCCTTCAGGCGGATTGCGGACGAATGCTGACACCCTCAGTGCTCAAGGTAGCAGACGACCTTTTGCCTGAGGGTGTTGGCGTTTAGCGTCACGGCGGCGTCCAGGTCGGCTGCGTCTATGACCTTCACGGCCTGGGCCCACTCGGCTGCGTCTGGCAGCAGCTCGGCGAGCTTGTTGGGGGCGGCCGCGAAGAAGTCCTTGTTGAGAAGATTGTCCTCGCGCGAAGGGAACAGGGCCAGGTACAGGATGTCCATCTCCACCAGCTCGTTGAGGAAGTGCGTGCCGAGCGAGACATCCGGCACGAGGTCTTCGCGCATGGCGACGATCTCGCAGATGACGGACGCGGTGTGGATGTCGGCGAAGCGGACGGGCACGCCGAGCGACGGCGTGGTCGTGCCCCACCTGCCCGGGCCGAGCAGCATCAGCGACCCGCCCGCGGGAGTGGGCAGGTGCGCCAGCCGGCCTATCAGGCGGGCGACGGCGTATCGCTCCTTGACCGGCAGTTGCCCGTACACGGCTGACTCGACGTAGACCAGGCGGTCGATCTTGCTCAGCCGGCTCTGCCCGATGACCGCCCCGTGGGCCTCGAGGATCAGCGACTCCTTGGGGATGTCGCTCGGCGGCTCGGTGATCACGCCGCCGCCCTTGACCTGTAGCGGGCGGCACTGGAGCAGGTTGACCTTGTACGCGCTGCCCGCCAGGAAGTTCGCGGTGAACTCCATGTCGACGGGGTTGCTGTAGGCCTCCTGAAGCGTGCGGAGCATGTCGCGCATGTCGGCGATGAAGCCGGTGTCCGCGAAGAGCTTCTCGAAGGTAAGCACGGCCGAGGCGGCCTGGCCGGCCTGGCCGATCGACTCCGCCGACATCTGCTCGCCTTGCGAGGCGAAGATATCGATCGGCAGTTGCGGGCTGGCAGCGACAACATCGGTGAACTTCGTCGAGACGAGCTGGTTGGCCTGGAGGTCCAGCACGTCCACGCGGCGCTGGGAATACTGCCGCACCTGGTCGAAGTTGCTCTCCGGGCGAAGCCGCGGGGCGTTCAAGGCGACCACGCGAGTGTAGTCGTCGTCGCTGCGGTCCACCGCCCTCGTGCCCAGGCCGAAGACCACCCGCAGCATCCCCGCCTTGGGATTGATCTGGTCGCTCCAAACGTACGGGTTGAAAGAGAAGCCCACCCCCGCGATCTGCGGATAGAACAGGCTGCCGTAGTGCGAGCCGGAGACCCGCTGCACCAGCAGTGCCATCTGCTCGTCGCGGTCGAGGATGTCTCGCTGGGCGCGGTATGTCAGCGCCCGCTCACTCATCGTGCTGGCGTAGATCGTTCGCACGGCTGAAAGGAAGTCCTCCAGCCGCTTGTGCCGCGAGCCCTGGTTGGCGCAGAACACGCTCTCGTACTTGCCGGCGAAGCTGTTGCCGAAGTTGTCCTCCAGCAGGCTGCTGGACCGCACGATGATCGGCGACTGCCCGAAGTAGTCCAGCATGTCCTGGAATTGGCGGACGATGTACTCCGGGAAGCTGCCGGTGAGCATGCGGTGGCGTGCGGTCTCAGCCCCCTCCAGGAACCGGTCAAGGTCCTTCTGCTTCTGGCGGACCCACCAGATGCCGTTGCGGACGAGGAACGTGTAGAACACGTCCGAGCCGATGTAGAACGAGTCGTGCTTCTCCAGCAGCTCGCCCCATCGCCGGTCGGCGCTTTCCAGGATCGCGCGGGCCAGCAGCATGCCCGCGCTCTTGCCGCCGATCAGACCCGTGCCTATCATGCGCTTGGCCACGGTCAGCACGTCGCCTAGTCTCATGTGCTTCTCGACCAGCGCGATGAACCGCTCGTCGCGCGAGATGGCCATGCTTATCAGCCGGCGGAGATACTCGCGCGCCTCGCCGGACCGCGACGAGCCGACCTCGGGGTCGGCAAGGACTTCCTCCGCCTCCATGAAGGTGCGGTCCCACATGCCCAGCTCTCGCCCAGCCCAGCCGCTGCGGTCCCACGGCACGGACGCGAGTATCTCCGCCGTCGTCGCGCTGTTGGTGACGGGCGTGAACTGCTCGCCGTCCATCGCGTGCAGCATGTACATCGTCGCCGAGTACCGCTGCTGGACCTTCTGCGGGTGGAGGTACAGCCGGCCGTCGTGGCGGTAGACGTCAATCACGACCTGGGCCGTCGTGGCAATCGGCACGGTCGCGTGGGAAGAGTTGTGCCCGCGGAGCACGGAGAAGCATGCGATCGCCTCCATGTCGAACAGGTACGGGCAGGTGAGCATGAAGAAGTTGCCGAGCATCTGGTCGCTGTACCAGTCGACGGCCAGGTCCGACAGGCAGTCGAAGACATAATAGCCGCCGCGGCCCGTCCGCTCGATGGTCCTATAGATGCCGGTGATGAAGGCCTCGAAGCCGTCAGCCGGCTCCAGCTCGACGACCTCCGCGCCATCGCCGTCCATCAGCGGCTCGTGCTTGGCGAAGCGGAAGTAGATCAGCTTCTGGCCGCTGTTGCGGGCATAGCCGCAGTACGGGTCGACGAACGGGCGGTAGTCTTCCACGTCCGCGACGTGATAGACGATGTTGTCGCCGGGGATCAGGCCCTTGAGCAGCCCGTCCAGCCCCGCCAGGCCCGTGCTGAGATGTGAATCCACCTGTGCCATCGCTCCGCCTTCCGCCGACTTGGCTGGCCCGCCCCCAACCTGGACATCATACCGCGCCCGACGATGCGGGTGACAAGGCCTGCGTACAAATCCGCCCCCGGGCTGGGCCCGCGAACTCCGGCCGTATATAAACATGTCTAATGTCTACTATCACTATTATAAGCATAGCGAATGACATGTCAAGTCGTAGAATTGCTTTGAGGCCCGCGTCTGCCGGCTGTAAACACCGGCGGCGGGCGTGTAGGATAGGATGATGCCTGGGCCGCCAAAAGCACAGGGGTTGTACGACCCGCGGAACGAGCACGACGCGTGCGGCATCGGGGCGGTGGTAAACGTCTCCGGGCGCCGCGAGCACGCGATCATCGACCGCGGGCGCGAGGTGCTGGTCAACCTCAGCCACCGCGGCGCCGCCGGCGGCGACGAGGCCACCGGCGACGGTGCGGGCATACTCATGCAGCTGCCGCGCGAGTTCCTCGCAGCCGAGGCCAAGGCGCTGAAGATCACCCTCCCCCCACCCGGACAATACGCCGTCGCGATGGTCTTCCTGCCGACCGACGCCAAGCTCGCCGACCAGTGCCGGCGTGCACTCGCCGATGC
>CAYUYH010000196.1:0-5080 GCA_964449175.1 uncultured Planctomycetaceae bacterium
CCCTGCCCAACCGGCGGGTGGGTATGGCACGCGGCTTGCTGGCGTCCCGAAAGAACTTGACCGTCTCCGGGGCCGTGATAGAATTGGCGAACAGGGCCAAGGCGGTCGTGGGCTGGAGTTGACCTGGGAAATCTCCGATCATGCTCGGGGAAGATGCTGGAAGGAGACTCGCTTGAACGACTTTCCCCAGCTAGAGCCTGTTGCCCCTCCTCGGAAACTGCACAAGTTGCCATTGGATGGGCTCGTCCTGTGGGTTGCCTTCACCTTGGTCTTGAATGTCCTGTGGACGCTGATTGACCTTGCACTTGCTCTATCGGATAAGCAGGAGGGATCCGAAATGCTCGTGTCAGTGTTTGAGCTCGCTCTTGGTGTAGCGATGGTAGGGTTCTTTTTTGTCAGGTACCGCTACACACCATGGGTATGCATAGCTTTAATGTGGGTCGGCGTGGCAGGAGTCGTTCCCAGAGCAGTCACCACCCATGAACCACAAGTCTTGTTGGTGCGAGGGATTGTGGGCGCGATATGGTCACTTTATTTCCTGTTCTCTGATCGCGTCAAGAGAACGTTCAATCCCGAAGCGTTTGAACGCGAGTTCTGTGCGCCCGTTCCTCCTGCTGTCTCTGACGCGAGAAGGGACCTCTTGGAGGCGATCGGCGGTCATCCGGGCCACTGGACTGACGACTGCGAAGGCGCATTGACACGGTTTGTCCGCGAAATGAAGCTTGCCGAGTTTCGCCCCTCAAGGATCATATCTGAATTGACAGAAGCTGGAATTGACTACGGGATAGCTGACAGGGTTGCGCGCTAGGCACTGCAGCGTGGCGCGGCCGTCTCGGCCGCGAGGTCGTTCGCAGCGCCGGGTTCCAGGGCTGCGTGGGCAAAAGGACTCGCGGGGGCAAGATGCCCCCGCCACGCGCGGGCGGGACGCCCGCGACACATGACGGAAGTGTCAGGGGCGGCCGGGCCGAAGCTTTGCCGCCCTTTGTGCACAGACCCAGCTTGTGATGTGCGATATCGGCTGACGCTCATGCCGCCGGCGGCGCGGACTGCGCGCCACCCGCCTCATCAGGCTGCGCGCGGACGCCGAGGAAACTGGCAAGCACGCCTGGAGGTTTGGTGCGCGACGCCGACTGCGAGGCGATTTCGCGAAGCAACAGGTAGTTGAGGACCGTGCGGATGGCGATGATGGCCGCCAATTGGCCTATCTCGCTCCAGTCCGGCTCAACGGCCGTCTTGAGGATGCTGCCCCCGATGAGGAATCCCAGTGCAAGCGAGAAGGAGTGGCCCAGCTCAAGGCGGCTTCGCTGGACGGCCTTGACAGACCGCCCGGGCGTGACCACGTCCTTGAGGAATATCCACAGAGCCTTGACGACGCCGATGGAGATCACCAGCATCCCCAGGCCCTGGCACAGACCCACAATCACGATGTTGACCAGCGGCAGAACGCCCTGCATGGAAACCTCACATGCCGCTGTCAGGCCCTTCGCAGGGCCCGCCGTGCCCTGTGGCCAATGGCCACAATGTGGTTATCGACGCGGACGGGCGGGCATTTAGGTAAGAAGGCGAGAAATCTCCGCACCTGGCCACTGCAGGAGGGGCGAGGGCCGGGCAGCCCCGGCGGCAGGATGGGGCACGGTGACTGCGTCAGGGGTCGGCAGAGCCCGCAGCCAGCTCGACGATCAGGTCCAGCTCGACGGGGGCGTCCAGGGGCAGCTCAGCCGCCCCGATCGCGCAGCGGGTGTGCCGCCCGGCGTCGCCGAAAATCGCGAGCAGCAGGTCGCTGGCGCCGTTGGCGACCTTGGCCTGGTCGGTGAAGCCGGGCGAGGAATTGACGAACACGTTAAGCCGGACCACCCGGGCGATCGCGTCCAGCGAGCCGGTCTCGGCGGCGACCGCGGCGAGGGCATTCAGCACGGCCTGGGCAGCGGCGGCCTGCGCGTCGGCCAGCGAGACGTCAGTGGGCACCTTGCCCGTTGCCGTCAGTTTGCGGTCGGCCATCGGCAACTGGCCGGAAGTGAAGATCAGCCCGCCCGCGCGGACCGTCGGCACATACGCCCCCACCGGCGCCGCGGCCGGCGGCAGAGTCAGCCCCAGCTCGCGGAGCTTGTCGCTAGCCGACACTGTCCAGTTCCTCCTGGTCGCCGCTGTCCGCCTCGGTGACGTATCGGCCTTCCGAGCCTTCCGGCGTCGCGGCGGCGTCGGCTGCCTTGGGCGTCGAGATCGGGCCGGTCGTCTCGCGCAGGACGATCATGATCCGGCCGAAGTTGGCCTCCTGAACGGCCCGGATCTTCTCCTGGCGTGCGAGCTCCAGCAGCGCGAGGAACAGTCCGACGATCTCCGACCGCACGGCTCGGCCCTCGAAGATCTTGGTGAAGGTCATCTTGCCCTCGCGGGTGAGGCGGTCGAGGATGTCCGCGGCGTGCAGTTCGATGGGCGTGTCGTCGTAGATGACCTCGTGGTGCGTTGGGCGATGGCCTATCGCCTCCATCACCTTGCCGAACGCCTCCACCAGGTCCCACACCTGCGCGTCGGTCAGGTCCAGCTCGCCCCGCTCGGTCGGCTTGCTCGGCGGGCGCGGGTACTTCAGCGCCTGCTGCGTTCCGGCGTCGTAAAGCTCGCCGGCGGCGTCCTTGAAGGCCTTGTACTCCAGGAGCTGGCGGACAAGCTCGGCCCGCGGGTCGATGGCAACACCCTCGGCGCCCTCTTCCGGCGGCGGCGACGGCAGCAGCATCCGCGTCTTGATCTCCATCAGTGTCGCAGCCAGCACGAGGAACTCGCCCGCGAGGTTCGGGTCGAGGTGCTTGAGCATGTCCACGTAGCGGACGTACTGGTCGGCGATCCGCGCGATGGGAATGTCGTAGATGTCCACCTCTTCGCGGCGGATGAGATACAGCAGCAGGTCCAGCGGGCCGTTGTAGACGTCCAGATTAACGCGGTATTCGGTCATCTTCGCCCCAAGAGAATATCACGTCCGAGACAGACGTGCCACAGGCGTGCCGCGGGTCGCCCTACTTCAGGCGATCCTGGACGTACGCGACGACCTCCTCCGTCGCGACGCGGTCCTGCTTGAGCGAGTCGCGGTCGCGGACGGTGACGGTCTGGTCTTCGAGCGTCTGGCCGTCGACGGTGATGCAGAACGGCGTGCCGGCCTCGTCCTGGCGCCGGTAGCGTCGCCCGACCGCGCCCTTCTCGTCGTAGAAGCTGGCCAGCCCGGCGGCCTTGAAGGCCTCGTGAATCCTCGTGGCCGCCTCGGGCATGCCGTCCTTCTTGACCAGGGGGAAGACGGCCGCCTTGACCGGGGCGAGCCGCGGGTGGAGCTTCATGACGGTCCGCGGCTGGGGCTTGCCGTGCTCGTCGGGGGCGGTGTCCTCACAGTACGCCTCGCAGAGGAACGCCAGCGTCGCCCGGTCCACCCCGCCGGACGGCTCGATGACGTAGGGGAGGAACCGCTCCTTGGCCTCGTCGTCGAAGTAGGTCATGTCGCGCCCGGAGAACTTCTGGTGCTCGGTGAGGTCGAAGTCCGTCCGGTTGGCCACGCCCTCCAGCTCGGCTGTCCCGAATGGGAACTCGTACTCGATGTCCGCGCACGCCCGGGCGTAGTGGGCCAGCTCGTCCTCCTCGTGGTCGCGCAGGCGCAGCTTGCTGCTGGTCAGCCCCAGGCCGACGTACCAGTTGAACCGCTCGTCGCGCCAATACTCGTACCACTTGTCGCCCTGGGACGGGTGGCAGAAGAACTCGATCTCCATCTGCTCAAACTCGCGGCTGCGGAACGTGTAGTTGCGCGGGTTGATCTCGTTGCGGAAGCTCTTGCCGATCTGCGCGATGCCGAACGGCACCTTGACGCGGCTGGAGTCCACCACGTTGCGGTAGTTGGCGAAGATGCCCTGGGCCGTCTCGGGCCGGAGGTACGCCAGCGCGGAGGAGTCCTCCATCGCGCCGACGTAGGTCTTGAACATCATGTTGAACTTGCGTGCGTCGGTCAGGCCCTGGCTGCACAGCGGGCAGAGGGCCTCGACGCCCTCGGGCAGCTTGTCGACGCGGGCGACGTTCCATGTGAGCGTCTCGCCCCGCTGGTCGAGGCGGCGGCGAGTCTTGCTACTCGCTGCGTCGTAGGCGGCGGCGCGGGCTCCCCGTTCGTCGTCGGCCTCCACGCCGGCCGACAGCAGCACGTTGTCGCCGTCCTTCGCGACCACGTAGAACACCTTGTCGGCGCGGAAGCGTGCCTTGCAGCCGCGGCAGTCGACCAGCGGGTCGTTGAAGTTCACCACGTGCCCGGACGCCTCCCAGACCTTCGGGTTCATGATGATCGTGCAGTCCAGGCCGACCATGTCGTCGCGCTTGCGGACGACGTCGGTCCACCAGGCGTCCTTGATGTTCCGCTTCAGCTCCACGCCGAGCGGGCCGTAGTCCCAGAAGCCGTTGATCCCGCCGTATATCTCGCTCGAGGGGAAGATGAACCCCCGCCGCTTGCACAGGGACACGAGTTTCTCCATCAACGTGCTGCCGCTCTGCTCTGCCATGTGACTCTTCGCTCCGATGCCCGCCGCGGCGGGCGCGTGGGTTGACAAGGGGGATGATGATATGAGCCTGCCCGCCAAAACTCAAGGCCGGCGGTGACGTTCAGGAGCGTGGCACGGGCGTCTCGCCCGCGTGCGTCAGGGCCAAGATGACCCTGGCTGCCAGCGCCCATACAACTGCAAGGACACCTGCGACAAGACATGCGGCCCCTGCCAGGGCCAGCGACGTCCAGAGGGCGCGCGGGCTGGGTGTGGCGGCGGCGAAGGCGACCGCGGCCAGGCCGAGAATCGGAATCATCGCCTTCGCGACAGCAGCGTCCGCTCGCGGCCAGGGCAGGCGTTCCGGCCTGCCGAGCTCGCCCGCGCCGGCGACCAGCCAGGCCATCGCCACCTGGCCGGTCCACAGCCCGCAGGCCAGCCGCCACGCCGGGCCGAGGTCGATGATGTGCAATCCGCCGAGCATCGCCGCCAGAATCGCCGCCGACTGGACGGCCAGCACGCCCGCCGGCGGCAGGCCGAACCGCCACACACTCCGCGCCATCACCCACGCCTCCGTCAAGGCC
>CAYUYH010000197.1:0-5045 GCA_964449175.1 uncultured Planctomycetaceae bacterium
GTAGCTAAGCTGCTGGGTGGAGAACAGCTCCTCGATGGCGGTCACGACCTCCTCGGCATCGGCGTGCTCCAGTTGGAACGTCCGCTGCTCCTGGTACTCGGAGGTGTCGACGTCGAGCTTCTCCAGCAGGTCCTTGACCATGGCCCTGCCGCGCGTGGTGCCGAAGACAAGCAGCTTGCGCGACTGCGTGAATGGCACGACGCGAAGGCTCTGGCGGATTGCTTCGTCCGGGAAGGCATCGATGCCGTCCTGGAGCTGCTGGGCGACCTCCTCGATATTGGCCTTCGTCACCGGGTAGATGTCGAAGACGGATTCCCGCGTGGGCTGCTCCTGATCCAGCTTCTCGATCCACTCGCCGAGCTGGACCAGGATGTTCTGCGGCGCGATGGCGATGATCCAGTTGCGGGCGGACTCAGCCATGAGGACCACCGGCGCTTGCGATTCCTGGACGAACACGACCGTCGCGCTCGTGCCGGCGCCCGATGATGACGAAGACGATGACGACGAGCCGGGCGGCGTCCTTCCGCCCCTCGTGTTGCGACCGAATGGAGTCGTATTGCGACTGCGCGTGTCCTGCCTGGCGGCGCCGGCTGCTGGGGCGCCGCCTGAGGTAATGACCTCCTCGGCGGGCTTGCCCATCAGTCCGCTCACCAGCGCACTGAGTATCGGCAGCATCTCCCTGGCGTCGCCGTGGGTGATCTTGAACACCCTCGGCTCGGAGGCAACGGACGTCGGGAGGTCGAGCGTCTTGACGATGCGCTCGATCCGCTCGAGGTTGCTAACCGTGTCGGTCACGATCAGCTTCCTGCTGGTCGGGTCGGCCGTCAGGTGCGCCCAGCTCGGCAGCATCGGCACGATGATGTCACGGATCTTGGCCGCATCGTAGAACTCCAGCGTGAAGATCTTCTCTACGATCTTGCCCTTGTCGGCGATGTCCGCCAGCGATTGGTCCGGCCCCACGACTTGCAGCAGCGTCCGCTCGACGTCCTCGATCGCTTGCAGGCTGACCGCGTTGGGGCCATCTTCCATCACCACGCCGCTTTGGCGCAGGGCGTCGGCCAGGAGCCGCATTGCGTCGGCCGGGGGGAGCCTCTTCGTCGAGACGATCGTTATCCTCTTCTCCCTGACCGACTCGGCGATGATCACCGGCTTGTCCAGTTGCTGCCCGATGAACCTGGCCACCTGGTCCAGCGGCGCGTTGTTGAGCGCCAGCGACACTTCCTGCTCGGCTGGGGCCGACTGGGCGCCCCGCCGGCCGGGCTGCCGCTCGCCGGTGTCACTAGCCGGGCGGGATGTGGGCTCCTCGGCCGTCGTCGCGCTCGTCTCGTCAGCTGGCTGCGACTCCTGCGCCGGCGCTGGCGCATCCGAGAAACACAGCAGACACACCAGCGACCAGCAGGCTGCAAATTCGATAGTTCGGGTAAGTCTTCTCATGATCGTTCACGCCTTGTTCTTCGGTGTGTGGTCAACTACTGCGACTGTAGTTGTTCGAATCTCTGCCTCATCTCCGGCGGCATGCGCTCGAGGAACCTCTGGCGCTGCTCCGGCGGCATGTCGCTCAGCCTTTGGAGGAATCTATCCGACCCGCGCCCTCCGCGACCGAAGAAGCCGCCGCCGGCGGTAACGTCGCGCGTGCGTCGCCCGGTCGGGCCGGAGGACGTCGGGCCGGCGCCTCGGCCCTGCCCGCCCTGGCCCCGCGACTCGGAGAACACCAGGACCCGCTGGGCTCTGCCGTTGACGTCCCATTCCGCCCAGTCCGGCCCAAGCGCAAGCAGCTTGAAGCCCTTGTACTCGTCGCCGACCTTCACCCAGCTATTGTCCTCGCACAGCGCCTCGGAGCCCATGATCGCCACGGGCGCCGGCGGCCTGCCGGGCCTGGACGGCGGGGAAAACATGTTGCGACCGGCAATCCGTTGGACCTGCTGCTGTGTCGCGGGGTCGGCGCTGGATCTGGCCGCGCGCCTGCCGGGCCCGCTGATGGCTTCGGCGTTGGGGTCAGCGGCGGCGACTGGCGTGTCAGACGTGCTGTAGCGGTCGACAAGCTCAGCCACCTCCGCGCTTCTGCCCGTATACGACGCCACCGAGACCAGGCTGATGAGGGTCAGCACCGCCGCCGCGGCTGCCATCGCCAGGTACCCGGTCCGTTGCACGTTCACCTGAGGCGTTTGCATGATCTTCCTTGCTCCTGGAGAACCAGCGTCATAAGGCCCAGCGTCACGTCCAGGTTGCCCTGGTTGCGCTGGTTGCCCTGATTCGCCTGGGCGCCCTGATTCGCCTGGCTACCCTGATTCGCCTGGTTGCTCTGGTTCGCCTGATTCGCCTGATTCGCCTGATTGCTGGTGATGCTGATGTTGTCGACGATGATGAGGCAGTCGGCCGCTCGCAGCTCGGCCAGGCACCGCGTGAGCTGCGCCAGTTGGCATTGGCCTCTGACGCGCATGCCGATCGTCTGCACGCCCTGGAGCGACGGGACGACCCTGGCCGGCTGGGGGGTGTACTTGGGTTCTCTCATGCCGGAGCTGCCGACGGCTGTCTGGATCGCCTCGCGGAACTTGAGCGTCTCGGCGTCGGCATCGCCCGGTGGTTTGTGCACGGCCGGGCCGTACATGCTCTCCAGGCGCCGACGCTGGCCCAGCAGCAGCCGCAACTGGCTCTCCAGTGTGTCCAGCTCGCCTCGGCAGGACGCGATCTCCGCCCGGGTGCCCTGCCACGAGTTGACGAATGGCATCAGGCCCCACCGCACGACGACCAGGCCAAGCAGAGCCGCCGCGCCGAGGATAATCGCTCGGCGGTCGCGTTGTGACAGGCTGTCAAGTCTCAGCACGTTTCAGCTCCTGCTAGTCGGATGCCGGCCCATTTGCCGGGCCGGAGGCGGCCTGGCCTGATTGCTCGTCGCCAGAGTCCGTTTCCGTGGGCGAAGGCCCGCGGCGAGATTGCTGGAAGCCCGCCTCACCGGCGCCAGCGTCAAAGCCGCCGCCGAAATCGCCGCCGGAGTTGCCGCCAAGGCCGCCGCCGGAGTCGCCGCCGGAGTTGCCGCCAAAGCCGTCGGAACTGCTCCGACCGCGTCGTGACCTGCGGGACCGCCCCGTCGAGCGGTCGGCGCCGGCGGGGCCTCTCCTGCCGCCGGCCGACGGACCCGAAGTCGCAGTGGTCGGCATGGACGTGGCGGCTCGCGGGGCGAGCGTCGAGATGGCGGTGAAGGTCAGCTCGAACTTCAGGCTGTTCTGCTCAACGACGGCCGGACCGGGCACGAGATCGGAAACCAGCGGCGATTTCTGCAGCTTCTGCAAGAACGTCTGGAGCTCGGCAGTATTGGGCAGCGTGCCGGCGATCATGATCTCTCCGCCGCGGCTGTGTCCGCCGCCCCGACGGCTGTATCGCAGCGTGGTCAGCGTCGCCTGCTCGGGCATGAGGGCGGATATCTCCTCCAGCACGTCCAGCGGCGGCGGCGCGCCCTTCTCGAGGTATTGGCCGACGGCCTCGGCGGTGGCCAGGCGCCGCGGGCCTCCCAGCTCGGCGCGCGCCTCGTTCAGCGTCGCGGCCAGAGACCCGGCGCGATAGTGGTCGGCCAGGTACAAGCCAATCACGGCGGCCACAAGCCAGCCCGCCACCGCCGCCCAGCGCAGGGCCTTCCTGCCCGCGCGGCTCGGCTCGGGCGGAGCGGCTGCGAAGTTGATCGCCGGCGGGCGGTCCTGCAAGGCCGTCACAGCCGCCGCTATCGCGCCGGCGGCCTGGTCGAAGGTCACGTCGCTTTGCAGCGACAGCTTCGCGGGGGGCGGCGCCAGCGCAACCTCCATCCCCAGCGCCTCAGCCGCCACGGATTGCAGGCCTTCCGTCAGCGCCGCCCGCCCCACCAGCACGCAGCGCGCGGGCAGCCGACCTTGCGGTAGGCCCGCCTTGCAGTCGTCCCATGCCTCGCGCAGGTCCTGCGCCCAGTGCGACATTTCCTCTATCAGCCGGCTGTGAACGTGGGCCGAGAGGTCCTTGCCCAGGCCCTGGTTCGACAGGGATTCCAGCTTGATTCCCTCGGCCTGGGCGGGCGAGATTCCCTCGGCCTGGGCGATCCCCTCGCTCCAGTGGTCCCCGCCGGCCCCCACCACGGCGCACCGCGTGGGCTTTCCTTCGCTCAACAGGACCAGGCTGGTGCTGCGGGCGGCTACGTCCACCAGCAGCACGGCGCGGTCGTTGGGATAGAGCACGGGCCAGGCGGCAGCCAGCGCGACCGCCGAGGGGAACACGGCCGACGGCGCCGCCCCCAGCACGGCCTCGCAGCGGGCCAGCATCTTGAGGCTGTCTTTCTTGACCGCGCACGCCAGCACCTCCGCGCCGTCCTGGGCCTGCGACTGCGAGCAGCGCGTCCACGACCATGCGAACAGCTCCGCCTGGGCCGGCAGCAGCAGCTCAATCTGGTTGGCCACGACCTTGCCCAGGGCGTCGTCGTCCGCGGCGGGCAGCGACATCGTGCGGAAAAGCACCCACTCGTCCGGCACGGCTGCGCCCAGGGCGCCGGTCAGCGTAGCCTTTCCGCCGAGCCCGGCCAGCGCCTCGGCGAGCCTCGGAGCGGTGGACCAGCGATTGGCCAGCGGAACCTGGAGGTACTTGTCGACGCAGTAGCCGGAGGCCGTGCGTCGCACGCGCACCAGTCGCACGGCGCTTCCGCCCAGCTCCAGGCCCCACGCGTGATCGGTGTTGTTCTGTGTCTTGCTCATTCGGCCTCGTACCAGTACAGGACTCTCGCGGCGTCGCCGCCTCTGTCGACGATGGCTACGATCTCGTGCCGTATCCCGCCGTTCGTCACGCCGACCGATCGGACCTCGAACACGCTGGACCGCACGGTCAGTCGATCGGCAAGGGCGCGGAATTGCTCTTCGGTCAGCGGGGCGCCGAGCAGTTGGCCCACGGACGTGTACGGACCGTTTGCCGACGTCCTGCGCTTGACGATCGCGTCGGCGGCGTCGATGGTCATCGTCGGCAGCGCCAGCAGCACGTCTTCCTCTGCGGTGTTGACGTTGACCTTGCCCGGCAGGCGCTGCTCGTCGGTGACG
>CAYUYH010000198.1:0-1501 GCA_964449175.1 uncultured Planctomycetaceae bacterium
ATTGTGTGTTGTCCGGCGCGTCTACGTCAGCCACCACAGCAACTGGCTGACGTGGTCGACCTGGCCGATGACGAACTCCGCCAGATCGTCCGTGCCGAGTTGCGAGAGGTGATTGATCTCGACATCCACCGGTGCGTAGGCCATCAAGCTCGAGCGCCTGTTGGAGTCGTCCACAGTCAGCGGGTTGTTGTCGGGGTCGTCAGCCATCAGTTCGTAGTACGTGTAGTCGGTCGGGTGATGGTTCAGACCAAGCGTGTGCCCCAGCTCATGGGAAATGAGGTTGGCCAGGTACACGCTGTACTCATTCAGCCTGGCGTCGGCCGAGCCTGCAAGTGAGTACCCAGCGACATTCTGTGTGAAGACCAGGGCATTGTTGCCCTTGTCCATGTTGTTCGTGTCGATGGAGCTGGCGATGCCGAGCAATCCGCCGCCCAATGCGCGGTCGTCCGACCTGCCCACGAAGACGGTGGTGAAGTCGGTCGCCGGGTCGAGGCCCTTGACCGATGGGTCGACCGTGGTGAACCACAGGCCATTCGGTGCGGCCTGGTAGGCCGCCCAGTCGGCCGGGTTGGTCGGGTCGACCCTGCGGACAGTCAACCGCCCGGCCGGGTTGCTCGCCGGCGTGTTCTCATAGATGCTGAGGACGTTGTCCATGATGCCGGTGACGGTCGCGCTGCCCTCAATGATCGTCGACTCCAGGCCGACCAGATGGCTGTCCAGATCCTGCGTCCTGAACGGCTGGACGGTTATGCTGGGGTTGTAGTACTCGGCGTACTCGGTGGCCACACCGCCGTCGAAGTCCACGTAGACCAACTGCTTCGGCGTGTTCGCCCCGAGGAAGTTGCCGTGCTCGCCGACGTAGTTGCTGACATATCCTATCTGCGCGCCGCCCGGCAGGACGCCGCCGTAGGCCGCGATCAGGCGGACGTCGGTGGACGTCAGGTTCAGCTTGACCTGGTAGTTCGCCGAGGGCACCTCTGTTCCTACCCAGCTCAAGGCCAGGTAGTACTCGCCCGTCTCAGGCAGCTCCAGTGCCTGGAAGACCTGGGCATTGGAATAGGTTAATTGATCGCCGTATGACTCGATTCGGCTGACCGCCTCGAACGTATCGTCCTCCAGCGTCGCGGTGCCCTGTGTGTCGCGGAGGAACAGGCACATGTTCGCTTGCGACTCCCCATAGGAGTAGCGGCTGCCGAGGTACTGCATGCTGACGAACTGGTTGGCCTGGGCGGTGAAGCGGTAGATGTCGATATCGCTGTCGACGTTGTCCCTGTAGCCGGCGATCACGATCGCGCCGGAGTCGACTCCGAGCGGCACGGCCGGGTCGTCCAGGCTGGCCAGGAACGTCCCGGCCCGGTCGCCCGGCGCGACGACGTAGACGAAGTCGCCGCCGGCGAAGCCGTCGCCTGACGGTATCGGCCCGCTGAAGTCGCCGTCCAGCACCTGTCCGCGGCTGTCGGTGATCGCGCCGTCTCCGTCGAACGCCGCGATCGTGCCGTCC
>CAYUYH010000198.1:1511-5027 GCA_964449175.1 uncultured Planctomycetaceae bacterium
CAATTGCCGGTCTTGAGCGTCAGCCGGAGCGTCTTCGTGGAGGCGTTGTATGTCGGCGTCTGGAGGTAGGTCGAATCCAGCAGTGTGTCGCTCGCATCGAAGACCAGGTCCTTGGAGACATACAATGTCACCGTCTCGGCCAGGCTGGTGGTCGAGGAATTCAGCGAGTGGTTGAACGTGATGTCGATGTAGTTGGCCCGCATGTCGACGCTGGTGACGGTCAGGTTGCCGGCCGCGGTCTGCATCGAGCCGTACCCGGCGTTGGCATATGGCTGGAACGGCTGGCCGTAGGCGAGGACGACCGGCATGGAGCTGGCCGCGTACACGCCGTAGGATTCGTTGCCGTAGTACGTCCCGAAGATGCCGCCGCGGACTGCGACCCTCCTGACGTGTCCGACGCCGACGACCTCGTCGTCTGGCGTGCCGACGTAGCCGTCGGCGCCCGGATCAATGGCCGCCGCTATCGTGCCCGCGGTCATCGACCCGCCGATGGTGACCAGCTTGATGCTGCCGCCGGCGCCCCTGTCGGCCTGCGCGGGCAGCCCGGGGCCGCCCATCGCGTCGATCTCGGCGTTTCCGGCCTCGCCGGGGACAAAGCCGCCGTCGCCCGGATCGAACCCGCTAAGCAGGTAGCTGCCGACCATGTCGCCGCGGATGTTGGCAACTGTCAGGTCGCCGCCGGCACAGACGATCGCGTGGTTCATGCTGCCGGCGTTGAGCCTGTTGATGCTGCCTGCCGCCCGAGCCCGGCCGCTGAGCTCGCCGCCGACGTTGATGTTCTTGGCGTTGCCGCCGACGCTGACCAGGCCGCTGAGGTTGCCGCCTTTGACGTTCAGCGTCTGGAGATCGCCGCCGGCGCGGAAGCTGCCGCCCAGGTTGTTGGTGACCATGACCGACTTGGTCTGACCCCGCTGGACGTCGACGCTGCCGTCCAGGCTGCCGGCCCGCAGGCTCAGCAGGTCGCCGTTGGTCACGTTGACGTTCGTGGCCAGCGCCCCGCCGACGGTCATGGTCTTGACCGACCCTCTGATGTCGGCCGCACCGGCCAGATCGCCCTTCATGTCGATCCGGTCGGCGTCGCTGTACTTCGTGGCGACGTAGCCGTAGACGTTGCCGGCAACAGAGAGCTTCTTGACCGAATCGGCGATGAACCCCCCGGAGAGGTCGCCGATCACCTGCCAGTTCGAGACCTCGCCGACGGTCACGATCCCGGACAACTGCGTCATGACCTTGGCGGCGTTGACCCCGCCTGGCAGATTCCAGACGGCGCCTGTGGCGACCGAGTCGGCCTGGAGCGTGCGGACCTCTCCGTCGATCGTGACATTGCCGACGGCAGCAGCGCCGATCAGCCTCAGCGAGTTCAGGCTGCTGTCGTCGCTGCTGATGATCGTGATCGGGCTGGCGAGCGCCGGGCCTGTGTTGGTGACCGTCAGGCTGCTGCGCGAACCGGTATGCAGGAGCGATATATAGCCGCTGACGGCGTCGTACGCGGCCAGGCCTTCGCCGGACAGTGTGAACGTGAGGAATGGTGCAATGGTAAGTGTGTTGCCGATGGCCGAGTCCGGGCCAAACAGCACCGCGCCCGAGCTGCCGAGGGAGTTGGAGACGCCATAGTCCACCACGGCCTGCGGGCCGACGGTGGCCAGGAACCTCGGGTCGATGGACGTGTCGGCCAGGATGGCGCTGCTGGCCGCGCCGACGCCGAAGCCGCCGCCCACGCTCATCCTGTAGATGTTGCTGATGCCGCCGGCGACCGTGTTGTCGGGCGTGTGGATGAACCCCTCGTAGGCGCCGAGCGATATGTCGCCCGGACCGACGCCTGCGCCGACGATGGAGCCGACCAGCGAGCCGCCGATGGAGCAGTTGTAGATGTGGCCGCTGTGCACGGCGCCGAAGCTGATAGGGTTGTCGTCGCCGCCGCCCACCATGCCGTCGGCGCCGGCGTCATAGCCAGCCAGTACGAACGCGTTGCCCACGCCGCCCTTGACGGCGACTCTGTCGATATTCCAGGCCGAGGAGACGGTCGCGCCGGTCAGGCTCAAGGCCGAGATCTTGCCGATGCCGCCGCCGGCCCGCACCGTGCCGCTGACGTCGCCGCCGATGTTGGCCGAGCCGATGAGCGTCTCGGCGTTGACCGAGCCGGTCAGGTTGCCCTTGACGACAAGAGACTTGACTCCCCTGCCGGATATCAGGTTCGACGCCATCTGGCCGGTGACATTCACCACGCCGACGCCCATGCTGCCGGAGATGGTCCGCCCGGCCGCGGCCGAGCCGACGATCTTCAGCGCGTCGATCGCGCCCGCGGCTGAGACGTCCGCGTCCAGCGTGCCGCCGACGATGTTGACGGACTTGATCTTGCCGCCGGTGGCCTCCAGGCCGCCGCCGATGATGCTGCCGCCCCTGACCGTCACCTTGCCGATGGACCGGGCCGTCAGCTTGCCCAGGACCGAGCCGCCGTTCACGTTCACCGATCCGATGGCCCCGTAACGGCTGGTCACGTCGCCGCGGATGCTGGCGTTCTTGAGGTTCAGCCTGGCGATCGACCCGCCGACGGTAAGGTCGGCGTAGATGTCGGTGTTGGTGTTGAACTTCATGGAGGTGATCGCCCCGGCTACGTTCAGCGAGCCGACGTCCTCCAATATGCCGTCGCCGTTCAAGTCGAGCTGGCCGCCCAGGCTGCCGTCCAGTTGAATCTTCTTGAGGTTTCCGTTGGTGTTCACCTGCCCGAACAGGGCGCCGTCGATATCCAGCACCCCGATGTCGCCGCCGACGTTGACGGTCGCGAACAGGTGAGCCGGGCCGACCGTATTGCCCATCACCCGCATGTAGAGCAGGTTCTCGGTGATGTCGTAAGTCTGGCTTCTGCCGTTGGCGGTCGTCTCTGGGTTCGACCCGAGCGAGCCGCGGGAGACGAGCTTCTTCACGCTGCCGCCGACATCCAGGTTGCCCACGAAGCCGCCGCCGGCGTCGATCAGGTCAATGTCGTTGTCCCAATCGCCATCGCCGGTGAAGATGTCGGCCGACATGACGCCGCCGGAGATCACCGAGCCGATTCGGCCGTAGGAAGTGATCGTGCCGGACACGCTGCCGCCGACCCACAGGCGCCTCAGGTTGCCGTAGGCCGGGCCGTTGACCAGCAGGTGCGAGCCGACAAACGATCCGCCCACCGTCATGTTGTACACGTTGCGGGCTATGCCGATGCTGGTGGCGGTGAGGTCGCCGCCGACGTTGAAGGTCTTCAGCTCGCCGCCAACGATCGTGTTGTTCTGCGCGTCGGCGGTGGCCCTGAACGTCTGGATAGTGTCGGGGACGTGGAAGTCGCTGGCGTAGATGTACCTGGCCGCGACCTCCTGGAGCGACCGGTTGGAGATGAACCGACAGCCGACGATGTCCGCCTGCGGGCCGTTGCCCTGGATCGTGCCGATGCTTCCGCCGGCCACCTCGATCCTGCAATCGTATAGCCCGGGCCCGCCCGCGCTGCTCTCGCCGATGGGCGTCAAGTTGTCCCAGGCCGTG
>CAYUYH010000199.1:0-5009 GCA_964449175.1 uncultured Planctomycetaceae bacterium
CAGCAGGGCTGGCCGCCCTCAGCCGCGCGGGCCGGGACGGCTGCCGGCTCGTCAGCCGGCGGGGGCGCTGAGATCTCCCCTCCGGATGGCGTAACCACGATCCTGCCGTCGGAGGCCTCTGTCACCCGCCCTATCGTCCACGCGCCGACGCCCCGCCGCGTCAGCGCCGCCACGAGCTGGGCGTGCCTGTCCTCGGGCACGGAGATCAGCAGCCCGCCGGACGTCTGGGCGTCGAAGCCCAGGTCTGAGACGGCTTCCTCGACGCCATCGGTCGAGATGTCGTCGGCCACGAACTCGCGGTTTCGCTCAATGGCGCCCGGCGTCACGCCGTCGCGAAGGGCCTCCATCACGCCGCCGAACGCCGGCAGAGCGTCGCCGAACACCTGCATGGTCACGCCGCCGTGCCGCGCCATCGAGACGAGGTGGCCGAACAGCGCGAAGCCGGTCACATCCGTCGCAGCAGAGACGCCCACCTCGCGCATCGCCTCGGCGGCTGGGGCGTTCAGCTCGGCCATCGACCGCTCCATCGCCGCGAAGTCCCCCTCGAGCCGCCCGATCTGGCGGCAGAAGCCCAGCACGCCCGTGCCCAGCGGCTTGGTGAGCACCAGCCGGTCGCCCACGCGCGGCGTCTCGTGGCAGATCGCCTCGCCCGGGGCGACCGTGCCGGTGATGGCGAAGCCGAGCTTGAGCTCCTCGTCCGTGACGCTGTGGCCGCCGATCAGCGCGACGCCGGCCCGCTCGAACGCCTCCATCGCGCCGCGGAGCATGTGGTACATGATCCGCCCGTCGAGCGTCTCGGAGGGAAAGCACACGATCGAAAGCGCCGTCCGCGGCGTGGCGCCCATCGCGTAGGCGTCGGATAGGCAGTTGGCGGCGCAGATCTGGCCGAACAGGTAGGGGTCGTCCACGCACGGCGTGAACACGTCGACGGTCTGGACCAGGTGCAGGTCGTCGGCGATCTTGTAGATGGCGGCGTCGTCCCCGGCGGCCAGGCCGCTGATGACGGCCGGGTCGCTCGTCGCCGGCAGGCGGGACAGCACCGCCTCCAGCTCGGCCGCGGGTATCTTGGACGCACAGCCAGGGTTGCGCACCAGCTCGGTGAGCTTGACGGACTCGGGCGGCAGCGGCTGCGGCCTCTCGCCGGCGCACGGGCATATCCCCTGGTCGGTGAACACGTCGCACGGGCAAGGCCGACGCGGCTCGCAGATGCAATGTCCGAGCTTCTGCGAACGCTGCATCACTCGCCGGCGCTTGGCTAGGTCAACCGGTGTCATAGCTCATACCTCGCCGACCCCTCGGCCGGGCCGCCGAGGGAGCTACTTGATGGTGATCTCGGTGGCCTTGGTCTTGGCCTCGTAGGGCGTGGGGTAATCCAGCTCAACAGTGAACTCGCCCTTGATGTTCTTTGGCACACTCCATGTGTGCGAGCAGGTGCCGCCTCACCCATACTCCAGCGTGCACTTGTACACCTCCGCGCCCTCGGCGTCGAGGATGCGGACCTTGGGCGTCTCGCCCGAGCGCATGACGTAAGCCGGCTTGATCCCGGCGGCGTCTGTCTCCTCGAGCGACAGCACATAGCGGCCGCTGCCAGCGTCCCTGGCGGTGACCCAGGCTGTCAGCGGCGAGCCGATGGCCAGCTCCGCGGTCTCGCCGGACTTGACCGTCAGCGTGTGCCCACGCGGGTCGATCCGCGCCGACGTGCCGGGGCCGCTGTTCGTGCCGATGTTGATCTGCCCGACCTGCCTCCTGCCGTCAGGGGAACGCACGTTCTCGGTGTACTCGGCGACGAAGTACTCGCCGGCCGGTACGGCGAAGCTGGCCGCTCCGCCGCGATGCCAGAACACGCAGTCCTTGCTGACCATCAGTATCGACCAGTCATCGTGGTCGATGTGGGCCGAGCCGGTGGGCAGGTCGAGCTTCTCAGCCGAGACGCTCGCGCGGTCGTCGGTGAGCTTCACGTCATACCAGGCGTCGTCGATGCGGATCGGCTGGCCATACACGTAGACATCTGTCTTGCCGTTGGGACCCACGAGCAGGAGGGAGTCGCCGGCGGATCGGCCGCAGAGGGCGCCGCTCCTGACGATCGGCTCGGCGCGGTCGCCGGGGGTCAGGTTGCCGTCGGCATCGACGATTCGCACCGTGTAGGTGGCCCCGGTGATCTCGCACTGGCCTTCCAAGGCCGTGCCGACAGTGAAGTTGAGGTACCTGTAGCTCTCGCGCCTGTGGTAGTTGCCCTGCACTCTGGCGGGCACGGCCGTCTCGCCGCGGCGGATGGTGACCTCCGCCGGGCCGAACTGCCAGTCCATCACGTTTCGGCCCTGCCCCACGGGCTTGAGCGGGACGGCGTTGTCGCTGGTGAAAACGCCCTTGCCGGTGAAGTCGAAGCGGATGACGTCCGGGGCTGCGGCGTCGGGCTCGGCGGAGTCTATGGCGATGGCGACGGGCATCGGCGGGCGCGTGACCGCGACCACCGCGTTGGGGTTCACCGTGCCGGACCTGTCGGCCGGCTTGCGGAACAGCTCCTGGTATGCGTAAAAGTTCCGCGGCTGGATGCCGTGCTGGGCGTCCGTGGCCACGGGCTTGACCTCGCCGGCACTGACGACGGCAGCCAGGGCTACGAGCACAATCGCTACAAGCACATGCTTCCCGAACATGGCGCACCTCCCCAGAGTTCGCTGTCAGCCCCGCCGGCTTCCTCGCCTTGGCGCCGCGGCGCCGCTTCAGCGGTTTGACGCGCGAGGCCAACACGCCAATGGCATTGTACGCCTCACCCGCCGCGCCGGGCCAGCGAGAACTGGCTGCGATCACTGCCTGGCGGCGGCGCCTGGCGTGCGGCTGCTACCGGACCGCACGGTAAGGTGCACCTTGTCGAAGTGGTCCAGCAGCGGCACGGCGTACCTGCGGCTGACGCCCAGCGCGTCGCGGAACTGCATGGTGGTGAACCGCCGGCTGCGGGCGAACAGCTCCAGTGCGACCTTCTTGGCTGAGTTGATCGCGTCGCGGTGCATAACGACCTTCTCGTCCAGCTGGACGGCGTCGCCGCGGTCGGCGAGTGTGCGGATGGCGGCCTGGAGGCGAGCCGCGGGCACGCCGAGCGTCTCAGCCAGTTCGGCCGGGCTGGGCGGTGCGAGCCCGGCGGCCTGAAGCGCGGCAGCGACCTGCCTGCACAGCTCGTCGTCCTCGGCCGACAGTTGCCCCCCTCGCCCGGCCAGTGCGATAACCTGTCCGGTCTTCACAACTGCCCCGGCCGATGTAAGCCGCTCGACGGCCAGCGCCAGCGCCGCCGGGTGGGCATCGGTCGCGGTTTGGAGCTTCTCGGCGGCCATGCCCAGCCGCGTCGCGTCGGCGGCGTGGAACTCGGCCAGTGCCGCCACGATCCGCTCGGCCAGTAGGTCGAGCACCTCGGCGTGTATCCACAGCCCGCCGGGCAGCGCGATGGCGACGTCCGAGGCGGCGAGAGATTCGGCCACGCTGTCGGCGCGCTGCATCGTGGCGGCGGCAAGTGCGCCCGCACTGACGGGCGCGCCGGCCTCGGCGAGCATCAGCAGGCACCACGCGGCCGGCGAGTCGACGGCCTCGGCCCGGCGCGACAGCGCCTCCAGCGTCCACGGGCGGTTACGCCGCAGGCGCTTGTTGCTCACACCGAGCACCCTACCGCCGCCGAGCGTGGTCACGCGCCCGCCGGCCACGCCGGCCAGGGGCCCGCGGATGACGAATCGCTCGCCGGGCACGACGGCCAGCGGCTCGTCCAGGCGCATCTGCACGAGGTGCCGTCGGCCGGGTTGGACGGCGCTGTCGTCCAGCACGGCTACGTGGGCCATCGCCTCGGCCGTTCCGACGTGCAGGTGCACGTGGGCGTAGTCGGCCAGCGGCTCGGCGACCGAGGCGACGAGTTGCAGGTCGGCCTCGAGCATCGTGACCGGCTCGGTCGGCGCCTCGCAGAGCACTCGGCCGCGGAGCAGCTCGTCTGCGGGCAGGTCAGCCAGGTTCATCGCCACGCACTCGCCGGCCTGGGCGAGCGAGTCCTCCTGGCCGTAGACCTCCAGGCGGCGCACCCGGCCTTGCAGTCCGCCGGGCAGCAGCGTGAGGCGATCGCCCACGCGCACCTGCCCGGCCGCGGCGATGCCGGAGGCGACCGAGCCGAACCCGTGGACGGTGAACGACCGCTCGATCCACACGCGGAACAGCCCGTCGGCCGGGCGGTCGCGGCAGGCGGACGCGGCGGCGTCGAGTGCCTCCAGAAACTCGTTGAACCCCTCGCCGGTCGTGCCGGAGACGGGGCAGACGGCCGCCCCGGCGAGGAACGTGCCGGCCGTGAATTGCCGCACCTCGTCGCAGACCAGCTCCAGCGTCTCGGCGTCCACGAGGTCGCGCTTGGTCACGGCGACGACCCCGGCGGCCACGCCCATCAGCGTGAGTATGTCCAGGTGCTCGCGGGTCTGCGGCATCACGCCGTCGTCGGCGGCCACCACGAAGATCACCACGTCGATGCCCTGCGCCCCGGCGACCATGTTGCGGATGAAGTCGGCATGGCCGGGGACGTCGACGATGCCTACGATCCGCCCGTCGCGCATGGAGCATGGGGCGAAGCCCAGCTCGATGGTCAACCCGCGTTGCTTCTCGGCGGCCAGGCGGTCGGTGTCGCAGCCGGTCAGCAGCTTGACCAGGGCGGTCTTGCCGTGGTCGACGTGCCCAGCCGTGCCGAGCATGATGTGCTTCCTGCCGGCGGTCATTGGACAGACCGTCCGACGGCCTCGGCGATCGGGGCGACCTGGGCGTCGGTTATCGTGCGGACGTCGAGGAGGACGGCGTCTTTCTCGACTCGGCCGAACACGGCCGCGGAGTCCATGCGGAGTCGCCTGGCCAGCTCGCCGGCCTTGACCGCGGCGCAGGTGACGGCGACGACCTTGCTGGGCAGCGCGTGCATGGGCTGCGAGCCGCTGCCGAGGTAGGCCGCGCCGCCCCGCACTTCCGCGGCGGCCGACGGCGCCGCGGCGCCGATCGCCTTG
>CAYUYH010000200.1:0-4896 GCA_964449175.1 uncultured Planctomycetaceae bacterium
GATCGCCGCAGGCAGGAACCGCACGTTCTCCGGCTTCATCACCATCAAGGGAGTGGTCTACGTCGAGGCGCCGAACAAGGTGCGGTTCACCGGCAACCTCAACATGACCGGCATGATCGTGACCGAGGACGCCGGAGATAACGTCTATACCACCAACACCATCAAGTTCATGGGCAACAGCAACTTCGACGGCGTTGAGAACCTGCCCGACACGCCCGAGTTCAGCGGACTGCGGAACATGCCGGGGTCGTTTTTGCTGGCCCCAGGGTTCGGAGTGACGTTCACGGGCAATTTCGGCGCGGTCAACGGCTGCATGGCCGCCGACGCCTTCTCCTGGATGGGCAACGCCGGCGGCGTCATCCATGGCCCGATCATCAACTACAGCGATTCCGACTTCGCGCTTGCGGGCAACTCGTCCATCACGATAGATCGCTCGACGTATACGGACACGCCGCCCGGGTTCAGCGGCTCGGCCACGCTCTCGCCTGATCCGGGAAGCTACAGGGAGTACTGATATGCGCGCCACCCCAAGAGGTTTCAGCCTGGTCGAGGTGCTGATAGCCGTAACATTGATGGCCGTGCTCATGGCGTCTGTCGCCGCCGCGGTGCAGGCGTCGGTTCAGGGCTACAAGGAGAACGAGGCGATCTCCGCCGTCACCCAGGCGGCCAGGGCGTGCCTGGCCAGGATGATGAGAGACGTCCGCAGGGCCGACGCCGTCGACAGCACGTCAAGCTCGGTGTCCGTCGTCCCGGCGGACTACGGCACGGGAGTGACGCTGATCGAGTACGAGCTGACCGGCGGAGCCCTTCACTACAAGCGGACCGTCAGCGGCACGACGACCAACTACGTGCTGTTCGGCCCGTCGGACGACGTGACCGTAACCTCGTTCGACGTGACCCGCCAGACCGGCGTCAGGGACAGCGTGGTCTACACCAAGAGCGTCACCGCCCGGATGACCTTCGACTTCAAGGGCAGGACGCTGACGGTGACGGCCTCGGCCGACCCCAGGCGAAACCAGGACTACTAGCCCCGGCCGTGCCCGCCGGCAACGAGGCCCGCCGGCACGAGTCGAGCGCGCGAGCGGCCACACCAGCCACTGGGCGGCTCCAGCGGCCCCTTTTTTCTTCAAGCGGGGTGAATCACTGCTACGATGACGGTAGAGTCCTTGTGACCCGCAACAGGTCACGCCCATTGGCAAGGAGACCGTCATGCACGTCGATTCTCGCCTGGCCGCCGCGGCGGCCGCTGCGATAGCCCTGCTCACCTGTCAGCCCGCGGCAGCCGTCGGACCCGCCGCCACCGCGCCGGCGGCCGTGCCGACCACCGCTCCGGCTTCCGCTCCGGCGGCGCGGGCCGTCCCGCGGGAGACGATAGACCGCATCGAGGCGCACTTCTCCCCGACCGAACATCCGTCGAGCCAACAAGAGGCGATCACCATCCTCGCCGGGCACATGGAGCAGGTGCTGGTCGCCGGCGGCAAGGTCGAGGCGGACTATGCCGACGCGCCGAACCTCCACGTCGTACGCAACCAGATGCTCAGCGCCGCACTGCAACTGGCCGCCATCGCGCCCACGCACGACAGCAACGAGCGGGTCACGCAAATCGCCAGGCGGATCGTGGACTCCCCCGCCCCGGCCGACGCCAAGGTCCAGGCCGACTTCATGCTCGAGCGGCAGGCGATCCTGGCCAGCCGTGCCGCAGGCACGCTGGACGGCGAAGGCGCCGCCCGGCAGACCCAGGCGTTCCTTGATCGCTACGCGGACACCCCCGCCAAGGCGAGGTCGCTGGCCTATGGGGTGCTGCTCGCCTCGGCGGCGAACCTCGACGAGTTGAAGGGCTCCCTGCTGGACGCGCTGGAGGCCGACTACGGCGGCCAGGCGGACTTCATCCCCTTCCTGCTGCACTTCGGGCGGGGGAAGTTCTCAGCCAAGCTGACGCGGCTGGACGGCACGGAGCTGAACGTGCCGGGCGACCTGCCGGACAAGATCGTCGTCGTGGAGTTCTGGGCGACCTGGTGCGGGCCCTGCCGGGCCGAGGCGCCGCGAATGAGACGCATCTACCAGGCGTTCCGCAGCCGAGGCGTCCAGTTCGTCGGCATCAGCCTGGACGAGGACCCCGGCGCGGCTGAGAAGGTCCGCAGGTTCGTCGACGCATACGGCATCGACTGGGTCCACACCGCAAGCGGGCTGGGCTGGGCCGACCCCACCGCCCGCCTCTACGGCGTCGAGGCCATCCCAGCGGTCTGGGTGATCGACGGCACGGGCAGGATCATCTCCAACAATGCCCGCGCCAACCTAGAGGAAGTCCTCACGGACGCCCTGAAGGCCAAGCCCGCCGCAACCGCCCCCGCCGGCGCCCAGCCGTCGCGGTGACCCGCCGGTTGATTGCCGCCTCCGCTGGCGAGTAGAGTGTCGCCATGCGGGTGGTGGTGACCGGACAGGTCGGCCTG
Organism: uncultured Planctomycetaceae bacterium; assembly: GCA_964449175.1. Lineage (GTDB taxonomy): Bacteria > Planctomycetota > Phycisphaerae > SM23-33 > SM23-33 > CAYUYH01. The sequence continues at coordinate 2,451 of CAYUYH010000200.1, forward strand.
GACAAAAAGCCCTTCCTCCGCCGCGTGGTGGAGATCGCCGCGGAGGCCGGCTGCGAGACAGCCGTCTGCAACGTCGGCGACATGATGTACGCCGAGGCGCCGGACGTGGCCGCGGGCAAGATACTCGACCTGCCGCTCAGCCGCCTGAACAGCCTCCGCCGCAGCGTGTTCAAGGACGTCCTGGCCACCTGTCGCCGCCACGCGAACGTGCTGGTGAACACCCACGCCACCTTTCGCTGGCGGCACGGCCTGTTCTACGCGTTCGACCACGACCAGATGACCGCCCTCGACGCCGACCTGTACGTGGTGCTCGTGGACAACATCGACCGCATCCACTTCCGCCTCGCCCGCGACGGCCACAGCGACCACACGCTCAAGGACCTGATGGTCTGGCGGGAGGAGGAAATCCTCGCCACAGAGCTGCTCAGCCAGATCGTCCGCGGGCACGGGCACTTCTACATCTGCGCCCGCGGCGAGGACGACACCGCCGCCGAGTGCCTCGCCGGGCTGATATCCAGGCCGCATCTCAAGAAGACCTACCTCAGCTTCCCGATGTCGCACGTGAACGGCTCGGCCGACGTGATGGCTGAGATCGCCGCGTTCCGGCGGGAGATGAAGCGGCACTTCATCTGTTTCGACCCCGGCGACGTGGAGGAGAAGCACCTCTGCGCCGCGGCGCTGGAGGCGGCAGAAGCCGGGCGCCGCACCGTGGAGGTTGGCCCGCCGGGCGAGCGAAGCGCGATGGAGACGGCCCAGCTGCTGGACATCATCGCGGACATAGACGGGCAGATTTACGCCCGCGACTTCAAGCTGATCGACCAGTCGGACATGATCATTTCGCTGATCCCGCAGCTCGCCGACGGTCGGCCGGGCATCTCCAGCGGCGTGGAGCGCGAGCTACAGCACGCCCACGAGGCGACCAAGGATGTGTTCGTGATATGGCGGCCGAGCGACCCGCCCTCGCCGTTCATAACCGAGACGGCCACGCGTGTGTTCGAGTCCGCGGAGCAGGCCGTGCGGTTCTTCCTGGAAAGCGACTACGTCCCCCCGCCGCCCGCCGGCGGATTGTTCGCCTGATTTCGGATTTGGGATTTCGGATTCGCCCGGCGCCTGCCGTTCGCTGTTCCCCGTTCCCTGGCTTGCCCCGGCGTAGCCTTGGCGAAGCCGGGTCCCCAGTCCCTGGTCCCCGTTGCGTAGTCCGCCGTCCACGGTATTCCGGTATTCCGGTCATCCGGCATTCCGGTTGTCCCGGTAGTGCTCCACCCAGGCCATCTGGATGGCCTCGAGTGTCCGCTCGTTTGACCCGGCCGGGTCGTCGCCGAACTCGGCCAACTCGGCGACGTGTTTGTGCAGGTCCGTGAAGCGGACGGTGAGCGGGTCGGTGTCGGGGAGCTTCTCGCTGAGCTGGAAGGCGATCTCGTCGGTGTCCGTCCACTTCAGCTTGCCCATGCCGCGTCCCCTATCCGCCTTCGGAGACCACGTTGCGGTTCCACTCCGGCACGGTGACGGTCACGTCGCCGGCGACGACGGCCTGGCAGGCGAGGCGACTGTTGAGCTTCACGCCGGGCACGGCGTCGAGGTGGTCCATCTCGTCGTCGCCGGGCTCGGAGAGGTTCTCCGCGCCGTCGGTCACAAGCACGTGACAGGTGGCACACACGCCCACGCCGCCGCAGGCGTGCTCAATGTGCACGCCGTGGGTCAAGGCGATGTCCAGCAGGCTGCCCGTCCGGCCATGCCTGCCGTAAGGATACAGCGACGGGTCGGCCTCGACGGTAATGCCCATCGGCTGAAATGTAACTGCAAACTTCGGCATACGTCTCAGAACTCTTCCAGTTTCTTGCCGACGGCCGTCTTCTTCAGCACCTCGTCCATCTGAAGCTGCGTCAGCGGGCTGGCGGCTTCGTTCGCGGCCTGCATCGCCGCCCAGAGCGCGTCGGCGTCGTCGCCCTTCATCGCGACCTTCAGCATGGCCACCGTCGCGTCGAGGGCCTTGCGCTGCTCGGCGGCCAGCGCCTTGGGCGCGTCGGCCAGGGCCTTGTCGATCGCCGTCAGGATGCGGTTGGCCTCGTTCCGCAGGTCGATCAGGCGGTGGGCCTCCATGTCCTCGACCGCGTGGGCGTATGAGTCGGTGACCATCCGCCGCACCTCGTCCCGTGTCAGGCCGTGCGAGGGGACGATCTGCACGGTCGCCTCCTTGCCGCTGCGAAGCTCGCGGGCCGAGACGTTCAGGATGCCGTTGGCGTCGATCAGGAACGTCACCTGTATCCTCGGCATGCCCGCCGGCATGGGCGGTATGCCGCGGAGCTGGAACTTGCCCAGGGACCGGCAGTCGCGGGCCAGCTCGCGCTCGCCCTGGAGCACGTGGATGTCCACGGCGGTCTGGCCGTCGACGTAGGTGGTGAACGTCTCGCCGGCCTGGCACGGCACGGTGCTGTTGCGCATGATC
>CAYUYH010000201.1:0-4801 GCA_964449175.1 uncultured Planctomycetaceae bacterium
GCGGCGTGCAGGTAGATCGCCTCCGGCTAGTTGCTCAGGACGGTGCCGCCGGGCCGCTGCCGGCGGACGTACTCCAGTGTGGGTGATTGCCTCCACGATTGTTTAGCGAAGCCCCGCGGCCCCCGGCGACGAAGCCCCACAGCCATGTCGGCCCATGTGTAGGCAGCGCTTGCGACCCACGCGCCAACGATGATGACAACCCCCAACCGCACGAGTCGGCGGCGACCGACCGGCCCGAAGCGGCTGCCGGCCCGGCGCCACCCGGCCACGGCGCCTATCACGACCAATAGGACAGCCAGGGGATACACCGGGGCCAGCATTCGCGAGTCGATGTCCACGACGGTGCACCCGGCGGACAGCGCCATCAACCCCACATACGCCAGCACGACCGCGACCGCCGCCAGCGCCAGCCGCCCGACGCGGCCTTCGCCGCGCCGCACGAGAAGCCACGCCGCCGCAATCGCCAGCGCCGCGGCCGCCAATGCCAGCCACACCCACCCCGCCGGCCACGTCGCAACGCGCCATGGCAGCGCCCACAGCGCCATCTGCTGCCCGATGGCCAAGAGCGCTTCCACCACACCCGTCTCGGGCGTGCCGCGCCGGCCGGCGAGTGTGCCGGCCTGCAGGAAGTTCCGCACCATCCAGCACGCCAGCGGGCCCAGGCCCACCGCCAGATACACGCCCATCCTCGCCAGCCGCCCCCGCCACGACGGCCCGCGCGACAGGGCTACTATCGCCACGCCGCCCAGCACGGTCGCCAGACCCACGTATCGCGTCATCGCCGCTAGCGCCGCCGGGACTGCCGCGATCGCCACCCGCCGCAGCGACGGCTTGCGGCCCAAGCCCCCCATCGCCAGTACCGCCGCCAACGACAGCGCGGTGAACATCGGCCCGGACCACACCATCGTCGAGGCGCTGAACAGCGGCACCGACAGCGCCACCAGCGCTGCAGCCGCCAACGCCCCCCACACCGAGGCCGTCACCCGCCAAAGCCCCGCGCCCGCCAGCAGCACAATGCTGCCGTAACAGGCTGCGTTGAGGAATCGCGCGGCCGAGAGTATCTCCACGCCCGTCGCGGCCAGGGCCGCCAGCGTCGCCGGCAGCAGCGGCGGCCAGAGCACCAGCGGCTCGCCGGTGAAGCTGACCGTGCCCTCCCCGGCCAGCATGTTCCGCGCGGCCGCGATGTAGTGGACCGAGTCGGGCGTCAGCCCCGCCCCCTCAACCGTGCAGGCCAGGCTGATGCCGGTCGCCGCCGCGGCCATCGCCACGAGAGCGCCGATCACCCACGCCGCCCGCGACCGCGACCTCTTCCCTCCGCCGGCCGCCGCCTGCCGCAGCCTCGATGATGTCTCATGCCCCGATCGCGTCAACACGTCCTCAAGAGTTGCCTTCACTCCGGTGACGCTCTGATGGTCAGAGAGTAGAAAGTAGAAAGAAGACCGCGGAGAGCATCTTGCAGCACGTGGACGGTCAGCCGCTTGTTGCAGCTCTGCCGCAGTCTCTACTCTCTGTTCTCTACTGCTCTCCGCTCTAGTGCCGCTTCGCGGCACTACGCCCGAGAGGACTCGAACCTCTGACCTGCGGTTTAGGAAACCGCCGCTCTGTCCTGCTGAGCTACGGGCGCTTGCTTGTGTGCGGCCGGGCGGCGGACCGGCGGCCGCCAGTGACTCTATCGGCCAGTTGGCGGGCGGTCAAGAATGCCCGCGGAAAGCGGCCAGGCTTCCTTGCCGCCGTCGGCGAGAAGTGCTATCCTGGAGATACTATGAGCGGCGAAGTGAGCTTCATCTGCGACGCCATGCTCGGGGGCCTGGCCCACTGGCTGCGGGCCTGCGGGTACGATGCGGAGTTCCACTATGGCATCGGCGACAAGGAACTGGTCGCCAGGGCCGGCAAGGGCGACAGGGTGCTGCTGTCCAGCGACGGGCCGATGTTCGAGCGGAACGTGATCCGCGAAGGCGACATCAAGGCCCTCTTTGTCCCCCAGCAACTCGACAAGTTCGAGCAGTTGCGGTTCGTGATGCGGGAGCTGGGGCTGTCGCTTAGGCCACCGCGGTGCATGGCCTGCGGCGGGGAGCTGGCGGAGGTGCCCAAGCACACGGTCGTCGGGGAGGCGCCGCCGCTGGCCTACCGCCACTGCGAGCAGTTCTGGCGGTGCCAGGGGTGCGGGCGGCTGCTGTGGCACGGGACGCACTGGCAGCGGATCGCCAAGCGCCTCAAGCGGCTCGAGGCCGACGCCGCCAAGCAGTAGGCCTCTCTGGGCGAGCCGCTACTGCCCCCCGCTGGTGAGGATCAGGTCCTTTATCTTCGCGCTGGGCAGGTCCATCGCCCCGACGGCGCCGGCTGCGGCGTCGCGAAGGGTCTGGGTCTGCTCCGGGTCGGTCACGATCGCGACGATGCCCGACGCCTGCTGGTCGGCCAGCAGATTGCCGAAGCGCCTCAGCGAACCGCTCAGCAGATCGAGCATCGCGATGCGTACCGACATCTCCGTCCGCTCGCGCATCGCGCCTGCGGCCAGGGCCTGCTGAGCGTCTCTGTTGTCCAACACGGCCAGGGCTTTCGCCGCGGCCATGGAAACCCCATCGCTCGCGTCGCCGAGCGCGGCCACCAGCGCCGGGACGGCGCGGGCCAGGTCGTAGACCTGATTGCCCGATCGGCCGAGCATCTCTATGGCGCCGGCTGCCCGCACGGCGTAGGCGGCCTGCTGCTCGCGGCTCTGTGCGGCGGCGCCCACCTGAGCGGCCTGGGTGATGGCCGCGGCGACCTGGGGCGCGGCGGCGTCCGGGGCCAGCAGTGTCACGGCGCCGTCGCTCTTGGCCAGGCGTTGGGCGGCGTCGTCGGCGCCGATCACAACGGCCGGAAGCCCGGCCAGCACCGGGTCGAGGCGCATCCGCTGGACGAACGCCGCGGGCGACGGTTGGCTGCCTACGACGACGATGTCCACTCCGCCGGCCTCGCGGGCGGCGGCGATCGCCTTGTCGGCGTCGGCGAAGTCGATCACCTCATAGCCGGCCGTCCGCAACGCGTCCAGCAGCGAGTTCCGCTCTTCCTGGCCGGCGGCCAGCAGCAGCGCCCGCCGCGTGCCGACCTGACGCAGCGCCTCGTTGAGCACGACGACGACCATATCATCGCCGGTGAAGTGCTGTTGCGGCAGCGCGTTCGCCAGCGTCATCGCCGCGAGCACCCGCACATCGCGGTCGCGATTGGTCATCGCCTCGACCAGCGGCTGGATGCCGCCGGCGGAAGGCTGGACGAGACTCTCCGCGCCGGCCGTCCGCGCCAGGGCCTCGATCGCGCGCAGGGCGAGCGCGGCGTTCTTGTCGCGCAGCGCCCTGGCCAGGACGTCCTGCATGTACTTCGCGCTGCCGGCCAGGGCATAGAACCTCGCCGACGGCGAGCCGGGCTCGACGGTTGGGTCAACGGCGCCGGCCGGCAGGTCGATCTCTTTCTTGATCCTCGCCGCCAGCCACAGCGACACGGCCGGGTAGAACTCCCCGTCATGGGCCAACGCCCGGCGGGCGAGCCTCATCGCGTAGACGTCGCCGAATATCTCAGCCGGCACGGAGGTGTAGTTCAACCCCAGCCCCTCCTGCCAGAACCACACGTTGCGCGTGGACTTGCCGGCGCCCGGCTGGGCGGGTCCGGCGGCGTAGTAGTACTTCTCGGCCTGGTCGTACAGCACGGAGGCGACCGGCCTGCTCAGGGCCACCTCGCCGGCGCAGTCCGTCAGCGCCACGGTGGCGATCTGGCGGGTGCGCTCGGAGATGTCGTCGCGCTCCAGCAGCTCCTTCAGTGCGGGCGCGCCCTCGCTGTAGCCGATCTTGCCGAGCGTGTCGGCGAGTATCTGAAGCAGCGCCTCGTCGTTGCCGGCCATCGCGGCGGAGATTGGCCTGACCGCCTCCACGCCGAGGTTCGGCATGACGGCGATGATCCGCTCGCGCAGTGTGTCGGAGGTAGTGCGGTCGGTGAGCTTCTGGACGAGCTGCGGCACGGCGTACTCGCCGCTGACGGCCAGTCTGCCCTTGCCGATCTCGAACGCCCGGAGGCTCCTGGCGAGCATGTCGATCGAGGCGCCTATCTGCTTCGGGTCGCCGCGCTCGGACTCATAGCCCTTCTCGATGATCGCGCGGACGTCGTCGATGACCGGCTTGAGCCCCTCCAGCCCCTCGCCGCGCTTGAGCACCCAGTCCAGGTCCAGCTCCTTTGCCGACAGCAGGTAGATGTCCCTGGCGGAGGCTTCGTGCTCCAGGAGGGCCCGGCCGTTGCTCTCGGCCAGTTCTATCCGCGCGACCTTGATGCCGTGGATAAAGTTGTCCCACAGCCTGGTCAGCTCCCTGGCGGCTTCGGCGGCGGTGGGCGGCGTTGCCGCGGCCGGCGCCGTGGCGGGCGTCTGGGCGTGTGCCGGCGTCGGTTGGGCCGAGATGGCGACGGCGGCGATGATCGCGCCCGTCAGGAGCACGCGCGTCCACGTGGTCATATCACTTCGCGTCTCTGTCATGGGATCTCCAACGTCGCGGCTGTCGGGGGCAGGCGTCTGCAAGCTCGCAGCCTCGCGGCAGTCCGCTGTGGCAGTTTCATTGTGGCCTCGTGAGCCGGTTGGGCCCGCCCAGCCGCGGCGGGTCGAACTTGATTATAGAATCCCGGCTCGCCCTGTCAACAAACTCCCGCACGCGGCGGGGCGTGCAAAGCGGGTTGGCCAATGGGCTTGAAAATGCCGATGTCAATGGGCAGAATGGCCGCCTGCTTACCCTCGGAGAGGTGCCAGAGCGGTTGAATGGGCCGGGCTCGAACACCGGTGTGCCTT
>CAYUYH010000202.1:0-4796 GCA_964449175.1 uncultured Planctomycetaceae bacterium
AAAGAATCAGATGTTGGGACTTGACATGCCCGGCTTCATAGAAGGGCGTGCAACTCGCCGCAGGCCCGCCGCAGGCGGGTTGCACGCGGAATGTCTACCCGCCGCTGTTGTGCGTCACGTGCCGGTATAGCCGCTCGATGGTATCGACCATCCGGTCGTGGTCGAACATCTCTCGGCAGAGTTCCCGTCCGGCCTGGCCGAGCTTGGCGCGAAGCGACGGGCTACCGGCCAACGTCTCGATTGCCAGCCTCAGCCCGGCCGTGTCGGCCGGCGGAAGCAGTATCCCCGTCTCGCCGGTGACCACCTCCCGCGCCCCGTCGATGTCGAAGCTCACCACGGGCCGACCCGCCAGCATCGCCTGCGGCAGCGCCCTGGCCAGGCCCTCACGCAGCGAGCAATGCACCACGATGTCGCTGGCGTGCATGACGGCGGGGATACGGTCGGGACCGACCAGCCCGGTCAGGTGGAACCGCCGGGCCAGCCCCGCCGCGGCGATCTGGGCCTCGATCTGCCGGCGCAGGCGCCCGTCGCCGACGAAGCAGAAGTGCACGCGGTCGTCGTCGATCCGCTCGGCCGCGGCGAGGATGAACTCGTGGCCCTTCAGCTCGGCCAGGCGGGAGACCTGCGTGACGAGGATGTCGGTATGCTCCAGCCCCATGGCCTCGCGGAACTCGTCGGCGTCGGCGGGGCGGGTCAGGTAGGCCGCCACCTCCATGCCGCTGTGGATGGTGGTGAACTGATGCGCCTCGCCCACGCCGGCGGCCAGGGCCTGGGCGGTCATCGCGTCGGCCACGGAGATGATCGCGTCGCTGCAGTCGGCCGCCCGCCGCTCCAGCGCGATGTACAGCCGGTTCCGCCAACGCGACAGGTATCGGTGGAACGGCAGGCCATGGATCGTGTGGACGATCTTCATGCCGGCGATCCTCGCCGCCGCCCGCCGCGCGAGGATGCCCGCCTTCGACGAGTGCGAGTGCATCACGTCCGGGCGAATCCGCGCCAGGTGCTCGCGCAGTCGCCTGTAGGCGGCCAGGTCGGCCAGCGGGTTGATCTCGCGCCGCATCTCGTCGACGACGACCAGCTCATAGCCGCCGCGGCCCGCGCGGGCCATCAGGTCGCCTTCCGGCCCCAGCGGCGGGCCGGTGATCAGCGTCACCTCGTGGCCGCGGGCTTTCAGGCCCTCGCACGTAAGGATCGTGTTCTCCTGGGCCCCGCCCAGAATCAGCCGGGTAATCACGTGGCAGACACGCATGGCGCAATGGTCGCGACGACAGCCGGTTCCGTCAAGCCCGTAGGGCGTACAGCTTCGCTGCACGCGGACGCCGGACGGCACAGACCCGCCTGACAAGCCCGAAATCCGAAGCACGAAATCCGAAACAAGCACCAATCCAGCAAGCCCCAATTCCCCAAACGGGCTGTCGGTCGCTGCGTGGCGTGGTGGGGTGCTTCGGTCATTGTCGTTTTGGGTTTGTTTCGAGTTTCGGGTTTCGAGATTCGGATTTGCCACCCTTGGCTGGAGCTCGTTCGGCAAAACGTTGATGCTGCCAGTTGATTTCGCCGCGCGGCTGCGGTCTTATCTCTTCCCTGTCCCCGGGCCGTGGGGCGTGCAACTTGGTTGCACGCGGACGGCGGACGCCCGCGTGCATCAGAGATGCACGCCCTACAGTCCGGCGGCGGTTGCGGCAATGGACGATCACGGACATCGCGAGCGCGAGCATTTCTTCGGCGCGGCCAAGGTGATCGCCGTGATCACGGCGGTCAGCCGCGTGTTCGGCCTGCTGCGCGACATGGCCATCACGTCGCTCGGGGCGAGCCGCGCGACCGGGGCGTTCGTCTTCGCGTTCCAGATCCCCAACTTGTTCCGCCGGCTGTTCGGCGAGGGCGCCCTGGCCGGGGCGTTCGTGCCCGTCCTGACCGGCACGGAGGAGTCCCAGGGCCACGCCATCGCATCGCGCCTGCTGGCCAACACGTTGGGGCTGCTGGCCGGCTTCCTGTTGGCGCTGATGGTGCTCGTGCAGCTTGTGCTGCTGATCTGGGTCGTGCTCGCGCCGGGCGGGTGGGACCGCCAACTGCTGCTCCTGCTGACGGCGATCATGCTGCCGTTCATGGTGACGGTCTGCCTGCTGGCGCTTGGCTCGGCGGCGCTGAACTGCCGCGGGCACTTCGCCTACCCGGCGGCAGCCCCGATCATCCTGAACATCGTGATCATCATCGCGGCCAGGGTCGTCGCGCCGTGGTGGAGCGGCAATGTCCACGCCCAGCTACAGGTCGTCGCGGGCAGCGTGACGGTGGCGGGGGTGATCCAGTTGGCCGCCGTGCTGTGGCTGCTTCGCCGGGCGGGCTTCGCCATTCGCCCGCGCCTGCGTCCTGTCGAGCCGGGCATCGGTCCGATGCTGCGGCTGATGGCGCCGATGCTGATCGGCCTGGGCTTCCTGTCGATCTCGCCGCTGGTCGACAACGTGATCATCTGGGTGCTGACGGCGACGGCTGAGAGGCCCACGATCGTGCTGTTCGGGCGCGAGCTCGCCCGCCCGCTGGCAGAGGCCACCCAGGTGCGGGTCTACGCCGCTCGAATGCTGTATCAACTGCCGATGGGCGTGTTGGCCGTCTCGCTCGGCGTGGCGGTCTTTCCGCTGCTGAGCCGCTACGCCGCGCGCGGCGACCACGATAGTCTGCGCGGCGGGCTGAACCGCGCGATCCGCCTGACGCTGATGGCCGGGCTTGCCGCCGGGACGGGGCTGTGGATGTTGGCCGAGCCGATCATGGCGATGCTGTTCGTACGCGGCAAGTTCACCGCCGCCGACGCCGCCGGTTCGGCCTTCGTGCTGAAGATGTACTCGCTGGGCATGTGGGCGTACTGCTCGTACATGATCTTTTCGCGGGCGTTCTTCGCGCTGAAGCAGCCCAGGACGCCCATGATCGTCTCGTGCGTTCTGGTGGTGGTGAACATGGTTCTGGTGGCGCTGCTGGTGTGGTTCCGCCCGCTGGGGGCGGGGGCGTTCGGGCTGGCGAGCTCGATGACCGCGACGGTGAACGTGGTGATGCTCGCCGTGGCGCTTCGCACTCGACTGGGACGGATGGGCGGCAGGAAGATCGCCGCCTGCGTCGCGAGGACGGTCGCCTGCTGCGCCGCGATGGCTGCCGCGATCGGCGTGGTGCGCGTGCTGATGGGGTCCGTGGCGGACTGGGTGACGGTGGCCGTGTGCGTGCCGCTGGGGAGCGCCACCTTCGTGTGGATGGCGTGGGTGCTGCGGGCGCCGGAGCTGCGCGAGCTTCTCGGCGCGATCCGCACGCGCCGCGGCGACGACGCCCCTCCGCCGGCCGACGGGACGTATAATGAACAAGACGGCGAGGGAGTGTGACCATGCAATTGCAGATTCCATTGCCGCGGACGTATGACGACGCGACCAGCGACGAGCTCACCGAGCGCGTGCTGGCCCGCAAGGAGCAGTTCGCCCGCGACCTGTGCCTGCTGGCCCACCACTACCAGGCCGACGAAATCGTCGCCGTCGCGGACTTCGTCGGCGACAGCCTGAAGCTGTCGCAGCAGGCCGCCGCGCGGCATGACGCGAGGTACATCGTCTTCTGCGGCGTCCACTTCATGGCCGAGTCCGCGGAGGTGCTATCCGGCGCGGACCAGGCGGTCTGCCTGCCGCACCTGTCCGCCGGCTGCGAGATGGCGGACATGGCCGACGCGGCCGCCGTCGAGACCGCCATCGAGGAGGTCAATCGCCTGGCCGGCGAGCCGGTCGTGCCGGTGACCTACGTGAACTCCACCGCGGCCGTGAAGGCTGTCACCGCGCGCGCCGACGGCGCCTGCTGCACCTCCAGCAACGTGGCAAACGTGTTCCGATGGGCGATGAAATCAGGCGGGGGGCGCAATGGCAGGAAGGTCTTCGCCATCCCCGACGAGCACCTCGGCCGAAACACCGCCGTCGCGATGGGCTTTCGTCTCGACGACTGCGTGGTCTACGACCCGCGCCTGCCGGACGGCGGACTGACGGCCGACCAAGTTCGACGCGCGACGTTCATCCTCTGGAAGGGCTACTGCTACGTGCACCAGTTGTTCACCCCCGCCCACGTGCACCGCGTCCGCGAGCGGCACGCCGCGATTCAGGTGATCGTCCACCCCGAGTGCCCCCACGAGGTCGTATCGCTGGCCGACGCCGCCGGCAGCACCGAGCAGATCATCCAGGCCGTCACCCACGCCGCGCCCTCAAGCCAGTGGGCCGTCGGCACCGAGAGCAACCTGGTCAACCGCCTGGCCAGGCGGCACGGCGACCGCTTCGTGAGGATTCTCTCCGACGTGCCCAGCCACTGCATGATGATGGCCAGGATCGACCTCGCCCACCTGCTGTGGGTGCTGGACAACCTGGCCGAGGGCAACGTCGTCAACCGGATAACCGTCGCCCCGGACGTCGCCCACCAGGCCAAGGACGCGCTGGATCGGATGATCGCCATCAAGGGCTCGCCGGACGCCCACCGGACCAAGCCGCTGTGACCGGCCCCCGCGCGTGAAACGCTGAGGAAGCAATGGTATTCGCAGTGGGGCGGGAGCCCCAGCGCGCCTTGGAATGCAACGCGACGGGCGATCGGGATAAGCCCCTTGAAGATACAACCCCACCCCGGCAGCGCATCGCCCGCCTGCGACCAGCGCAACCGCTCAGGCCACAGCCACACCCCCGCAGGGGCGCCTGCGCTCCCTTACTCGGCACTACGACGATCACCGCTGCCGGCCGCGACCGGCGCCGCTCCCCCGCCTACACCAGGAGGCGGGGCACGTTTTAGGCCGTCAGGCC
>CAYUYH010000203.1:0-4739 GCA_964449175.1 uncultured Planctomycetaceae bacterium
CAAAGAATCAGATGTTGGGACTTGACATGCCCGGCTTCATAGAAGGGCGTGCAGCGACGCTGCACGCGCTACGCACTTGCCCGCGATGCCCGGCCGCACTAATATAGCCCTCCGACAATGAACCGCCAACTCGCCCACTGGTTTGAGAAGTTCCTCGTCGAGGTCATCGCCGCGGCGGCCCTCGCCGTGGGCTACTTCCTGCTGTACCCGGCCGTGCGGGACAGCGACGGGCAGGAGGCGGTCAGCTTCCTCGTCGCCGGCGGCGTGCGGCAGATCGTTATCTTCGCCGCGGCGGTGGTGGCGATGTCAGCCGCCTGCGCCGCGCTCGCCATCCGCGCCAGGCCGGCGGCTACCATGGTCGCGGCGCTGGTCGGCATCGCGGCCGTAAGCGTCCGCTCCCCGCAGTTGCGCACGCTGGTGTGGCTCCAGTCCGGCGGGCTGGGGGCCATGTTCGCCAGGCTGATAGTGGAAGTGGTGGTCTTCGGCGTGATCCTGGCCTGCGCGGTAATCGTGGCGGGGCGAGTGCGGGCGGCGATCCTGGCGATCCGGCCGGGCTGGGGGTGGCGGCCTCCGTGGCACGTCCCGGACGACTCGCAATCGCCGCCGGCGACGCGCCTGACCGGGCTCGGCAAGGTCGGCCAGTCGCTCGCCAGCGCGGCCGTCGCTCTGTTCATCGGCATCGCGGTCGTGGCCGTCATGCTGAAGTCGGCCGACCGCGGTCAGGTGATCTTCTCGCTGTCGGCTGCGTTCGCGCTTGCGGTGATCATCGCCTATCACGTGCTGCCGGCGCCGCTGGTGAGCGTGTATTTCGCGGCCCCGCTGCTGGCGGGCGTGCTGTTCTACGCCCTGGCGTCGGTCGGTTCCTACGATATGTCGATCCCGCAGGGCTGGGTCGGCCTGCCGTGGTACGCCCGCGCGTTGCCCGTGGACTGGCTGACGGCCGGGGGCGGCGGGGCGGCGATCGGCGTGTGGATCGGACAGCGAATGAGGGACGAGCGGGCCATGGAGGCCCTGGAAAGCAGACTGAAAGGTACGTGACATGGCCAAGGGCGTCCTCGGCGCGCAGATGTACTCCGTCCGCAATTGCTGCAAGACCATCGACGGCGTCGTCGAGTCGCTCGCCAAGATCAAGGCGATCGGCTACACGACCGTCCAGGTATCCGGCATCGGCAAGGAGGTCTCCGCCGACGAGCTGGCCCGGGCCGTCGCCGACAGCGGGCTTGTCGTCGCAGCCACGCACCGGGCATGGGCGGAGTTCACCGACGACCTGGACGGCCTGATCGCCCGCCACAAGGCCCTCAACTGCATCCACCCGGCTGTCGGCACGCTGCCCGGCGAGTACTACGTCTGGCCGGACGGCATGGCCAAGTTCATCGCCGAGCTGGCGCCCGTCGCCGAGCGGCTGGCCGAGGCTGGCATGGACTTCGCCTACCACAACCACCACAAGGAGCTGATGCGGATCGAGGGAAAGTGCTGGCTGGAGATGCTCTACGAGCGGACCACGCCCGCCCAGCTCAAGCCGGAGATCGACACGTACTGGATCCAGGCCGGCGGCGGCGACCCGGCCGAGTGGATCGCCCGCTACCCAGGCCGCCAGCCACTGCTGCACCTAAAGGACATGACCGTCACCACCTCAAAGGAGGTCCGCTTCGCACCGGTCGGGGAGGGGAACCTGAATTGGCCGGCCATCCTGGCAGCCGCCAAGGCCGCCGGCGTCGAGCATTACCTCGTCGAGCAGGATGATTCGTACGAGACCGACCCCTTCGACGCCCTCGCCGCAAGCTACAGAAACCTAAAGGCCATGGGATTGAGTTGAGGTGCGTGCAACTCGCAGCCGGTGGCCACCGCTTGCCCTGCTGAGGGCGACCCCAGTACTAGCGCCGGGATCACATCACGTTTCGGCGCCCAACCATTCACGAACTACGGCCGCGGCCTCCTCTACGGTCGCATACTCCTTCCGAAGCTTCATATCGATGTCGACGTTCAGCTCTGCCAGCTTCGCGTGCTTCAGGACGCGACAATCTCGCCCAAGGAGATGCATCATCCCGAGTTCGTAGGCCACATTCGGATTGACTACCTGTCCCTGTTCAGGCTGGTCGAATATGGCTAGCCCTTTGGAGCAACAGAGGAGGCAGGCAACCGGGTTGTAGAGGTCGTCCGTCAGATCGTGGTCACGTGCCAGTATCGCGTTGAACCCGAACTTCGCCGCCTGCTTGGTGATGGCGGCTATAAGCCTGTCATTCCTGTCGCGGTAACGGACCATGACGAATACCGACTGGTCGAAAGGATGGTCTCTGAGGAACCCTTCCATGGTGTGTCGCCAACCAAGTAGTGGCTTGGGGACAAGCCACATTGGCAAGTCCGGTATCCCGCTTAGGAACAGTTCCCCCCTGGACGTAGTGGAAATCCCTGGGCGTACCTCACTGGAGGGCGGAAGCCACAGAGTCAACTCATTAGCGAGAGCGAGTGCACGGTTTATTCGCTTCCTGTACTCATCCGTGCGGGTAATCTTGTTGGCCAGTCTGGCGAGGGTTTCAAGCTCCCTGTCAAGCTTGAGCACATCCCGTTTGCTTGCGCGCAGGCTCGAAACAGAGGGTGAAACCGTGGAAATCCACACGGGGAAGAGCATTCTGATTCGATCGCGGAGCGATTCGTCGCGAACAGTTCTCCCCTCAACACTACCGATCGCGTCTCGAACCGCTGCTAGTTCACACCGGAAGCTCTGGAAGTCACCCGTCGACAACGAGGATCCCCTATTCCTGTTGGAGAGCGTTAGCGACGGACTCCTCTCCGTCGGTTGTCAGCACGAATGCCATGCGCCCGCCCTTGTTGCCTGCGGACATCATCAGGCCCTTCATCACGTTCTTGGCCACCGCATCGTTGGGGTTCCCGGGCGGTCTGACCTTGGCATGGCGTATCTTCTCTCTGACTTCCGCCGCAGTGAAGGCCTCACTCCCTTCGAACTTCTCTAGGAAGTACCCGGCGAGCAAGGCTCTTTCGACGTCCGTACGAGGGGCTGCTTTCTTGAAGAACTGTCCGATGGACAGCCTCTTCTGGGTGGCCTGCACCGGACCGGCTTCCTCACTCACGGGTCCCAGTGACACGCGTGTCTGTCGTGCCAGAGATTCCTTGTGCTTCTTGACGAACTCGTCGATCTTCTTCTCAACGAAATCGCTTGGGCCAGTAATCTCTAGTTCGCTATCTCCAATCCGGACCCTCATTGTGACGGAGAATGACTTGGCGCTCATCCATTGTCTCCTTCAGGAAAGGAATCGTCCCATGTATCTAGTCTTGGCGGACGTATGGGCAACTTCGGGGCGCCCCTGAAAGAACATATCGAGCTTTCAGATCTGCCCCCGTCTACATGGGGAGAAGTCTACCCCCAGCGAGGGGGGAGTCAAGGGCGTTTTGGGTTCGTTAGGGGACAAAGCCCGGAGGGCTGACAGAGGGTAGCCGGGGTGCGTAAGCCCCCGGTAGGAGGCGCTCGATTCTCCCCAAGCCCTGAAGGGGCGGCAGCTGCGTGTCGCGGCCGTCCCGCGCGCAGTGCTATACCCGCAGGCCCTTTCGCCCCTTCGGGGCTCTGAACGTGGTGGGTGTCGCTTACCGGCGGCTCACGCCGCCGGCTATCATCTTACGCCCCTGCGGGGCTTCGGAGCTGCGCCGCTGATGCGATCCAACACTCAACTTGTCTTGGACTTCTCTGCAAGCTCTGCGGGGTCTATGTCGCAAAAGACTTCTTCGTCGTAGCAGCTTCCTATCCGCTCTCTGCGGGCTCTGTGTCGCACAACGTTTCTTCGTCGTATTGGAGGGGCGGTCTGCCGGTGCGGCGGCGGATGTCGGTCTGCATCTCGATGAGCTGCGCGCGGACGCGGGCGACCAGCTCCTGCGGGGTCATCTTCTTCGCGTCGGCTTGGGCGATCGGCGGGGCGTATTGGACGGTGACGCAGCCGGGCGAGGGCAGCAGGGCGGTCCTCGGCCAGGCCTCGAACGCCCCGTCGATGACCACCGGCACGGTCCAGTCGGCAGCCCGCTGGCTGAGCACAGCCACGCCGGGCAGCAGCGGGCCTATCCGCCCGTCCCGCGTCCGCGTGCCCTCGGCGAACACCACCACCTGCCCGCCGGACTTGATCCTGCGCATCGCCTCCTTCAGCGCGGCCAGGTCGGCCGTACCGCGTCGCACCGGAAACGCGTTCACCGATTCGATGAGCCGCCGAAACGCCCCAACGCGAAACAGCGTATCGCGGGCCATGTAGTTCATCGGGCGCTTCAGCCCCAGGCTCATCAGCATCGGGTCGAGGAAGCTCTGGTGGTTGCAGATGTAGACCGCTCCGCCGTCGGCCGGCTCGTAGTGGCGGTTGAACACGCGGATCTTCCAGGCCGCGCACATCGTGGTCTGGACAAGTCGCCGCATGACGCGGTACCACAGGCCCGGCTGCTGGACGGCGCCGCCGGCGAGCCGCCAGACGCGCAGGGCCGGGTTCGGGTAGCTGGCCAGGCGGGTCACTTGCGGCCCTCCACGTGGGCGAGCAGCAGGGCGGCCGTCTCGGCGATCTCCATGTCGGAGTTGTCTATCACGATCGCGTCGGGCGGGCGGGTCAGCGGGGCGACGGGGCGAGTGCTGTCGCGGCGGTCGCGCTGATTGATGGCGGCGAGCACCTCGGCGGTCGGCGTGTCCTGTCCAGCGGCGGCGAGGTCGGCCTTGCGGCGGCGTGCGCGGACGGCCGGCGAGGAGTCCAGGT
>CAYUYH010000204.1:0-4722 GCA_964449175.1 uncultured Planctomycetaceae bacterium
GCCACCTTGACGTAGTGTTCCGGCCCGGTGCCGCAGTTTGCGCCGACGGCAGCGGCGCCGCCGGCCTTGGCGGCCTTGGCCAGGTCCGCGGGGGAGTTGCCCATCATCGTGTGGGCCTTGTCCGGCCCGGACGAGAACGTCATGCAGGCGACCACGGGCAGGTCTGGGGCGGCCTTGCGGATGGCGGCCAGGGCGATCTTCAGCTCGTCCAGCTCGTTGAACGTCTCCAGCACGATCGCGTCGGCGCCGCCGAAGGCGACGGACTCTGCCGCCTCGGCAAACGCGGCGGCGAGGTCCTCGGCGGCGGTGTCTTCGGTCAGGACGATCCTGCCGGTCGGCCCGATGGAGGCGAAGACCTTCACGTCCCTGCCGTCGGCCTTGGCGGCATCGGCGGCGCGGCGCGCGATGACGGCGCCGGCCTCGGCCAGGTCGGCGGCCTTGTCCTCCAGGCCGTGCGGGGCGAGCATGTAGCGGTTGGCGCAGAGCGTGTTTGTCAGGATCACCTCGCTACCGGCCTTGATGTACTCCGCCGCCACCTGCTCCACGACTGAGGGGCTGATCGCGTTCCACAGTTCCGCCGGCGAGCCCGGCTGAAGCCCCAGCTTGGCCAACTGCGTGCCCGTCGCACCGTCGGTGAGGCGCACGCCGGTCGAGCCGTCGGACAGCCTTACGGCGTCGGCGTACTGTTTCAGGTCGAAGGCCATTGGTCTCTCCCGCATCCCGCGCAGGCTGGGCGCGATCCAAGCGGCAATTGTCGGCAGTCACCCGGCGATTGTCAATTCGCCTCCGCCGGCGCGAAGACTTCCAGTCTCTGGCGGATGCCGGGCTGGTTGGGGTCCAGCTCCAGCGACCGCCGCCACGCGTCGATGGCCTTGGCGATGTCGTTCTTCTCGGGCTCGGCGCGGTGCAGCTCCAGCAGGATGTCGCCCAGCAGCCCCCATGCGATTGGGTCATCCTCGGCGAGACTGGCGCCCCTTGTGGCGGCCGTGGCGGCCAGTCCCAGCCGGCCGGATGCAGCGGCGGCACTGGCCAGGTTCAGCCAGATTCCCGGCTCATCGCTGTCCAGCTCTGCCGCCCGGGCCAGCGAGTTGGTGGCCTGGTCGAACTTGCCCATGTCCATCAGGACGATGCCTCGCATGGCGTATGCGGCGGCGAAGTTCGGCTCGCGGTCGTTGATCTCTTGCCAGCACAGGTCGGCCTGGGCGAGCTTGCCCTGCATCTGGTAGAGGCAGGCGAGGTTGTATCGCGCCTGGCTGAGTGCGTCGTCCTCGGCGAGCAGTTGGCGGTAGAGGTCCTCGGCGGCGGTGAAGCTCCGCAGGCGAGACAGCGTCACGGCGAGGTCGAACTTGGCCGTCTTGTCGGCCGGGTCGAGCTGGAGGATTCGCTTGTAGGTGTTGGCGGCCTGGGTGTGCTCGCCGGCCAGCGACAGGGCATTGGCCAGGCCTCGCAGGGCCTCCGGGTCGTTGGCGCGCATCTTGGCGGCGGAGGCGAACAGGGCGACGGCCTGGGCGTACTCGCCGGCCTCGATGGCCGCGGCGCCGCGGGCGGTCAGGTCCTCGAAGCTGCCTGGCTCGGCCGGGGCGGATTGCGACGCCGGCTGCGACGCCGGCTGCGAGGTCGGCGGGGGGGCGGATTCGCGGCATCCGGCCTGTGTGGCCGCCAGGGATGCCAGCACTGTCAGCAATGTGAGCGTTCTTTGGCAAGTCATGCCCGGTATTCTACCTATCCGCACGCGCGCAGCCAGCGTCGCGCGGGAAATATCTGGAAGTCATCTCGCGGGCTGCTAGGATAGCCAGCCCCGCTCGTCGGCGGGCTCTGCCGCCCGCATCGAGCGGCCCGTCCGGAGTATATGGAAGTGAAAGCGTTCTTCATTGTCTCACCGCACGAAACGGAGCTGCGCGAGATCGACCCGCCGGCCCCTGCCGACGGCGAGGTGCTGCTGCGGGTGCGGATGGTCGGGCTGTGCGGCTCGGACCTGACCAGCTTCCGCGGCGCCAACCCCATGGTGACCTACCCGCGCATCCCCGGCCACGAGATCGCCGCCACGGTCGAGCAGGTCTCAGGCCCGGCCGGCGAGGCGTTCGCCGTCGGCGACAACGTGACCGTCTCGCCCTACACGAGCTGCGGGCAGTGCACGTCGTGCCGGCGGGGCAGGCCCAACGCCTGCCGCGGCAACCAGACGCTCGGCGTGCAGCGCGACGGCGCGCTGACGGAGTTGCTCTCCGTGCCCGCGAGCAAGCTGTACGCCTCGCGGAAGCTCTCCATCAAGGCCCTTGCCCTGGTCGAGCCGCTGACGGTGGGCTTCCACGCCGCCGACCGAGGCCAGGTCGGCCCGGATGACACGGTGGCCGTTCTCGGCTGCGGCGCGATAGGCCTGGGCGCCGTCGCCGGGGCGGCGTACGCGGGCGCGCGTGTGATCGCGGTGGACATCGACGACGCGAAGCTCGCCGTCGCAGCCGCCGCCGGGGCGGCCGAGACCGTCAACTCCGCCGCCACCCCGCTGCACGACGCACTGGCTGAGCTTACCGGCGGGGACGGGCCCGACGTCGTGGTCGAGGCGATCGGTCTGCCTCAGACGTTCCAGGCCGCCGTTGAGGAAGTCGCCTTCGCCGGGCGGGTCGTCTACATCGGCTACGCCAAGGCGCCTGTGGAGTACCAGACCAAGCTGTTCGTCCAGAAGGAGCTGGACATCCGCGGCTCGCGAAACGCGCTGGACGACTTCCCGCGGGTGATCGAGATGCTCGAGGGCGGGCGGTTCCCCACCGAGCAGGTGATAACGCGCGTCTGCCCGCTCGCCGCTGCGGGCGAGGCGCTGGCCGACTGGGACGCCGACCCCGCGGCGTTCACGAAGATACTGATAGACGTGGCCGGCGGGCGGTAGCCGCCGTCGGCGAGTCGTAGCTGGAGGACCGGCAGGTGAAGGCTGCGTTTCTGACCGGGTTGAGGAAGATAGAGATCGGCGAGGCGCCGGAGCCGGAGATCGTCCGCGACGACGATGTGCTGATCGGCGTGGAGGTGGTGGGCGTCTGCGGCAGCGACGTGCACACCTACAAGGAGGGCAAGGTCGGCGGCTCGCAGGCGGTCTATCCGTGGATAATCGGGCATGAGTGCGCGGGGACGGTGCTGGCGACCGGCCCGGCCGCGGGAGGTCTGGCCCCCGGGCAGCGAGTGGCCATCGACCCGCTGATCCCCTGCGGCGAGTGCGACCAGTGCCTCGGCGGGCGGAAACACACCTGCCGCAACCAGAAGTTCCTGGCCTCGCCGGGCCAGGCGCCCGGCGCGCTGACCGAGCGGCTGGTCATGCCGGCGGAGTGCTGCTATCCGATACCCGACACGATGAGCTTCGTGCAGGCGACGCTGACCGAGCCGCTGTCGATCGGCCTGCACTCGCGGAACCTGGCGGCCGTGCCAGCCGGGGGGACCGCGGCCATCCTCGGCAGCGGGCCTATCGGTCTGTGCGTGCTGCTGGCGCTGAAGCACGGCGACCCGACGGTGAAGGCGTTCATGACCGACCTGATCGACGCGCGCGTGGTATTGGCCAAGAGGCTGGGCGCCGACTGGTCGCATTCGGCCAAGCACGAGGACGTGATCGCCCTGGCGGCGGAGGCCGCCCGCGGCGGCTTCGACTGCGTGTTCGAGTGTGCCGGCGAGCAGGAGACGGTCGACCAGGCAGTCGCCACGCTCGCGCCCGGCGGCAAGTGCATGCTGGTGGGCATACCCGGCGCCGAGCGGATCAGCCTGGACATACACACGGCCCGGCGGCGCGAGCTGGTCTTCCAGGACGTCCGCCGGCAGAACGATTGCATCCAGCCGGCGATCGACCTGGTGGCCTCGGGCGCGATCGAAGTGGACTGCCTGGCCAAGCATCACTTCGAGTTCAGCGAGGCGATGGCCGCGTTTGAGTTGGTGAGCAACTACCTCGATGGCGTGATAAAGGCGATGATACACGTCACCTGAATTGCGGATTTCGGATTGCGGATTGAGGCCCTCCTCAGGCCCGGCGCCGCAGAGGCGCGGGTCGCCGGATGGCGTCTGTTGGGAGTGATCAAATGGTTGTCATAATGAAACCTGGCGCGCTCGACGCCGAGATTGACGGCGTCGTTGAGCGGATCAAGAAGTACGGGATGGACGTGCACCTCTCGACGGGCAAGGAGCGCACGATCATCGGCGTCATCGGCGACGAGAGGGAGGTGGACTTCGACTCCCTGGCCGCCCTGCCCGGCGTCGAGCGGGCGATGCCGATACTCCGCCCATACAAGTACGTTTCCCGATACGTCCACCCGGCCGACGAGATCGTCAAGGTCGGCAAGGTCGAGGTCGGCAAGGACTTGGTCTTCATCGCCGGGCCCTGCTCCGTGGAGGAGGAAGACACCACTCTGCGGATCGCCGAGGAGGTCGCCGCCGCCGGCGCGCAGATGTTCCGCGGCGGGGCGTACAAGCCCCGGACCTCGCCCTGGTCGTTCCAGGGCCTGCGCGAGAAGGGGCTGAAGATCCTCTCCAAGGTCAAGCGGCAGACGGGCCTGCCCATCGTCACGGAGATCGTCGACAGCGAGGACATCGAGCTGGTCGGGCGGCACGCCGACGTCTACCAGGTCGGCATGCGGAACATGCGGAACTACTCTCTGCTGGCCAAGCTCGGCGGCGTACGCAAGCCGGTGCTGCTGAAGCGGGGCGACTCCGCCAAGCTGGAGGAGTGGCTGGCGGCGGCCGACTACATCGTCC
>CAYUYH010000205.1:0-4712 GCA_964449175.1 uncultured Planctomycetaceae bacterium
GAAGGGTGTGGGGTCCTCGTGTACATGCGACAGGAGGGCCGGGGGATCGGCCTGGTCAACAAGCTGCGGGCATAAAAGCTCCAGATGGAGGAGGGCATGGGCAACGTAGAGGCCAACGTGCACCTGGGCTTCGAGCCGGACCGGCGCGACTACGGCATCGGCAACCAGATACTCCGCGACCTGGGGCTGACGCGGCTGCGGATAATGACCAACAACCCGCGGAAGATCTTCGGGCTGGAGGGCTTCGGCCTGGAGATCGTCGAGCGCGTCCCGCTCCAGATCCCCGCCGGCAGCGAAAACCGCGACTACCTCAAGGCCAAACGCGACAAACTCGGCCACCTGCTGGAGGGACTGTAGGGCGGAGCGATTCGACACGCGGGCAGACGGTATGGTGGGATGTGTGCAAGGGCAGAGACATCGAGACCAGGAGAACAAACATGTATACAGGCACGGCAACGGTCCGTCGAAGCTACATAGACCTCCGAGGGCTAAACCTGGGGACCGACTTCCTGCGCGAAACCGACGTAACTCCTGGCCAGAAGCTCGGCATTGCCATTGAAGGCCTGCCCGAGGTTGAAGCTGAGGGCACGATCAACGGCCAGGGGTTCATAGGCGGGTTGGCCGTGCTGTATCGAGAGTTCGAGCTGCGCGAAGGAGATCGCATTGGGGTCTCCTACGACGGGACCAGTGTTGTCCTATCGCCTCCGCCCGACCGGGTCCGTGTTGCTCGAGGTGTTGACACAGAGGCCGCGCCAGGCGTTGTTGAGTACGTTCCCGTGTTCGACAGGGATCGGCTGCGACACGTGCACATTGAAAGGTTCGCCCCCGGCAATCTAAGGCGTTGGGTGCCCCAGAGCGAACCTGATGTGTATATGGTCTTCGGGGTATTGGCGGAGAAGACAGACTATCGGTACTGCTGTGGCGTTAACAGTCAGCTACTTCAGCGCCTTGGCTACAGTACGGAGCGCACCAAACCTGATGCCATTCTGATGGATGCTGCATCTGGGCAGTACATGATGGCTGAATTCAAGATGTACTCGAAGGACTTCTCGTTCAACCACAAGCCGGAGGATGTGGACGTGCTTGTCTGCTGGATTCACGACGAGAAGGATCTGGCCAGACTTCCTCAGATGGTGCTGGAGCTAAAAGGCCTTCTGCTGAAGGCCTTGGAGGAAGGGGAGATCGAACTCTAACCAGACAACCGAGCTGCGGGCCTGGAAGAACCTGCCTGGCCCGGGCCTGCCGAAGAGCTTGCCAATCGGCAATCCCCAATCGGCATTCGGCAATTGCGGGCCGCACGAATGGCTACTGGCGACTGACTCCCGGCTACGTCTCCGTCTCTCCTAGTTGCTTGCGGAGTTCGGCGTTGACGGCCCGGTGCAGGTCGACGTAGTCCACCTGTGCGGCGGTGTATTGCTTGAAGACCTCGTTGGAGACGAGTGAATCCTGCAATTGCTGGAGGCGGTGCTTGTCGTCGACCTCGATGGTCTTGCCCTCGGCCTCCAGCTTGGCGACCTTCTCGGCCTGGGCGTTGTAGTCCGTGAGGATCTGCTTGACCTCGGCATGCTTTTCCAGCTCATCCTTGGCTGCTCGCAGCTTGGCCGCCTGGGGCGATTCGGCGATGGCCTTGCCCAGCCGCGACGCCAACTCGATTATCGCCTTCATTGCGATGTCTCCATGTGTGTATTGGATCGTCTCAAAGTCCCCCGCCGGGGCAATGGTACGCGCCCGCTCGACGGAGGGACACACAATTCCGTGGCCTTGCCGCTGTCTGGCGGATAACCTGAAATGGCGAAGCGCCGAACAGCCTAATAGTCTAAAGGTCTAACAGCCTGCCGTCGTCTTGAGGAATCCATGCCCGAGCGCTACACAGAAGCGATCATGAAGTTCATGTCGTCCCGCGGATATCAGCCGCTGAAGCCGCGTCGGCTCGCCCGCCAGCTCGGCATTGCCGACGAGGACTACGACAGCTTCCGCCAGGCGATCAAGCGGCTGCGCGACGCCGGCAGGGTCGTCCTGGGCGCCAAGGACGCGCTGACGCTGCCGGAGATGGGCCGGCAGGTGACGGGCGTGTTCCGGGCGAACCCTCGCGGCTTCGGCTTCGTCGTGCCAGAGACGCCCACCAGCCACGGCGACCTGTTCATCCCGGAGGAGGCCGCCGGCGGGGCGCTCACCGGCGACATCGTGGTCGCTGCCGTCAAGCGCCGCGGCCGGCGCGAGGGCAAGGCGCTGTACGCCGGTGAGATCGTCGAGATCGTCAAGCGCGGGCAGAACCGTTTCGTCGGCACGCTCCAGCGGGCTGAGAGCGCGTGGTTCGTCCTGCCGGACGGGTCGGCGATGACTCGGCCTATCGTCATCCGCGACGTCGGCACGGCCGGTCCGGCTGAGGGCGCCAAGGTCGTCGCCGAGATCGTGGACTACGGCAAGGCGGGCGAGCTGCCGGCCGGCGTGATCGTCGAGACGCTCGGGGCGGGCGGGCAACTGGCGGCTGAGACGCTGGCCGTCATCCGCGCGCACGGCCTGCGGGACGACTTCCCGCCCGAAGCGCTGGCCGACGCGCGGTCGGCGGTCAATGCCTTCGACGCCTCCGCCGCCGACGGGCGCGAGGACCTGACCGGCCTGACCGTCGTCACCATCGACCCGCCTGACGCCCGCGACTTCGACGACGCCGTCAGCCTCACCCGCGCCGCCGACGGGGCCGTCACACTCGGCGTGCATATCGCCGACGTGTCGCACTTCGTCCGCAGCGGTTCAACCCTGGATGGCGAGGCGGTCGCCCGCGGCACGAGCACATACTTCCCCCGCCGCGTCGTGCCCATGCTGCCGGAGGTGCTCTCCAACGGCGTATGCAGCCTCCAGGAGGGCCAGCGGCGATACTGCAAGAGCGCCTTCATCACCTACGATGCCGACGCCAAAGTCGCGGCCACCCGCTTCGCCGAGACGGTGATCGCCTCGTCCAAGCGGCTGACGTACGCCGAGGCGCAGGGCATCTGCGACGGCAAAACGGGCGGGTTCGACCGGAAGATCGTCGAGCTGGTGCAGGGCTGCCTGGAGCTTGCCCGGCGGATCGAGGCCCGCCGGCGCCGGGCTGGCATGCTGCACCTGGACCTGCCTGAGGTCGAGCTGGTCTTCGACGGCGAGCGCGTCGTCGATGCCGTGCCGGAGGACCAGTCCTACTCGCACACTATCATCGAGATGTTCATGGTGGAGGCGAACGAGGCCGTCGCGGCCCTGTTCGACCGGCTGCGTCGGCCTGTGCTGCGGCGAATCCACCCCGCGCCTGATCCGACCTCGGCCAA
Source organism: uncultured Planctomycetaceae bacterium (assembly GCA_964449175.1). GTDB lineage: Bacteria > Planctomycetota > Phycisphaerae > SM23-33 > SM23-33 > CAYUYH01. Next base: position 3,300 of record CAYUYH010000205.1, read on the forward strand.
GCCGCTGGCGGCGTTCGTGCGGGCGGCTGGGTTTCGCGTCCCGCCGGACCTGTCCCGCCGCGACCTTCAGGACCTGCTGGCCAAGGTCAAGGGCACGCCGGCCAGCTATGCCGTCAACCTCGCCGTGCTGAGGACCTTCCAGCAGGCGGAGTACTCGCCGATGACCGTCGGCCACTTCGCCCTGGCCAGCGAGCACTACTGCCACTTCACCAGTCCGATCCGCCGCTACCCCGACCTGACCGTCCACCGCATGCTGGAGGCCTACTGTCGCGGCCGACTCGACTCGCGCCCGCCGGAGGATGTCTCCGGGCTGACGACGCTTGGGTCGAATATGACCGCGGCCGAGCGCCGGTCGGAGGCGGCGGAGATGGAGCTGCGCGAGGTGCTGCTGCTCCAGATGCTCGAGGGGCGCGTCGGCGAGGAGTTCGACGGCGTGGTGACCGGGGTGGCCAACTTCGGCATCTTCGTGCAGCTGCGGCGGTTCCTCATCGAGGGGCTGGTGCGGATGGAGGATCTCGGCGACGACTGGTGGGACGTGGACGCCCGCCTCGGCCAAGTCCGCGGCGAGCGGACGGGGCAGACCTACCGCATCGGCGACCTGATGGACGTTCGCATCGTCGCCGTCGACACTGCCCGGCGACAGCTCAACCTCGTGCCAGTCGGCAAGGCCAAGCGCTCCAGCGGCAAGGCCAAGAAGTCCTCCGCCAAGCCAAAGGGCGGGAAGAAGGGCAAGGCCCCTACGCCGCGACGGGGCAAGCGCAAGCGCTGAGTCTGGTGCACGCGGCACGGAGCGGGGGGCTCATCTCAGCATCAGCCAGAGGAACGCCCAGGAGTAGACCAGATTCACAGCCACGATCCCCCAAGCCAGGGCCGGCAGCTTGTCGTGGATTCTGATCACGCAGCCGGTCAGGAACAGCAGCAGCGGCGTGGCCATGCTGATCATCAGGTCGTAGTCGGCTGGGAAGCCCAGGTCGAAGCCCCACAGGAATACAAACGCCAGGTACCCCAGCGACAGGACGGCCAGCAGCGACTCCGGGCGGCTGCGGCACTCGGCTGGCCTCCAACCGGCCTGGGCCACCGCGCAGATGACAAATGCCGGAAAGGCTGCCGCGACGATGTTGCCCACCTGAAGCAGGTGATCGAAGCTGAACATCGTGAAGTCGTCCTGGTCCGTCGCCAGGCCGGACAGCGAGACGAACATTCCCCCGAAACTGCCGCGTATGTTGCCCGGCACCGCCACGAACCCTGCCGCGCAGACCCCATCGTAGACCATGCCGATTGTGACAGCGACTGTCGCCGCCGCCAACGCCGCCTCCACTGCCAGCAGGCCACGCTGCCTCCCGCCAAGCCTGCGCAGCGCGACCGCGGCCGGCAGCGCCGGCAGAAGGAATGCATTCTGGCCGTGGAACAAAA
>CAYUYH010000206.1:0-4637 GCA_964449175.1 uncultured Planctomycetaceae bacterium
CCTCCAGCGCCGCAGCCGGGTCGCCGGAGGTGATGGCGTTGGTCAGCGCGAAGGCAGCCGGTCCGGCGGAGGCCGCCGCCACGGCCGACACGTCGGCCGCCTCGATCCGCCCGCGCGAGCCGACGTAGAGCGAGAGCTTCTCGATCTCGCTGTCCAGCGTGGCGCAATCCCGCTCAACCAACTGCTCCAGCAGCTCAGCCGCCTGGCGGGCGATTCTCTTGCCGCGCCGCTCGGCTGCGGCGGATATCCACCGGCACAGGCTGCCGCGGTCAGGCGGGCAGCATTCGATCAGCTCGCCGACGCGGGCGACTGCCTTGCCCAGGCGCGTGTTGGACTTCCACGCGGCGGTCACCAGCACCAGGGCCGAGTGCGTCGATGGCGAGTCGAGGTAGTTCTCCAGCCGCTCGCGGTGGCTGGTGACAAATCCGTCGGCCGGGCTGACGATGACGACCCGCCGCGGCGCGAGGAACGGCAACGTCCGCAGCTCGTCCAGGACCGTCGCCAGCTCCACGTCGTCGTCGTATCGCGACACGCACACCTGCGGGTCGGCGTCGCCGACGACGGCTGAGATGATCTCCCGCCGCGCCGCGTCGAGCAGCAGGGCGTCGCTGCCGGTCAGCACGTAGATGGGTTTGATCGCGGTCTTGGCCATGATTGCGAGTTGACTGACGGCCACATTGTCGCCGGGGCGCCCGCATTAGTAAAGCGCCCGACAGCAGGCGTTGACGCAAAGCGGGCCGGCTGATAAGCTTCGCGGGCCATGGCGGCGGATACGTTGAAATTGCGGCACGTGACGATCGTCGGCGTCGGGCTATTGGGCGGCTCGGCGGCGCTGGCGATCAAGAAGGCGTTTCGCGGCGTGCGCGTCGCCGGCGTGGGCCGGCGGCAGAAGAGCCTGGACGCGGCGCGCCGGCGGCGGATGATCGACTCGGCCCACTTTGACGCGGCTGAGCCGGCGGCCAAGACCGACCTGGTGATCCTGGCCACGCCTGTCCGCGCGTTCGGCGCGCACCTGGCGCGGATCGCCCCGCACCTGCGCCGCGGCGCGCTGGTCACCGACGTCGGCTCGACCAAGGGCGTCGTCGTCCGCGTGGCTGAGCGTGTGCTGCGCGACGCGGGGAGCTTCGTCGGCAGCCACCCGATGGCCGGCAGCGAGCAGAAGGGCCCAGCCTTCGCCAGGGCCGACCTGTTCAAGGGCGCCACGTGCATCATCACTCCCACCGCCCGCACGTCGCGCCGGGCGGCGGGGCGGGTCGAGCTGCTCTGGCGGAAGCTCGGCATGAGGACCGTGCGGATGACGCCGGCCGCCCACGATAGGGCGCTGGCGAGGGTCTCCCACCTGCCGCACGCGCTGGCGGCGATCTTGATGCGACTGCCCGGCAAGGCCGACCTGGGGGTCTCGGCCAGCGGCTTCGCCGACATGACACGCCTGGCCAGCGGCGACCCGGAGATGTGGCGGGACATCTTCGCCACGAACCGCCGGGCTATCCTCGCGGCCGTCGACGCGTTTGACGAGCGGCTGATCGCCTTCCGCGACCTGGTGGACATCGGCGACGTCGAGGGGATCATGCGGTTCTTCGCCGCGGCCAAGCGCAGGCGAGACTCGCGCATCTCCAACGAGCGCGGCCCGCGACGCAGAGGTTAGTCGATCTCAGCCAATCGCGCGCGGAGCCGGTCGGCGGAGATGCCCGCGACGAGGAACTCCTTGCGAGGGTTTGTCTGGCCGCTGGCGAGCGTCACATCTCGGCTGTCGACGCCGAGGGCGGCGGCGAGTGTCCGGGCGATGGCGGCGTTGGCCTTGCCTTTCTCGGCGGCCGAGGCTGTCGCGATCTTCAGGCTCCTCCCCAGCGGACCCACGATGCGGTCGCGCGACGAGCCCGGCACGGCCTTGACGGCGATCACGGCCCCGCCGGCTGCGTCACGAATGTTGAGCGCGTCTGCGCCTTCCATCATCTCGCCCGCCAGCGCCCAGTGCCGTGCAGTGCCTATTGCCAGATGCCTGTTGCCTAATGCCTGTTGCCTGGTCCCTGGCCCCCAATCCCTGGTCCCTGGTCGTCAAAGCATTCCCGCCTTCTTGGCGTACTCGAATATCCCGCCGGCCTGGATGATCTCCTCCACTTCGCCGAGCGGCTCGAGCGGCCAACTGCCGTCCGTGGTCAGGTCGCGGACGATGCCGGCTGGGATGTCGATCTGAATCTCGTCGCCGGTGTTGACCAGGCCGACCAGTCGCTCCGCCGTCTCCAGCGGCAGCGCGTACCCGCCGTTGACGCTGTTGCGGTAGAAGATCCGCGCGTAGCTCTGCGCGACGACCGCTTGCACGCCGGCCTGGGCGATTGCCAGCGGCGCGTGCTCGCGCGAGCTGCCGCAGCCGAAGTTCCGCCCGCCGATGATGACGGTGAACTTGCTGGTGAAAGCGCCGTTGTCCACGAAGCGCACGCCGCCTGCGGGCAGGCCGGCCTGGTCGATCGGCACGCCGCTCATCGCGTATCTGCCGAAGTACTTCCGCTCCGACGCGTCGGCGGGGTTATAGCTGAGATACTCGGCGGGGATGATCTGGTCGGTGTCTATGTTGTCGCCGACGACGTATGCCTTGCCGCGTATCACCTTCTCCATCACGGTTTCCTTCGCAGTTGCATTCCGCCCGCCGCCGCGGGCGGGATCGGGCATTGTACCGGCGACGCGCCTACCGCGGTAGCGTCTCCGCCGGCTTGGTCGCCGCAGCCGGTGCGGTTGTTGCCTCGGGCTGGGTCGCCGGCTCGCCCTCCGCCAGATGGAACATGCCGCTGCCGTAGACGGCCTGGTCGCTCCACCAGTCCGCCTGCCAATACAGCCGTGCTATCTTGCCCGGCACGTCGCAGTCCCTCACGATGATGTTGATGCGTATGTCCCGCGACGGCCCGCCGGTCAGCTTCTCCAGCTCGGCCAGCGGCACGCCCAGCTCGACCGTGTAGCCCCTCGGCGTCCTGATCGCGGCGCGCTTGGTGTTCCTCAGCTTCGTGCCGCTGGTGTTCACGTTGGGCGTGGGCGGGTCCTTCCACGGGCACATCGTTATACCGTAGGTCCGCTTGGTGTCCGTCGAGCCGGCCAGGTCCGGATCGCCGCCGAGCAGTATCTCCACGGCGTCCTGGTCGTCGGGCTGGCTGTCGTAGCTGAGATAGACGTTGTCGTCGGTGACCTTGACGGCGATGTGGAGATACTCGCCGTCCTGGGAGACGGCGAACGCGAATCGGCAGTCGTTTGGTCCGAGGTAGCCGGCGAGGTCCCCTTCGATCTTGGCCGGCTCGACTGCCGCACCCAGCGGCAGCCAATCGTCAAGCTGTCCGTCGACGGTAATCTTCCGGTCGAACGGCAGGAGCGTCCGAAGCTCGACGATGCCGATGCGGCGGCTGAAATCGAACTCCCGGCTCGTGCCGTCGTCCAGCTCATATGAGACGGTGTAGGTGAGTGTGAGCGGCTTGGCGTCTTCCAGCTCCAGCCCCTCGGCCGGCTTGAGCGTCACCTCGACGGCCTGCTCGGAGTCCGGCGGCAGCCGCAGCCGCATGGAAGGCGGCGTGGGCATCAGCCCGCCGTCCGGCTGGAAGACGGCCGTGATGCTCGCCGGCACGTCGGTGGCGTTGCTGAACGTCAGCGTGGTCTGCGTCGGCTCAACGGGCCCCAGCGTGGCCAGCGGCGTCTCCGTCGCCAGCCGGACACCCTTCAGCAGCTCGTAGCTGCGGGCGGTCTGCTCCGGCGTGGAGACGTACTCGTCGTGTATGCCGTCGAGCATGAGGTTGGCGATCCTGGGCCCGTCTGGGGTGACCGTCACCCACACAACATGGTCGAACGTGCCGAACTCCTTGCCGAGCAGGTCGCTGGCCCCGCCGGTGGTCGCAAGGCGGATGTACTTGTTGCCGTCGCGCTCGTAGACGGCGTACTGGTGGTTGTGTCCGGCGAAGATGGTGTGCTTTCTGCCGGCCAGCATGGGCTCGATCCGCGCCCAGGAGGGATTGGTCGCCTGGTCGCCTTCGGTGATGAAGATCGGCTTGTGCATGAACAGGAACGTCCATCGCGGGCTTGGGTTTGCAGCGAGTACGCTGCGGATGTAGGCGATCTGCTCGTCGGAGATCTTCGTCGCAGGCGGGTCCTCCGTGCACAGCACGAGGAACAGCGCGCCCTTGTAGAGGAAGTGGTAGTAGGGCCGGCCGTAACGCTCGCGATAGGCCGAGGCCATCAGCTCGTTGGATATGTCGTGGTTGCCGGAGACGTAGAAGAACGGCATGTCGAGGCGGCGGACGATGGCGTCGAACTCATCCTGCTGGCGGCGCAACTCCGAGGCGTCCTTGGTGTATCCGTCGATCAGATCGCCGACGCAGATGACGAACTCCGGTTGGAGGAGGTTGAGCTTGTCCATTGCCTCGGCGAACACTCCTGGCCGGCGGCCTCCGGCGCGGTCGGAGACGACGGCGAAGTGGAAGTCCCGGCCTCCGTCGCCGAAGTCTCGGCCTGTCCACGGGACGGCCGGGCCGGAAAGGTCCGGGGCGAACTGTAGGCTGGGCTTGGTGAACGACCCGCGGGCGCAACCCATCAGGAACAGGCAAGCGACAGTCGCACATTGCCAGCGGTTCATGGCTCGTCCTTTCAGCAGGGAGGGTTCATGG